>JANPKQ010000380.1:0-2417 GCA_031426115.1 Gemmatimonadaceae bacterium | reverse complement strand
CCGCACGATCCGCTCAACTTCCCGCTTCGCTTCACCCAGCCGCTCGACATCGCGGGCTGCGCGCCGCGCAGCGGCAAGGACCGTCGTCATCGGGGCCAGGTCCGTATCGCCGCCGATGAGCCTCAGCAGGTCGAGCCGGATCGACTCCAGCGCGGTGACGGTGGATTCGAGCTCGCTCCGGGCCCGGTCGCGCACCGCACCGAGTCCATGCTGGTCGGGCGTAGCAGCAGTGCCGCCATCGAGATGGACGAGGACGGTACGAGCGTGAGAGGCATGCAGCTCCAGCCGCCGCACGACATCGGGCAGATCCGCGAGCTGTTCCCGATAGGTCGTCGGGAGTGATCGCCAGAGGTCCGTCACTGCGGAGCCGAGCGCGAGCTCCGTCGGACGGAAGGCATTCGCCGGGGCGAGTGTGCGTCGCCCGCGCGTGAGCACGCGCTCGAGCTGACGGCCGAGCGGCGTTTCCCACAGCCGTTGTCGGAGCGTCTTCTTCCCGGGCCGATCCATGGCCGGGAGAATCGGAACGCCCAGCGCCGTGAGCAGCGGAAACGAAGCCGCCGCACTGAGGATGATGAGGAAGATGCCGATCTCCCCGAAGAGACTCGGTACTGGTATCGCGTCCCAGAAGAGAAGCAGGAGGGCGCCCACCGCGCTCCACGCCGCAGTGCGCGCGACGGGTGCCACCCACGCAGGACGTCCACCCGTGCGAGCGAGCTGCTCCTCGCGCTGCTCCTCCTCGAACGCGGGCAGCGCGGCGCCCACATCGTCCAGCGAGTATCCGGAGTCCAGGAGTCGGCGCGCGTTTCGCAGCTCGAACACGATCGCCGGTATCGCCGGCACGACCGCCGCGATGAGCGCAAAGGCGAGATATACCGAATGGCTGGGCCCGCGCGTCACCGAGAGCAGCCAGCCGGCGCTCCAGATCGCGTAGGCTGCGGTCCACGGATCGCGCGCCCCAAGCCAGGCGCGGATGGGACTCGGCAGCGCGGGTCCCGCGACGGCGACAACCTCGAGCGCCGCAGTGAACGCTTCGGCGGTCGCGAAGCGCGCGTCAGGATCGAGCGCGAGGGCGCGATCGACCGCGGCAACCAGATGCCGCGGCGTCGATGGCGACGCGATCGCCAGCGAGCCCACAGGCGCCTCGCGCTCGGCAACCGCAGGCGCTGCGCGCGATGGCAGTCGCCCGCTCAGCGTGATATGGGCAAGAACGCCGAGTGAGTAGAGGTCGCTTCGTCCGTCGAGCGGCAGTCCGGCAGCCTGCTCCGGGCTCATGAAGTGAATGGTGCCGGTGATTCCGCCGTCGGCTTTCGTTTCCTCGTCGGCGGTGCCCGCGATGCCAAAGTCCGTGACCAGCGCGCGGCCCGATTCCCGGTCCAGCAGGATGTTGTCCGGCTTGATGTCGCGGTGCACGATCCCGCGCCCATGGGCGTAGCCAAGCGCCATGCCGACCTCGCGGAGCATCCGGGTCGCAGCCGATGCCGAGAGCGGACCGCGCGCGCGCAGTCGTTCGCCGAGCGTCTCGCCCTCGACGAACATCATCGAGAAGTAGACAATGTCGCCCGCTTCGGCGACGCGGTGGATCGGGACGATGTGCGGGTGGGAGAGACCGGCGGCAGTGCGCGCTTCACCGAGGAACCCCGCACGAATCGCCGGATCGGCGGCGAGCTCCGGCGGCAGCAGCTTGACCGCGACCAGTCGCGCGAGCTCGACCTCTCGTGCCAGGAAGACGACGCCCATCCCGCCGCGGCCGATCTCCCGCTCGAGCGAGTATTGGCCCGCGAGGGCGCGCTGCACCACAGTGAACAACTGGTCTGGCGGCATGTGCGACTCCTGGTTCACGCTACCGAGCGGCGCCGGACGCGATGGAGGCGAGTGACTGAGCGACTCCTTCGCGCTGCAACAGGTGCATGCCCAGACGCCGGGCTGAAACGCCGGGTTTCAACTGGTGCGTGAAAGCGGCAGGCCTTCGTTCATTATGACCCGGAACTGGCCATCGCGACAGACCTCGTGAACCTGCGCGAGGTTGCCCGTTGGACTCGCCGGAAGCAGGTTGCGTACAGGCGCGCTTCGTGCGCGAACAAGCCCCATAGCCACGGAGTGACCATGAGCGGAAGCGAAGGAATGCAGAATGCCGACGAGACCCGCACCGCCACAGGGGTCGATGCGGGCAGCGCCGAGCGGCGGCGGGCCGAGGAGGAGATTGCGGTGCGGCTGCGCCGTCGCGGGGTTCGGCTCAACGGGCGTGAGACTGGCCAGGAACTGCTGGGCCTGCTCGAGGCGGTGGAGCGCTTCGAGACGGCCGTGGAGGCTGGCGGAGGCGACCTGATGATGGACGAGCCAATCGGCGCGGGATCTCCGATCGCGCCCGATGACAGCGCATTCGTGCTGCCGCAGCGCGAGGACGGTGAGTCGGTGCC
>JANPKQ010000379.1:0-3651 GCA_031426115.1 Gemmatimonadaceae bacterium | reverse complement strand
CGACAAGATCGTCACGGCGATCGAGAACCTCCTGCATGCGGTGACCACCGACCCGAATCACCCGCTGCGCGCCCGATTCGACGCCGCCGTCGATCGCTTCGTCGAACGCTTGAAGACGTCCCCGGAAGTGATCGCCAAGGGCGAGGAGCTGAAGGAGGAGCTGCTCGCTCACCCGAGCGTACGCCAGTTCTCCGCCGCCGTGTGGAGCGATGCGAAGGAAGCGATCGTGCAGTACAGCGAGCGCCCACTGGACGAGGAGGTCCGTCCCGTCGAGCGGGGCATCGTCTCGCTCGGTGCCACGATGCTCGAGGATCCGGAGCTCCTCGAGAAGGTGGACGGCTGGATCCTCGATGCGACGCTCTACGTCGTCGAGCAGTACCGCACGGAGGTCGGCCAGTTCATCGCGGACACGGTACGCGGCTGGGATCCCGAGGACACGTCGCGCAAGATCGAGCTCGCGGTCGGACGGGACCTCCAGTTCATCCGCATCAACGGCACGATCATGGGCGCGCTCGTCGGTCTGCTCCTCCACCTTGTCGGGCGCGTGCTCTAGCCCGGACGAGGGGTCCCTCGCACAACGAGCGCCACCCAGCTCTTCAGCCGGATCGCGCTCGCGGAAGGCGCCGGAAACCCGGCGTCAGCTCACTCGAAGGAAAGCTTCAGCGACAGCGTGTCGGGGTTCGCCACGGGGACCGCGATCGCCGTGTCGGCCGGGGACGCGCCGCACTTCGGAAGGTCGGTGTACGCCACGATGTACGTGCTGCTCCCCTCGACCTGCGGCTCGCCGGGAACGCATGAGGGCGAGACTTGGGTCGCCGAGAGACTTGCCGACGCTTCCGTCGCGCCGGTGGTGAAGAGCGACGGTCGCGCGCTCGGCGCGGCGGGGGCCATCGGGTCTACACTGCAAGCCGCGAGTGTGGTGGCGGCCACGAGGGCCAGCAGCACGCGGTGACTTCTCTTCATTGGGGGGCCTCGGGTGGGACCGGTGTCGAGCGGGGCTCGCCAGCGTACAGCGGGGTGTACCGGTGCGGCAACATAGGCAGGGCGAGATCGATTTTGCAAGAGCGATGATGACGACTCTGCCGTGTTTCCCTACGCGGGCGGTGGGGAAATCGCTGCAGAGTCGATGGGAAGACGCGCCGCTGGCCCCGGCTGTTACGGAATGACGACGCGATTCGGGAGGTTGCCGAAGTCGTGAAACACATGGCCGATGCCCGCCTTGCTCACGTTCACGATGGCGAGACCTGACCGCCCATCATCCCGCGGCTGGCCGACCGGCCCGCCCGCCACCATCTGGAAGCTCGCATCGCGCGCGACGGTGTTGCGATGGTAGTGCCCGGAGATGAGCGTGCGGACGCCGAACTCCCGGAAGAGAGCGAGGTATCGAGCGCGCTGCGCCCGCGGCACGTTCGAATAGTCGTCCGCCTCGTCCGCCGCATCGATGTACCAGGGGTGATGCTGAAAGATGATGACGTGGCGCACGCGGTCGCGCCGCGCTCTCTCGAGCTCGCGGCGCAGCCACGCCTCCTGTTCCTCGTACAGCGCGCGCGCCTTCCCCGGTGCGACGATGAGGCTCGAGTTCAGCACGATGCCAGCGAGATCGCCCGAGCGGAACGCGTAGTGGTCGGGACCGAACCGCTTCCGATACGCCTCGATCGTCTGCGGCGTCGGCTCGTTCCCGACGTCGTGATTCCCCGGCACGTTGTGCAGGGGAATCGATCGGTCGAGCTTTGCGGTCACACGCAGGTACTCGGCGATCTCGTCCCGATTGCCCGCCTCGTTGACGAGATCGCCGGTGACGATGACGAACGTGGGACGCAGCCGGTTCACGGTCGCGACCGCGAGCTCCAGATTCGCAGTTTCCTGTTCGAAGCTGGAATCCGCGGTGTACATGCCGAACTGCGGATCGCTGAGCTGCACGAAGAAGAAGTCCTCGCGCCGGGCGTTGTCGCCGGCGCACATCGCGAGCACGAAGGCGCACGTACCGTAGAGCGCTCCGACGAACGGCATGCGGGTCATCGACGATTCCTTTTCACGACCCCGACCGGGATCCGGCTTTCCAGAAGCCTCAACAGGAAGAGCATGAAGGGAACGAAGGACATGAAGAACTGCAACACCATTTCCCGTGGACGCGCGGCATAATCCTCAGCGGCGGAAACCATAACGAAATTGCCGTTGCCGTATCTGCGTCCTTTCCGCGTCATCCGCGGCAGCTGTTGATCGTTGGGCTTTGGGCTTTGGGCTTTGGTCGTTGCCGTTGTCCGCGTAAGTCCGCGTTCGTCCGCGGCCAATAATGCAGTTGCAGTTGTAGCTGTCGCGTCCGTCGAGCGAAATCCGCGGCAGCCCTCCGTCTCAACCCGTGACCCCGACTCCCGGATTCCTCCCGTCTGCGGCCAGGTTCACCATGAACCGCTCAACGTCGCGTCTCGACTCGAGGACGATGACACGCTTCTCCGCGGCCACAGAACGAAGAAGGTCGAGCACGCGTGGCCGATGCGTGCGGCGATATTTCCAGACCCAATCGAGAAATTCCAGGTTGATCTGCTCGGGACATCCGGCACTCATGTCCGGTCTCGAGCGCCCATGGAAGCGGATGCGGCGCTTCACGATCCGCCAGAGACAGACCAGCCGCGGCAGATCAAGGAAGATGATCGTATCCGCGGCAGGAACGCGCACGTCGAACGTACCGCTGTAGTTGCCGTCCATCACCCATGCATCCGCGGCGACCAGCCGGATGACCTCGCGGGTCCATTCGTCCTTCGGCACCGTCGTCCACCCCGCGCGCCAGTACAGCGCATCTAGATGAATCACCGGCACGCCAAGACACTGGCCGATCCGCAGCGCGAGCGTGCTCTTTCCTGCACCACCCGAGCCGATCACGAGAATCCGTCGCATCCCTCCCGTGTCGGCCCGGTGACTCACATGTCCGCGGCTGCGCTCAGGTCCACTTCAGATCGTGCTTCGACAGCGGAAGCGAGCGGATCCGCTTTCCGGTCGCCGCGAAGATGGCGTTGCACAACGCGGGGATCACAGGCGGCAGCATCGGCTCGCCGAGCCCCGTGGGCGGGAACTCCGTCATCCGGAAATGCACTTCCACCGGCGGCGACTGCCGGAGCCGGATCAGCGGGAAGTTGTTGAAGTTCGTCTGCACCGCGCGGCCCTTGTCGATGATGATCTCCTGGCCAAGCGCTTCGGAGATGCCATCGAGGATTCCGCCCTGGACGTTGTTCTCGGCGTTGAGCGGATTGATGACCTGGTTGCCGACGTCCCCTGCCGCCCAGACCTTGTCCACTTTCAGCACGCCCTCGCGGCTCACCGTCGCCTGGACGATCTCGGCGAAGTAGCCGCGGTGGCTGTAGTGGAACGCGATGCCCATCCCCGTTCCGCGCGGAAGCGCCGTGCGACGGGCCCAGCCCGCTTTTTCAGCGACGAGCTCGAGGACGCCGCGAGCACGAGCGGGATCGAAGCCCGGCGGCGCTGCGCCGCCGGCGCCGCCGCGGCCCTGGCCCGGCGCCGCTGGACCGCCGGATGCGCCGGCCGTCGTCGCACCGGGGACGCCGCCACCGCCGCGGCCGGCCGGTGCACCTGCCGGCGCTCCCGGAGGACCGCCGGGAACGGCGCTCGGCACTGCCGCCACCACCGCGCCCCGCC
>JANPKQ010000378.1:0-12292 GCA_031426115.1 Gemmatimonadaceae bacterium | reverse complement strand
CGAAAGCTAGCGGATGACCTTGATCGCCGACTGCAGCTGGTCGAAAAGACGAGGCTTCGGCGCGACCCCGTGCTCGACCTGGTCGAGCACCTGGTCGAGTGCGAGCTGGGCGCGGGCGACGAGCTTGCGGTGCGCCTTCGCGACTGCCGCGGTTCCGGCCATGCCAGTCAGTGCGATCGCGCCCCCGCCGAGGGCGGCGATCGCGAGCGGGAAGTTGAGCACGAGGATCACCGAGGCGATGATCCCTCCACCCGCGAGGCTCCCGGCGCCGACGAGCGTCGCGCCGATCACGGTGCTGCGGCGAGGCGGCTCGAGATCCGCGTCGAGTCGAACCAGCGTGCGCTCGGCGTCAACCGGCACGACCGTCGCACCGACTTCCGCGGCCCGGCTCAACGCGTACCCCCGCCCGCCGAGGTTGAACCCACGCTTGATGTTGCCGACGAGATCACGACGCGCTTCCCAGGTGATGCGATCGGGAAAGCGGCGCTTCACCTGGAGACACTCCTCGTTGAGCATCCACTTGTCGAGTGCGGCGAGCACCGCGTCGGGCTTGCCGCGCACCGTGCGGGACGCCGAGGCCGTGCCGGGCCCGAAATACTGCGCGACGATACCCGGCTCCTCCGGCACGACGAGCCGCGTGCGCTCCTCAGCGAGTGCCTGCCTGAGGTGCGGCTCGGAGATCCCGACTTCCTTCCCGATCTCGATGACCCGCTCTTCCGTGAGTGACTCGAGCGCGTCGGGCGAGGAGACTGCCAGCTCGGCCGCGCGGCCGAGCACCCGGTCGAGCGCTGCTCGATCGAGTGTCAGCCGCGCGGGAAGATTCGAGCGCTCCTCGGCCATGCCGATCAGATGCCGCCGAGCACGATATCCAGCTGGCGGAGGAATGCCGCGCGGAAGTTCTCCGGCAGGGGGAAGGCGTTGCGGAGCGCCGCCTGCGGATCATTGCCGGGCGCCACGTTCGCGATCCTGAGGTAGTAGCGCGCGTAGCCGTCGGCCAGCTCGGGGGCCAGGCGCTGAATGAGCAGGGCGCCTCCGATGACGAGGCCGTCGCTCCCGTACCGCTGGTCGAGTCCCTCGCGCTTCTGCGCCGGGGTCGTGTTGTCGGTGATCACCGTGTTCATCAGGGCGCCGACGACTTCGTGTGCGAAGACGTACACGGCTTCGACCGCTTCACGCTCCGGGTAGGTGACGGTGACGAGTGTCGAGCGCGGTCCGACGCTGATCGGGCTCGTCCCGATGGTGCGACCCTCGCCGCCAATCGGCAGGGAGAGGAGCATGTCACCGGCACCCTGCTGCGTACCCATGAGGTAGCGGCGGAACTTGGGGTAGTACGTGTTCTGCCACAGGGTGTTCAGCGCATCGACGACTGACGTACGGCTCCGCTGCTGCTGGAGCCAATAGTTGTGGTAGAAGTCGGTGCTCTCATCGTCGACCGAGAGCATGAAGACGCGGAACCACTCGCGGTCGGCGGCGCGCGGAAAGTATCCCGCAAGCGCGGCAACCACTGCCTGGATCTGCGGGTCGCGGGCGCGGTTCGGGTCGCCCTCCGACTCCAGGAAGTGCTTCGCTGCCGCCTTCATGTCTTCCCAGGTCCCGAAATACAAGGGAAGGAACTGGGCGTTGTTCGCGAGCTCGGGGTTCGTCCGGAAGCGCGCCGCCAGCACCTCGCGGTTCGCATCGAGCTGCGAAACGACGTTTGCCTGGTTCTTCAGGACCTGCATCTGGCTGCGGTAGTTCGGCCTGAAGAAACCAACCTTTGCGGTGTCCGACGTCAGCATCGCCACCGAGTGCAGCCAGAGGTCCACGTGCTCCCGCGTCTTCACCGGCCAGGCGACCGCCGGCCCCGCGGGGGTTCCGGTTCCGCTGGGCGACGGCGTCGCGCCGGTGTCGGGCGCTCCGCCGCCGGACGCGCATGCACTCAACGCCGCGGCGACGAAGAGGGGGAACAGCATCCGGCCGTGACGCCGGGTGGTCATTGCACGTTCGAGAGTCGTACGCATTGGTTCCTCGTTAGCTCATCGATTCGACGATCAGCGCGATACCCTGGCCCCCGCCGATGCAGGCCGAACCCAGGCCGTACCGCTTCCCTTGAGCCTGCAGAGCATGCAGTAGGTGGGCCGTGATCCGGGCACCGGATGCCGCCAGGGGATGACTCAGTGCGATTGCTCCGCCGTGCACGTTGAAGCGCTCGCGGCGGATCTTCAGCTCTCGCTCCACCGCGCAGGCTTGCGGGGCGAAGGCTTCGTTGATCTCGATGAGATCCATGTCGTTCATCGACATTCCGGCCCGCGCGAGCGCGTTGCGTGACGCTGGCACGGGGCCGATTCCCATAATTTTCGGATCGACGCCCGCCGTTCCCCAGGCGATGAGCCGCCCGAGCGGCTTGAGCCCGCGCTTCTTCGCAAACGCCTCGCTGGCAATGACGAGCGCTGCCGCGCCATCGCCGATGCCCGATGCATTGCCCGCCGTCACGACGCCGTCCGCCTTGAAATATGGGCGGAGCTTGGCAAGGGCCTCTGCGGTCGTCTCCGGGCGCATGTGCTCATCGCGCCGGAACTCCTCGACCTGCTTCGTCTTCGGGTTCTTCACCGGGACGCCGACGATCTCAGCGTCGAAGACGCCCGCCGCCCATGCATCGCGCGCGAGCGTCTGAGACCGCAGTGCAAACTCATCGACGCAGCCGCGGTCGAGCTTGTACTCGGTCGCGAGGTTTTCGGCGGTCTCGGCCATCGAGAAGCCGGCGACGGGATCCTTCAGCGATTCCCAGAGAAGATCCTCGAGCACGGGCGACTTGCCGAGCTGGGCGCCCCAGCGAAGTCCGCGCGCGACATGCGGCGCCTGGGACATGGACTCGCCGCCGCCAACGAGGCAGACATCCGCATCGCCGAGGATGATCTCCTGCGCGCCGTTTACCACCGCCTGGAAGCCCGAGCCACACAGCCTGTTCACCGTGAGCGCCGGCGTCTCGATCGAGCATCCGCCCTTCAGCGCGACATGGCGCGCGAAGTAGATCGCGTCGGCCGTCGTCGGAAGGACGTTGCCGAAGATCGAGTGCTGGATCTCGCTCGGCGACACGCCGGCCCGCTCCATCGCGGCCTTCGCCGCGACGACCGTGAGATCCACGGCCGTGTAGTCCTTCAGTGTGCCGCCAAAAGTCCCGAACGGCGTGCGCACCGCGGACAGGAAGACGATGTCGGATCCGGAGTTCTGGGTTTTCATGTGGATTCCACGGTGTGATCAGGCTCTCCGGAGCCGCGGGAGAGCAGCGAAAGATGAGGGCTGGGGAGTGGAAAGCGAAGGTGTCAGCGGCCGCCTGCTGGCTCTAGGTCTCGACAGCACACGACAAGTTGACGGTGATCAGTTGACAGTTTTCAGTTGAATGCCGTGAGCTGAAAACTGAAAACTGACAACCGTAAACTCCGTCATTCAGCTCTCAATCCTCCGGGCTAAACGCTTCCGACCGCCTCCGCGATCCAATCGCCGACCGCTCTCGTGCCGCGGGTGCCGCCGAGAATGTCTGGGGTCGTGACTCCCGCGGCGATGGCGGCCCGGACGGAGCGCTCTACCGCGGCGGCCGCCTCAGGAGCACCGACTGTCTCCAGGAGCATCGCCAGGGTGAGGATCGCCGCCATGGGATTCGCGACATCCTTGCCCGCCATTGGCGGAGCGCTGCCATGAACGGGCTCGAACATCGCAACCTTGCCCGGGTGGCGATTGGCGCTCGGGGCGAGTCCGAGTCCGCCAACAAGAATGGACGCGAGGTCAGAGAGAATGTCGCCGAACAGGTTCCCGGTGACGACCACCTGAAACGCCTCGGGCGTGCGCACGAGGTCCATCGCCATCGCGTCGATGTAGCGGGTGTCGCGCTTGATATCGGCATACTCGGCGCCGACCTCCTCGAACACCCGCCGCCAGAGGGCGTGCGCCGCGATCGCGTTGGCCTTGTCAGCCATCGTGACGCGCTGCTTCCCGTGTTCGCGCGCCCAGGCGAAGGCGTGCCGGATGATGCGTTCCACACCCTTGCGCGTGTTGAGCTCCTCGGCGATCGCGATCTCATCGGGAGTGCCCTGCTTGAAAATGCCGCCCACCGACACGTACAGCCCTTCGGTGTTCTCGCGGAAGACGACGACGTCGATGTCCTCGGCGCGCTTTCCCTTGAGCGGCGTGAGGCGCTCATCGAATAGTCGCGCCGGCCGCTCGTTCACGTACAGGTCGAGCTGGAAGCGCATGCCGAGGAGGATGTCGCGTGCGTGCTCGTTGCCCGGAACGCGGGGATCGCCGAGCGCGCCGACGAGTATCGCGTCGAACGCGGTGCCGAGGCGTCGCATCTCGGCCGGCGGAAGCGTGATGCCGGTCTTCAGGTAGTGATCGGCACCATAGGGCAGGCGCTCGATCTCGACGCGCGGTTGGAAGCGGGCTTCCACCGCATCGAGAACCTTGAGCGCTTCCTCCACCACTTCGGGGCCGATTCCATCGCCCGCGATGACCGCCAGCCTTGGCATTCGATCAGGACGGAGGGAAGACCGCCGACTCGCGAGGCATGGACGCGGGGGGCGGTACCCGCGGCGGAATGGTGTCGATCGGCGGAATCGTGTCGGTGACGACTCGCGATGTGTCGGCGACAGCGGCGCCGGGGTGCGAGAGCGTATAGACGTACGCCGCGATGCGATACACCTCGTCGGGAGCGAGCGTCGTCCCGAATGCAGGCATCACGGTGGGCGACATCTTCGGGCGCGAGACACCCTCCATGATCGTGCGCTGGATGAAGGCGATCGAACCATCGCCGTGCAGCCATTGCGCGTCCTGAAGATTCGCGCCGAGCCCATCGAGTCCCTTGCCATCGAGCCCGTGGCAGGAGAGGCACTTGCCCTTGCGACGATAAAGGACGTCGCCAGAGGCGCTGTCGGCGACAAGCACCAGGGTCGGCACGGCGACCGTCGCGCTGTCCAGCCGGACCGTGTCGGGAAACACGATGCTCACGGAATCGGTGGACGAGCCGGGACTCACCGGGCCGCTCGAGTCGAGACTCTGGACCACCGCGCTATCCGCAGTCAGTCCTTCGCGCACGTCCCCGCCGCATGCGACGGCACCGACGAGCGCGACTGCCAGTGCGAGTCTCACGTTTGGGCGACACCCCGTCCGCACGTCGTGCAGAACTTCCACCCGAGCTCGAGCTCCGTGCTGCACGCCGGGCATTGCTGCACGGTGAGATCCTGGCCGCAATGAGGGCAGAAGGTGAGCTGCCGGCCGTCGGGAAGCGTGCCACTGCAGTAGCGACAGCGACCGCCCACGGCAGACGCAGTGATCGAGCGGCGTGGTGTTGCCATGTCCATTCCTGGTGAGTTCGAGAAGCCGCCGCGGACGCCCATGGCTCCGGATGCGGGCACACTGTTGCCATGTCCGGTGAGTCCGATCGCCCGTCCACCAGCGGGATTGGATGGCGCTGGAGCATTGCTCGGCGCAAGCCGTACCGGTGCCGGAGGCCGCACGGGCGCGACCGGCTCGGGAGGGGGTGCGAATCCGGCACTCGCGCCGCTGCGGGGGGGACTCTGCGACGGCGGCAGCGGCATCCCGGCTACCGGAATCGGCGCAGTCGCAGCGGGCGATGGCGGAATGCCGAGTCCGCCGCGGCCGCGAGTCGCCGGAACGCCTTGCCCGACCGACGGGCCCGCTGCCGATGGACGCAGCGCAGCGGGAGCACTTCTCTCCATGGGCGGCGGGGCGATGCGCGCATCGTCCGGTCGGACGGACGGATCGACAATGCCGAGCGCATCGGGTGACACGGCGATCATCCGATCATTGAACGCGCGGAAGAGGGACGTGTCGGGGTTCGACGATTCGAGCTCGCGGGTCAGTGCCTCGCGCACGTCGCGGTCCACGACGAGATATCCGCGCTCGCCCGAGAGGAGGCGCATCAGCGCCATCTCATAATCCTGGTTCGTGTCGATCCCCAGCTCCTGCCGGTTGTGCCGGTAGGGGACGATCACCTGGTACAGCTCCTCCGCGCTGAACGACGTGGACAGCAGCTGCGGATAGCTCGCGCGGAGATTGGTGACCAGCCTGCGATAAATGCGATCGAGATCATCCATGCGATTCAATACGGAAGGACGTGACGAAGGAGTCGTGCGGTCGTGTATTTCCAACCCCAACGCCGGGTCGAAGTGCCGCGCGCGCGGAGCCGTACGGGTCCGTGCAGCATCGCATAGCAAGGCTCATGCGAAGGGACTGTGATGCAGCTCCGGAGGGGCAGGGAGGAGTGCGTCGGCACGGAAAGTATCGCGCGACGGAAAGGGAAAGGGAGGCACGCGAACGCGCCGGGCGTCCTGTTCCGCGATCAACCATGTGTCGAACTGTGACGGCTCGAGCCCCGTGGACGACGTCTGTTCACGCGCCGCGCGCGTCGCGAGATGGTTCGCATACTCGTTCTGGGGGTGGCCGTCGTGGCCTCTCACCCAGCGCCACGCGACACGGTTGTCTCCCACCGCCCGAATGGCTTCCCACCACAGTTCGAGATTCTCGATCGGTCCACCAGCGCGACGCCAGCCGCGCCTTGCCCAGCCGTGCACCCACTCCGTCATTCCCGAGATGAGATATTTCGAATCGCTCGTGAAGACGGCCTCGAAGAGGTTGCCCTTCGCGCCGAGCCCGCGGAACGCCTCGATCACCGATCGCAGAGCCATGCGATTGTTCGTCGTGGCGGGCTCCGAGATCCAGTAGTCGCGCCGTACCACTTCCGCGCCCCGGGAGTATTCGACGAGTCCCCCCGCGCCCCCGGGGTTGCTCCCTTCGCGGCCGTTTCCCAGGCACGATTCGTCAGCGTAGATCGCGACGAAGGGCACGCCCTTCATCGAACGACCTCGATACCTTCGATCTCCTCGATGACCAGCGTCAGTCGCTCACCGGTCGTCGGGTGAACGGCCTCGATCGTCTCCTTGCCGCTGCGCACGCCGATCGACTTCGGCACGACGAGGAACTCGGTTCCTCGTCGCCGGACCGCGATACGCTGCCCATCGACGATCGCGCGCTCGAGCGCGTCGTACTGCGTGGAGCTCAACTGCGCCATGCACTCTCTCCAGTCCTGCACCATTGTCCCGCGAGGCGCGCCAGCACATCCGCGGCGCGCTCGATCTCATCTTCCACGACCCATTCCTCGGCGGCATGTGCAAGCGCGATGTCGCCGGGCCCGAAGCAAATGGCCGGGATGCCCGCTTCGTTGAGCAAGGCTGCATCCGTCCATGCGCTCAGCCCCTCCATCGGCGCGGGCATCCCCGCTTCGCTGAGCGCTGCCGCGAGGCTTCGCACGATCGGCGCGTCCACTGCGACATCGCTCGGATTCTGCGAGAAGCGGCGAATCACCTCTGCCTCGAACGTCGGCCGGCGCGCGCGCACGCGCGCACACGCGGCTTCCACCTCGGCCACCACACTCTCGACTTGCTCTCCGGGCACGGTGCGCCGCTCGAGATGCAGCACGCACCGATCCGGGTACGTGGACATCCCGGTGCCGCCCTGAATCAGCGAGGCGTGCAGCGACGCGTGCCCGAGCAGCGGGTGCGTGCGCAGCACGAGCTCGCGCTCATCGAGGACATCGAGCTCGGCGAGGAGCAGGCCGGCGTGCCGGATGGCGTCAACCCCGACATCATAGCGGCTGCCATGCGCCGCACGGCCCGTGACGACCACCTCGATCCAGGCGAAGCCGCGATGCGCGGGTGCGATCGCGAGCCGCGTGGGCTCGGTGACGATCGCTGCGCGCGCTCGAACGCCGCGCCGCAGCAGCTCGTTCGTCCCGAGACTCTCGAACTCCTCGTCAGCGACGGCAGCGATGAGGATCTCGCGCGCCACGCCGGCGTCGGCCGCGCGTACCGCTGCCGCGCACATCGCCGCGACGCCCCCCTTCATGTCGGTCGAGCCGCGGCCGTACATGCGGCCGTCGCGCGACTCGGCGTCGAACGGCGCGTGCACCATGCCCTCGACGCCGACGACATCGAGGTGCCCGTTGAACATCAGCGCGGGCAGCTCGGGCCGCAGCTCAGCGGCCGGATCGATGGACTCCGTGACGATGAGCTCCGTGCTTCCCGGGATCCACGCGAGGACGTTCGGCCGGCCGGGCGCAGCCTCGTGCACCTGCACCTCGAACCCCCAGCTCGCAAGGATGTCGGAGAGGACGCGCGCGACGGCGGCCTCGCCCGGCGCGCCGGCGACGAGCGTCGGGTTCCGCGAGTCCACCCGCACGAGTTCGCGCGCGAGGGCGACGGCGTCGCCGCGTGGGATCGTCACGCCTCCACCATCTCGCCCGCGCGCAGCACCCGGAATCCATCGTGGTCAACGACCACCGGCAGCAGCACCCCGAGCTCGGCAAGTTGGTGACGGAGCGCCGCGGACTTCTCGCGCGGTGCCATGACGAGGACGCATCCGCCGCCCGACGCACCGAGCGCCTTGGCGCCGTAGGCGCCGCCAGCGCGCGCGGTCTCAACGATGGCATCGATGCGCGGAGTCGTGATCGCCGGATGCAGCGCGCGCTGGTATTCCCAGTGCTCACCCACCAGCGCTCCGAGCTCATCGACCGCACCGCGAATCAACGCCGCGACCATCAGCTCGGCGAGCCGGCGGATGTGTGCGAGGGAATCGGTGACCACCGGATCCCGGTTGCGGTACGCGTCAAGCACCGCGGTGATGGTCTCGCCCGAGATACGCGACTGGCCC
Source organism: Gemmatimonadaceae bacterium (assembly GCA_031426115.1). Taxonomy (GTDB): domain Bacteria; phylum Gemmatimonadota; class Gemmatimonadetes; order Gemmatimonadales; family Gemmatimonadaceae; genus JANPKQ01. The sequence continues at coordinate 3,592 of JANPKQ010000378.1, read as the reverse complement.
GTATAGATCACCGTGCACTCCGCCTGAAGGGTCTCGACGACGGCGGGCGAGAGTGGAATGCGCATGGCGCTGGTGAACTCGCCGAAGGTCAGGCCGAGTGCGCCGCCGAACGCGGCGGCGTAGTGATCCTGTCGTCCGCCGGCGATACCGAGGTCCTCGACCTCGATCGCGCGGCTGCGCTCGGCGAGCTCGCCTGGGGTGAGCGGAGTGCCCGTCCATGCCGCGAGCGCTCCGACCGCGGCAACGCCCGCCGCAGATGAGCCACCGAGCCCGGCACCGAGCGGATAGTCGCTGTCGAGGGAGAGTTTGACTCCATCGATGTGCGCACGTCGCATCGCCGCCGTGGCGATCCCGGCTTCGGAGGTTGGTCGTGGATTGTCCGACGGGTCGGCGTCGCTCAACCGGACCGTCGCGTAGCGCGCGATCGCCATGCAGCACACACGGCCGCCCTGCTCGGTGCTGTACGGCGGAACGTCGGTCCAGCCACCGCCGAAATCGATGCGGGTCGGTGCCCGGGCCGCGAAGGTACGCACGTCAGGCCGAGGGGTCGCTTGCGAGAGACTCGCCCCTGAGTGGTGCGCGAAGTTGCAGCGACATCGACATTCGGGAAGCGCTCGGCATGCAGGTGACTCCGCGGTGGCGAGCGAGTAAGCTACCGTGCGACGGCGCGTGCGCCAATGCGGATGCGACGATGACGACGAGTCCATGACGCTGCCACTGATTCCCTTGCTCCCCGAGCTTGCCGGCCGACTTGGCGGCTCGCCGCGGATCATTATGCTCGATATCGATGGGACGCTATCGCCCATTGCCCCGCGACCACAGGACGCCTCGATCCCGCTTGCCACGAGGCGCGCGGTTGCGGCGCTCGCGTCGCGACCTGGCGTGCATGTCGCGGTCGTCTCCGGGCGTGGCGCATCCGATGCGCGCCGACTCGTCTCCGTCGGCAACATCTGGGTCATCGGCAATCATGGGATCGAGGTCGTGGGTCCCGAAGGCGAGACGGAGATCGCCCCGCAGGCCGAACCGTTCCGGGCGGCGATGAGCCAGGCTGCGCGGAAGATCGCTGCTGCGGTGACGCATGTCGCCGGCGTCGTGCTCGAGGACAAGGTGTGGACGCTGAGCGTTCATTTCCGCCTCGCCGATCCCACGGTCGTGCCGCGTCTCCGCGCATCCGTCGAGGCGGTGGCGGAGCAGCATGGCCTTCGACTGACAACGGGGAAGGGCGTGCTGGAACTGCGTCCACCCGTGGAGCACGACAAGGGGACCGCGGTGCTCGCGCTTGCGCGGCGGTTGGGGGGGCTCGTTCCGGGAACAAGCGTCATCTTCGCCGGCGACGACGAAACGGATGAGGATGCGTTTCGAACGCTCCGGCGCCACACGCCGGATGCCGTGACGATCAGGGTCGCGGATGACGATACGGAAACCGCCGCAGAGTTCCGGTTGCCTCATCCGGAAGCCGTGCGGCGGTTTCTCGAGTGGCTGCTGGCGGAGTCGCGCTAGGCGCGGCTCCGGTGGTCAGCGTTTCTTCGCGGGCTTGGCAGCTCCCTTCTTTGCGGCGGGTGCGCTCTTTCCCGCAGGCTTGGCGACCGGCTTCTTCGCGGGTGGTGCCGCCTTTTTCGCAGCCGCCTTCGGGGGCGGGGCGGGGGCGGCCTTTTTTGCGGCGGGTGCCGGCGCGGCCTTCATCGGCGGTGGCGCGTGCGCCTTCGGAGCCGGCGCGGGTGGCGCTGGTGGTGGCGCGACCGCCTTAGTGGCAGCCGGCGTCGGAGACCGAACCGGCGCCTCGACGTGCATCGCGACCGGCGCCGCGACCGGCGAGGGAGCCGGGACGGCGGGCTTTGGAGGAGCCGGCCGCGGCGGGGGTGCCGGCCGTCCGACCTGGGCTGCTTCGGCCTCGCGGATCAGCTTGTCGGCCTCCTCCTGGGTCATTTGACCGCGCCGCACCATATACTGGACGAGGTCGCGCGCGCTCTCGACGGCAAACCCGGCAATGCCGGCGGCGGCGTTGATGACATCCTTCATGGCCGCAGCCATCTTGCTCCCGGCTTCCTGGCTGATCTCCTGAGCCTTGGCCGCCATTTCGGCGACGGTGTCCCGGACGTCGGCACCGCGGTGTCCGGGGCTCCGACGAGGCGGGACCGGGGGGGTGGCGACGGCCGGCGGAGTGTCGCCGGGGGGCTTTACTTCGGGAGTTGGGACTTTGTCCGGCATCGGGCACCTGCTCGACGTGAGGGCGTGCGAGCGTCCGCGGGTTGATTGATGCGCAAGCAGGCTCGGGCTATTATCCGGCCGGTATGGCGTCAGTAAGGTTTTCGACGGCGGTAAGTATATGCCTCTGCGCCATCTACGCAAGCCGGGATTCGAACGCTGACAGATCAGGCAACCCCACCACCATTACGGGCCACATCAGGATCATGATGGCGCCACAATACGACCTTTCGCTTGCGCACGCGTGCTGACGGGCGTCCGCGTCCTCGATCTCACCCGCGTTCTGGCCGGTCCGCTATGCACCATGATGCTCGGCGATCTCGGTGCTGACGTTCTAAAGGTAGAGCGTCCCGGCGGCGGGGATGAGACTCGCGGGTGGGGCCCGCCATTCAATGAACGAGGCGAAAGCGGGTACTTCCTCAGCGTCAACCGGAACAAGAAGAGCCTCGTTGCGGACCTCGACGAGCCGGCGGATATCGAACTGCTGCGCTCGCTCGCGATGGAGGCGAGGGTGGTCGTGGACAACTTCCGCCCCGGCACGCTGGAGCGACGCGGGCTCGCACCCGCCGAGCTGCTGGCGCAGCACTCCCGGCTGATCTGGTGCAGCATCACGGGCTTCGGGCCCGAGAGCTCCCGCCCCGGATACGACTTCGTCGTTCAGGCGGAGCGGGGGTGGATGTCCATCACCGGCGAGCCCGGCGGCGCGCCGATGAAGGTCGGCGTCGCACTCGCCGATGTCCTCGCGGGAAAGGACGCCGCGATCGCGATCCTCGCGGCGCTGGCCGCCGAACGGCTGCCCCCGGACCGCCGCCACATCTTCATCTCGCTGGCCGATAGCGCCGCCGCCGCCTTGATCAACGTCGCCCAGAACGTCCTCCTTACCGGGAGTGACGCCAAGCGCTACGGGAACGCCCACCCCAACCTCGTGCCCTATCAGGCGTTCCAGGCCGCCGACCGCCAGGTCGTCGTCGCCGTCGGAAGCGACGCCCAGTGGGTCGCGTGTGCACGCGCCCTCGAGCTCCACGACCTCGCCAGCGACGCATCCCTGGCGACGAACGCCGGCCGCATCGCGAACAGGGACCGCATCGTCAACCGGCTCGGGGCGCGCCTCCGCGAGCTGCCGGCCGCGATCTGGATGGAACGACTCTCGGCGGCGAGCGTCCCCGCCGGGTTGGTGCTCACCGTAAAGGAAGCACTCGCCGATATCGACGCATCTCCCCTGCATGGTCTTCCGCCCAGCGTTCCCGGGACCGTTCGGCTTCCCCCACCGACCTTCGGCGAGCACGACGCCGAGATTCGCTCGGCGCGGTGGAACGCATTCGCCCGGTGAGCTGTGCTGCGCGACGCCAGGCCCAGCGCGGACGCTGACCTCGCGCCATGCGCTACA
>JANPKQ010000377.1:0-4526 GCA_031426115.1 Gemmatimonadaceae bacterium | reverse complement strand
CGCGTTGGCAATCGCATCCTCGAGCGCGACGACGGAATCGTTCGCCTCGTTGTAGACGACGACACGCGCGTTGCGGATCGGGACGCCGCCGCCGGAGACGATGGGGTCATTGCGGTTCTCCGTCCGATCGTCGTCGATCGTCACGCGGCCGGTCAGCGTGCGCTCGAGGAGGATGACCGTCTCGCTCGCCCACGGGTTGAGCACCGCGTGCACCACGGGCCGCTCGCGCCCGTTGGGAACCGTGATCGCATCGAACTGGCACGCGGATGCCACCGCCACCGCCAGCAGCCCGAGCGGCACGAGCCGCAGCCGTCGCCCCGCGCCGATCCACTCCCCGCGAGCGTTCGAACCGTGCGCAGTAGCCTGTGCGCAGTCCGCGCGCAGTACGCAATGAGTGCCCGGTTCGCAGTTCATCAGAACTCCACCGTCAGCCCGATGCTCGGCAGGAAGGGGAACTGCGACGTCGCCTGCCGCTCGGGGGGATTCGCGGTGTAGTCGAACGTATAGATGAACACGTTGCGACGGTTGTACGCGTTCACGACCTGGAAGTAGGGCGTCAGCGTCGCCCGGCCGCGGGTGTAGCGACGCGACGCCATGAGGTCGAGCCGCTGGAACACCGGATAGCGCGACGAGTTGCGGTCGCCGCCGATCGCCTCGAACCGCTGCACGGCGTTCAACGCCGTCCACGTGTTGGTCGCGGGATCGTACGACCGGCGCACGATCTGCCCGACGATGTCGGTGAAGGGAAGCCCAGTCCCGAAACCGAACCGCGCACTGAGCGTCGTGCGCGTGCCGAGTGCGTAACTCGCGATCGCGTTGACGTTGTGCCGACGATCCTGCGCCGGGAAGTACTCGAGGTCTCCGCGCTTCCGTGAGCTCACGGCGTAGCTGTAGGCGAGCCACCCGCTCAGCGGGCCGCGCTCGAGCTGCCGCAGCAGGACGTCGAAGCCATACGACTGCCCGCCGGTCGGGATGAACTCGTCGCCGCGCACGGCGGGATCGTCCTCGGAGTTCGGCTCGAGGAGGCGGTCATACCGCTTGACGAACCCCTCGACGCGGATCATCCGCGTGGGCGTCAGCCACCGCTCGAGGCCGAGCACGGCGTGACGTGCCGAGGAGGCCTCGATGTAGCGGTCGCTCGCGACCCAGAAGTCGAAGATCCGAACCGGAATGTCCTCGTTCCGCAGTCCGTGCATCCACTGCCTGTACTGTCCTCCCGAAAGCGAGAGCGACATGTCCGGCGACATGAAGTACGTCGCCGAGAAGCGGGGCGATACGCCGAGCCAGCCGCGTCCGCTGATCTGCTCCGCCCGGGCGCCGAGCCTCAGTCGCAGTGCATCCGATACGCGCCACTGGTCTTCCGCGTACAGCGACAGGGCACCCGGCCGTTGCCGGAGGTCGAAGAGAACGACATCGGCTTCGGATGACGTGATGCCGTAGGAGACGCGATGCAGCGACGCCTCGTAGCCGACCGCCGGCGTATGATTGCCGCGCGTCGCGCTGAGCGAGCCAGCGATGCGCGTCTCGCTCACCCGGTTCGCGAACGACAGCGATCCATCGCCGAGGTCGAGCGTGGTCGCGAAGCGGGAGTATGACAACCGCTGCACCAGCGTCAGCCGCCGGGATGCGTCGCCGTCGGGATGAGGAGCGCCGAGCGGAACGACCAGCGTCGCGCCCGCGACCTGATTTCCCCAGTCGAAGGAGAAGTCTCCGCCGCTGGCGCTGGCCGAGTCGCCGAGCTCCGCGAAGTTGCCACCGAGGTCATCGATGCCCGCATAGGCGGTGACCGAGAGCGTCGCGTCGTGCGGCAGTCGCTGGGTGACGTGCGCCTGCGCGTCCTGGAAGTGATACGGCAGCACGCGGTCGCTGAAGGCGCGCGCAAGCATGTCGGCATACGTCCGCCGCCCGGCGATGCTCCAGCTCGTACCGCGGTCGGGCAGGGCGCCGCTCAGTGCAACGCTCGACGCGAGAAGCGAGACTCCCACCGTGCCATGGACGCCCGGCCGCTCCTCCTCGGCGCTCCGCACGTCGAGCACACTCGATAGCCGCCCGCCGTACTCGGCGGAAAATCCCCCGAGGTGAAGGCTCACTTCCCCGACGGTGGGCTCGAGGAACGTTCCGAAGAGCCCGCCGAAGTGAAACGGGTTGTAGATCGGGATGCCGTCGAGCAGGACGAGGTTCTGGTCGCTCTCGCCGCCGCGGACATTGTAACCGGCGGTGAAGTCGCTGCGCGAGGTGACCCCCGGCAGGAGCTGGATGGTGCGCAGCACGTCGGCCTCGCCGACCGACGGGATCTTCGAGATGATCCCACCGGTGATCGAGAGCACCCCTGCGCTATTCCCGCGCTCGAACCGTTCGCGCTCGTCGGTCGTGCCGATGGTCTGCACGGGCTTGAGCGTCTGCGGCAGCGGCGTCATGGTGATGATGACTTCGGCGCGCTCGCCGGCCCGGAGAACCACGTCGCGCGTCACCATCCGGTATCCGAGGGCGCGCGTCCGCAGCACCGTCGTTCCCGCCGACAGGCCCGTGATGGTAAATCGCCCCGCATCGTCCGCCATCGTCCCGCGCGCCGTCCCACCGATCGTGACCTGGGAGCGCGGCAATGGATCGCCGTTGGCAACCGAGACGACGGTTCCGATGATGGTGCCGGTCGAATCTCCGCGTCCGCCACCCTGCGCCTGCACCGAGGTCGATGCTGCGGCACCGAGCAGGAGCGCCGCAACCGCGACCTTCCAGTTACGCATGCGTCGTGACGGGCGACGTCGGGGTCGGTGCAGGCGCCGGAGGGGCGCCGCCCTGGTTCACGTATCGCATCAGGATCTCCTCGTGCACGTCGCGAGCGTCCTCGATCTTCGCATTCGCGACGTCGAGGCCGGGCGGCGTGATGAGGAAGGGATACACCTGATCACCCCCCGCGGAGCCATGGGCGCCGACCTGGTCATCGAAGGAGACGATGTCGTACCCGTCGTAAGCGCCGAAGAGGACGAGGTCGCCCGCGTTCGGCTGCATCACGAGGTCGTGCACCGCCCGGATGACGTACGGCTCGGTGCCATACACCTCGAGCGGGTTCGCGCCCGAGGTCACAACGAGGGCGTCTCCAACAATCGTCGCACGCCCCACCCTGCTCTCGAGGTGGATCCCCTTTCCGAGCCGTGTCGCGACGAGCCCGACCCCAGGGTGGCCGAGCAGCATCGCGTACAGGTTGGCTCGGCGGCGATCGCGGATGACATCCGGCAGCTCGAGCCGGCGCTCATCGTCGGCGAAGTAGACGAGGGCGAGGCAGGAGCTGTAGGTGACGACGATGTCCTGGCTGCGCGACACGAGATACTTCTCGGGGAGGATGATCTCGCGGAGTCCGTACCGGCTGCGCATCCAGTCTCGCATCTTCAGCAGCGCGCGCCGCCGCTTCGACGGCGGTGCGACCTGCGCCACGGCCTCGACGACCTGCGGTCCCATGTCGGCGTACTCGGTGTCCTCCGCGAAGCTCATGTGTGCTTCGAGCGCCTTTCCGCCCACCTTGATGGCGTTCCCCTCGAGAATGCGGCGCACCGTCGTGCCGAGTGTTTCGCCGAAGCGCACGCGGTAGCTCACCGACGGCGTCATGCCGTGATCGGAGAGCAGCACGATGTCATAGCGCCTCGAGCTCGTCGCGAGCGCCATGCGCCAGATCTCCTTGATGCGCGCGTCGGTGCGGTGCAGGTCGCTCAGCGCCTGCCGGCTCGATGGGCCGAAGTGATGTCCGAGCTCATCGTACTGCATGAAGGTGCTGTAGATGATCGGGACGCCGAGGTAGATGTCGAGCATGATCGCCATCGTCTGGAGCTCGCGGACGACGACGTTGCTGAGGATGCGGATGAAGGGAAAGATTCCCTCAGAATGCGTCGCGCGGCCCGCGAGCTCGCCGCGGAAGCGCTCCCACTCCTCGAGCAGCCACTCCTGGACGGACTGCACCGCCATGCGCGCGACGCGGAGGGGGTGGATCGCGATGAGCACGCCCATGCGCGTCCCGCCGAGCCGCTGATAGACGGAGAGCCGCTCCCGCGTCGCGACGGTGAACGCCACCGTCTGCGCGTCGCCATCGAGCAGGTTGACGTAGCTCGATCCGCCGGCGAGGGCACCCGGTGAGTGGATGCGGTCCCGGATGTACTGGACTCCGTGCGGCGCGTTGCACGTGATGACGTGACGCGCCGCCTTGTCGTAGAAACGGAACGCCGGGATCCCGCCGTTCTCACCGTGGAAGATTCCGGCCTGGCAGTACGGCGTGGCGGAGGGCAGTCCGCAGAACCACCGGCGGATGGCGAAGCCTTCCTTCCGAAGCAGCTTCGCGATCGTCGGGCAGTAGCCCATGTCGAGCGCGCGACGAAGGTCGGCATGCGCCAACGCGTCGATCTGGAGCATGATCAACCCGCGTCGCTCGTCGCGCGGCCGCCGCTCGCGACGAAAGGCGCGGAACTTCATGTCGTAGTACCAGCGAAGCAGCGGACCCGCGCGCTTGCGACCACGGCGATCCACCGCGGGCGCTGCGG
>JANPKQ010000376.1:0-7486 GCA_031426115.1 Gemmatimonadaceae bacterium | reverse complement strand
CACAGACTTCCCGTGGTTCGCGGCCAGGAACAGGATGATCCCGAACAGCACGGCGGACTCCGGCCCAATGCGGGTCGGCCCGACAAACATCGTGGTTTCGCCGAGCGCTCGAATGCGTACCATGGATCTCGTGTCGTTGACCGGGTCTCGGAAGCGTCAACAGAGTAATGTGGGCGTCATCCCGGCGTCATTTTATGGGATTGGGCGCCGGGCGCGGTCGGCCCGGGTGGTCTAAGGCGTCGGGACCCGCGCGATAGTTCGCGCTTCACCGCCCCGGACTCCTCGACCGAATCCGCGTCCACACCACCACCGCCCCACAGGCATTCCGCTGGTCGACGAACTCGAACGGCCGCTCCGCCGGCCGTGAGTAAACCTCGACCGCCACGATCTCATCCACGCGGATCTGGTCGAAATCCCCCATCGTGTCATGCGCCCGGTCGATGTACAGCGACGGCGTGCAGAAAGCCGGATCGACCAGCGTCCCGGCGCCACGCATCTGCACCCGCGTCCGGCCCCTGTCATCCTCCAGCATCACACCGGGCACGGCCCGCAGAACGTCGCTCAGCCGCCGGTGCCGGTTCTTCTCCAGCGCCGCCGGCGTGACGAACGTCCCGATCCCCGCACGGCGCCGGCGCTCGAACTCGACGAGCTGACGGCTCGAGATCGCCCGGTCGCGGATCGTCACCGCCTCGAGCATCGTCGGCATCCGCTCGAGCCGAACGTCCACCGCTGCCGGACGCGACTCGGCCAATTCCACAATCGCGCGCGTCGGTACGTGGCCGATCCCGCTGACGTCGAGCGTCTGCGTCCCGCCCGGCAATCCGTCGAGTACGAACGTACCTCCCTCGTTCGTCGTCGCGGTGATGCCGGTCCCCCAGACGAGCGCATGCGCCCCGGCGAGGGGCTGGCCTCGCGCATCCCGCACGACGCCGCTGAGCCGCCCCCGCCCGCGCCAGGTGACCGTAGTCTCTCCTTTCGCCCCAGGCACCGCGGCGCCGAAGGGAACGACGATGCGCGTCGCTCCACCGACCTGAAAGCCGACGTGTCGCAGGCTCGCGGCGGGGACATCGACTTCCACGTGTCCGCTCGAATCCGCCCCCTGACCGGCACGCACCTGCAACGTCGCGTCGGGCGGGATGCCACACACCGCGAACCAGCCGGCCGCGCCCGTCCGCGCGCTGACGCTGCGGTCACGATGCCGAAGTCCCGATCCTGCGAGCTCGATGTCGCGCCATTCGACGACGACGCCAGCTCCCGCGATCGGCGCGCGTCCCTCCGTGTCCCGGACATGGCCGACCAGCAGCCCGCTCGAATCACCGGCCGCCCGCGGCGCACAGACTAGCGCGATGAGCGTCCCCATTGACGGCGTCGCGAGATCGACACGCTGTGACGGCGACGCGAGGGTCACGAGATGTGGGGCGCTCTCGAACCCCAGCGTATCGAGTGCCACGTCGAAGAATCCGGCGATGTACCTGCCATAGGGCACATCACGGATCGTGAACCGTCCCACGGAGTCGGACACCGCCGAGTAAATGCGGCCACCCGCGGTGTTGTCGGCGGTAACGAGCTCCACCTGGACGGCTGACCGCGGACGTGCCGCGATGCTGTCGTACACGACTCCATTCACCAGGGTCGTACCACTGGCGATCACGCCTGCGCGGCTCTGCGGCGGCTGCTGCCCAATCGCGAGAGGCGGCGATCCGGCCATTGCCAGGGCGGACACGGCGACGCCCACGAGAAACCGCGACGACCCACGGCCGCGACACCGATCACTCGACACCATTGCACCCAAATGCAGATTCCTCCTATGCGCGCGCGGTACCGGCTGTCATTGGGCTTCGCTGCTGTGCCGGGACCGCGCCATGCAGCGGTCGTCTTACGTCGCGTCATTAATGGCGATTGACCGCATTACCCGCCAGAGGCGTGGGGATGCGGTATGGGGTCGTCCAGCCACAGAGGCTCGAGCGGGAAAGGACGTGCCGCGTCGTTGCACTGTGCCGGGCCGGCCGTCACGTTCATTGCAACGCTGGTGCGACGCAGCCGTTCGACTACTCACCGACCTTGGAGACAACCCATGTCGCGCGCACGTTTCCGACCTCTCAGCGTCGCCGGGCTCACGATGCAGCTTGCGCTCGCCGCCTGCGGCGGCGAGGCGTCGGTAGCCCTCAAGGCGATGGTCGGCACATATTCGACCGAGAAGGCCGAACAGGCGGGGCCGGGAGGGCAGTGGATACGCGAGCGAGCGACACTCACCGTCCGGGACGACCATCGCTGGACGATGCTGCGTGAGGCGACGGTCGATGGTGTTCCGGACGTGTCGTCCCCGGATTCGGGCACGTATTCGCTCAAGGGTGCAACGCTGGTGCTGAATTCGCCGAACAGCGGCATCATGCAGTACACCCTGAGAAGCGACACGCTTTGGATCGGTGCATCGCCCGCCCAGCCGGGTGCGGGCTACCTGGTTCGCGAGCGGTGACCTCGGCTGGCCGGCAATGGCAGCCAGTGCACCCACGGTTCTACTCGCCGCGCAGAGCCGTGCTCGGGTCAGCGCCTGCGGCGCGCAGTGCCGGAGCCGTGCTCGCGACGATCGCCACCGCCATCATCACAGCCCCGACAAGGACATAGATCGCCGGATCCCGCGCCGACTGCTCGAACAGCAGCGGCTGGAGCCAGCGCCCCGCAAGCAGGGCGAGCACCGACCCGACCGCGACGCCTGCCAGCGCGAACCGCGCGCTCTGCCCAACCACGAGCCGGAGGATGTCCGACGCCGTCGCGCCGAGCGCAGCACGCACTCCGAGCTCGTGCATCCGCTGGGCGACGTTGTACGCCACTACCCCGTACAACCCGACCGCGGCGACGATCACCGCGAGCAGCCCGAATGCAACCAGCACGGTTGACCCCAGCCGCCACGAACGGCGCACCCCATCCACGATCTCGACGAGCGGCCGGACGGTAACGTATGACTCGCCCGGCATCGCGGCCTGCAGCGCCTTCCGCACGACCTCGCCCTGCGGCGCCACCGTGCCCTGCATGCGCACGACGATGTAGTTGCCTCCGTGCGGCCTGAACTGTTCCACGGGCAGGTAGTACGAATACCTCGACCCGCCCGCGAGCTGATCCCCCTCCTGGACGATGTCCTCCGCGACGCCGACGACCGTCGTACACGGATCACTCGCCCGACCGACTCGGATGCACTCCCCGATCGCCTCCCGGTTCGGCCACAGCGCCCGCGCCATCCCCGCACTCACCACCGCGACCGGCGCCGCACCCTCACGGTCCGCATCGGTGAAGCCACGCCCGCGCAGCACGCGCGTCCCCATCGCGGCGAAATAATCGGGCGTCGTCGTCTGATACCGGAAGCGGCCGAGGCGTGAGATCGAGTCGATCCCCGGGACGAAGAGCCCCGTGGTCGATGTGCTCCAGAACGGAACGCTGCTCACCCACGCCGCGTGCTCGACCCCGGGAATCCCCTGCGCCGTGACGACGAGCTGGCGCCGGAGCGCGACCCGCTGCGCGCTGTCGAGACTCACCCCGCGAAAGTTGCGCGTGACGAGAAGTACACGCTCCGCATCGTACCCCATCCGCGTCGCCATCACGTTGTTCAGGCTCTTCACGAACAGTGCGGCTCCGACGAGCAGGACGACCGACAGCGCGCCCTGCGCCACGAGCAGCGCGGACCGTATGCGCGACCGATGATAAGTCCCCTCGCGCGCTCCGGCCTTCAGCGCCCCGGCGAGATCGCCGTTCCGCAGCAGCATCGCCGGTGCGAGACCGGTGAGCGCTCCGGTCAGCAGCGCGAGGCCGGTGACGACGCCGAGCGTGCGCCAGTCGGTGAACGCATCGAGCGACGTGTCGGGCGTCGTGATGAGCATTCGCCGGATCGCCGCGCCTCCCCAGCGCGCCACCGCCAGCCCCGCGACACTGCCGAGCAGCGAGAGCAGCAAGCCCTCGGTCAGCGTCTGCAGGATGAGCCGCTGTCGTGAGACGCCGAGCGCCAGGCGAACGGCGATCTCCCGCCGCCGGCGCAGCGCACGCGCGAGAAAGAGATTGGCCACGTTCGCGCAGGCGATGACGAGTACCATTGCGGCGACGCCAAGCATCCACAGCGCGGTGCGCGCCTCGAGGCTCGGGTCCGGGCCCGCTCCGAGCTTCATCGCCGACACCACACCGCTCGGCTTCGCGATCGCCGGATCAGGAACCTGGGGCTCGATCTCCCGCTGGATGTCCCAGCTCCGGCGATGCGCGCGGCTCACATCGGCGGACGCCCCATCCACGGTGACCCCAGGCGCCCGCCGCACCATGATCGACATCCAGCCCCACTCGTACTTCGTGAAGTAGCTCGCGCGATCGCCCGCCGCGGGATTGGACCCGGCGTACAACGTGATCGGGATGTACACGGGCGGAGGCTCGGCGTCGTTCACTCCCGTGAATCTCTCGGGAGCGACGCCGATGATCGTCGTCGCGATGTGCCCGACGTGGAGGCGCTCGCCGAGCACACGGCGTCCGCCGAACTCCCGTTGCCAGTAGTCGTAGCTCAGCACGGCCACTTCGGCGCCCCGTGGCGTCGTGTCTTCCGCCGCTGTGAAAAAGCGGCCGAGCGCGGGGCGCGCGGTGAAGAAATCGAAGAAGCTGGCGCTCACCGCCGCGACGCGACGCTCGCGCGCAGCACCGCCATTCCCGAGCGCCATCGTCACGTGGGCGAAGCCGGCGTGATTCGAGAACGATGTCGTGAAGCGCTTGATGTCGAGGTACGTCGCGTACTCGATGCCGCCGGATGCGATGCGCTCGACGCCGCGGTCCTCAGTCTTCAGGTAGACCCGGTGCACGGTCTCCGGATCTTCGAGATACGCGAAGGGGCGGAACATGAGCCGGTCGACGACGCCGAACATCGCCGCGTTCGCGCCGATGCCGAGGGCGAGCGTGACGATGACCGTCGCCGTAAATCCGGGTGAGCGGCGCAGGCCGCGGAGCGCGTAGCGCAGGTCCTGCCGGAGATGGTCGATCGTCGGAAGCGGTTCGCGTCCGAGGCGATCGCGATGCGTTCGGTCGATGAGCCGGGCAAGCCAGTCACGCATGGGGCCTCGATCGGTGCGGTGGAGGCGCGTCTCCTGTACGTATCGACGTCCACGGGATGGACATTCTATGTCCGTGAATGGTTGGGTGCGAGAGCCATCGGGGGCGGCGTTCCTCGCACGATTGCCTCTCTGCACCACCACCGCGCCCGCATCGTGCAGTTCACGATCCCGGCCCAACGGCGACTGGTGACTCGTGTCGCGGGGCTCGCATGCGTCCCATCGGCCGGAGCGTGAAGATGGCCCGATACTGGTGGCAATGCACGGCCTGCGGCGAGCGGCCACCGTGGTTGACGGTGTGTGGCTCGCGCAGCGTCGCCGCATTCATTTGGGATGAGCTGGCGCCGAGCGGGTGGGATCAGGCGCTGCTGCGGCGTCGGTGCAGCTGTGGGCGCGATGCGCTGCGGATCACCTATCGTGCCGGTCGGGGCGATCCCGATCGCATCAGCGTGAAGCACATCGTCGGGGGTCGGCCGAGCGGCGATCATCTCGCGATGCTCTGGGAGACCTTCCGGCATTCGAGCCCACGCGCCACCTGGATCGAGTCGAAGTATCAGCGAGGGCGCAGTCCGTGGGGTCTCACGAAACGGATCGTCCTCGAGCGGCGGCGGTTCGTCCAGTTGCTCCGCGCATACGAGCGCGTCACCGGACGCGCGCTCACCGATGGCGCGCCTTCCGGTCGTCTCAGCCCCGCTTCGCCTGGCTCCGCTCGGAAAGTCCGAGCAACCGCTCAACCTGGATCCCCTCCGCTTCCGCCTGGAAGTTCACGACGACACGATGCCTGAGCACCGCGAGCGCCACCGACTTCACATCGTCGAGGTCCGGAATCGCCCGTCCATCCATCGCCGCACGTGCCTTCGCCCCGAGCACGAGATACTGCGATGCGCGTGGCCCCGCTCCCCAGCTCACGAACTTCTTCACGTCCGGCGTCGCCTCCGCGGCATCCGGCCGCGTCGACCGCGCGAGCTGTACCGCGTACTGCACCACCGTCGGCGGCGCGGGCAGCCGACGCACGAGATGCTGGAGCGCGATGAGCTCCTTCGCCGTCAGCACGGGCTTTATGATCGTCTCCTCGTCCGACGTCGTCGCCGCGACGATCTGCTCCTCCTCGGCGCGCGTCGGATATCCCACCCGTAGCTCGAACATGAAGCGGTCGAGCTGTGCCTCGGGAAGGGGATACGTTCCCTCCTGCTCGATCGGATTCTGTGTCGCCAGCACGAAGAAGGGCTCTTCGAGGATGTGCGTCTGACCCGCGGTCGTCACCGCATGCTCCTGCATCGCCTGGAGCAGCGCGGCCTGGGTTTTCGGCGGCGCTCTGTTGATTTCGTCCGCCAGCACGACGTTCGCGAAGATCGGCCCGCGGATGAACTTGAAGATTCGATGGCCGGTCGCGTGATCCTCCTCGAGCAGCTCCGTCCCCGTGATGTCCGAGGGCATGAGGTCGGGAGTGAACTGTACGCGCGAGAACTTGAGGTCCAGCGCCTGGGCGACAGTCTGTACCAGCAGTGTCTTCGCGAGGCCCGGGACGCCGACGAGCAATGCGTGCCCACCCGCGAGCAGCGCTGCCACCAGGTTGTCGACGATCTCCTGTTGCCCGATGATGCGGCGGCCGATCTGCGCGATCAGTGCGGTGCGAGCCCGTGCGAGCTGGTCGAGCAGCTCGACGTCGCGCGAGTCATCCGCGGTACGGCGCGGTGTGGATATGGCCAACGGTCGTCCTGGTCCGGGTGAGCGGGGAAGTTAACCGGCGTCCCAACACGGGTTAAGAGCCGCGGTGCTCCTCACCGCACCCGCACTGTCCTCCACCGCCCGCCCCGCTCCGGCGCCGTCACCCCGGTCCCGATCGCGTCGAAGAACCCTGCCAGTGTGTCGGCGACCATGAATCCTGTGAGGTCGAGCGCCAGCGCACACCCGCACCCGGGATCGACGTAGGTCGCGGAGTGGAGGCGTGCACGCACCCCATCCAGCACGACCGTCGCCAGCTCGACATGGACGATGTCGGCCACTCCGGAACCGCCCACCGCCATCGGCGCTCGAAGCTGCTCCGATGCGACGCCGAGCAGCTCGAGCCAGCCGCCGAGTGAGTCGCCGCGCTGCGAGATGTTGAGGCGGAACCGCCCGTCGCGGTCCACCGTCCGCGCGCGATAGGTCCCTTCCCAGAGGCCCGTCAGTCGTTCTGCGGTGATCGACTCCGCACTGCGCGGCGGCCGCTGGCTCGGCGCACCGAAACAGGCGCCGACGAGGGAGGCGACGAGGATGACAGGGATGGAAAATCGAAGATGACGGAGCCCACGGGCCATTGCTGATGTTCCTCGGGGATGATGAGCCCAGCACGATCGGGTCGTGCTGACGGCGGTCATGATGGAAAGTCTACCGCCCGCGGACGGGCGCGGACAGGGACGCCAGCGGAGGGG
>JANPKQ010000375.1:0-5160 GCA_031426115.1 Gemmatimonadaceae bacterium | reverse complement strand
GCGGTTCGCCCGGGAAGGCGTCGCTCCGACGATTGCGCGGATTCGCGCACTCGCGGCGCAGCATCCCGATACACTGCGCGACGCCGAATGGGAGCTCGACCAGGTCGCCCGCGCGGTGCTCCATCGCGGGCGAACAGAGGATGCGATCGCGTTGTTCAGCTTGAGCGTCGAGGTGTTTCCGCGTTCAGCCGCCGCCCATGCCGCGCTCGCACGGGCGTACGAACTCGCGGGCAACGCACGCGACGCGGAAGCGAGCGTATCGCGCGCGCTCGCCATCGATTCCCTCAACCCGCGCGCGCTCGAGATTCGGCGGCGGGTGTCGCTACCTCCGCCGCGGCGGTAAAGGAGGCGGTCGCCTACTGCGCCCGCAGCGCGACCCCCGGATCGATCCGCGCCGCCCGCACCGCCGGGACCCAGCACGCACCAACACCCACGGCCGCCATGAGCACGGCGACGCCGACCAGCGTCATCGGGTCATGCGGCGCCACACCGAACAGCAGTCCCTGCATCAGTCGTGACAGCGTCAGTGCACCGACGACGCCGAGCGCGAGGCCGAGCGCCACGAGGGATCCACCCTCGGTCAGCACCATCCGGTGAACGCGCGCCGCGTTCGCACCGAGGCTCATGCGGATGCCGATCTCGTTGGTGCGCGCGCTGACCGAGAACGCCAGCACCGCCGCGATGCCGATCGCCGCGACGATGAGCGCGAGCGTTCCGAACGAGGCGACGAGCTGCGCGTTGAGCCGGCGCGGCCCGACGCTCTCATCTCGGATCTGGTTCAGCGTCAGCACCTTCTCGATCGGCTGGTGCGGGGCGATTCCGCGCACGATCCGTGTCGCGGCGGGCGCCAGTGAGGCGGCATCGCTCCGCGTGCGCATCACGAACCCGCCGGACGGGAAATCGCCCTGTGAGAACGACAGGAACATCACTGGGATTGGGCTCGCATCGAGGCCGCCGTCCTTGGTATCGCCGACGACACCGATGACCGTCCGCCACCCGTCGGAGATCCCGGTGAACTTGAGCACTTCCCCGGTCCACGCGACACGCCGGCCGATCGGATCCAGATTGGGGAACAACCGGTCGGCAAGCGTCTTGTTGAGCACCACCACCGGTGCGGTCCCGATGCGATCGGTGGAGGTGAACGTCCGCCCGCCGAGCAGGGGAATCCCCGCGGCCCTGAAGTACTCCGGGCTCGCCGTCCGATACTCCGCATGCGGCATTGGCTCGCCCGGTGCGATGGCGCGGCCCTCGGCCTTCACATCCAGCACGAATCCCGCGGAGCGAAGCGGCACAGTCGATCCAACCCCGACCTCGATCATCCCTGGCAGCGCCGCCAGCTCGCTCCGCATCCGCTCGTACCGCGCGATCGCCACTGCGCTCGGCTCCGCACCGAAGTCGACGGGCACTTCCATCGTCAGGACGTTCTCGGTATTCAGCCCTGTGTCCACGACCGCGAGCCGCTGCATCGTCCGGATCAGCAGCCCGGCCCCGGTGAGCAGCATCATCGAGACGGCGATCTGGGCGACGACGAGCGCCTGTTGGAGCCGATGACGTCGAACGCCGCCAGTCATGCGTTTCGTACCGGAAGCGAGCGCCGAGCCGAGCGCACGATCAGGTGCCAGCTTCTGCGCGAAGGAAAGGAGCACGGCGACCAGTACGGCGAGGCCGAGCGTGAACCCGAGTACCGCGCCGTCGATGCGAATCTCGCCCGCCCGCGGGCTGTATCGCTCGGCGAAGGCGATGAGCAGCCGTACCCCCCCAACAGCGATGACGAGGCCCAGCGCGCTGCCGAGCAGTGTCAGCACCAGGTTCTCCGCGAGCAGCAGGCGGCGCAGGCGCCCCGTTCCCGCGCCGAGCGCCGCACGCACGGTGAGCTCATGCTCCCGCCGCACACCGCGCATCAGCGTCAGGTTCGCGACGTTGGCGCACGCGATGATCAGCACGAACGCAGCGGCGCCGATGAGGAGTCCGAGCGTGAGCCGCGCGTCCTTCCCCATGACTTCCTTGAAGGGCGTCAGCGTCACGCCGTACCCCGACGCTGCATCGTACGCTTCGGGATGATCCGCGTGCGCCTTCTTCGTAATGACCTCGACTTCCGCGCGCGCCTGGTCCACCGACGCGCCCGGGGCAAGCCGTGCGACCATCTCCGTCATGCGGTGGGTGCGTCCCGTAACCATCATCGCGCTGAGGTGATGCTCGCTGTTCACCATGTTCATCAGGGCATCGATCCGCGCCGGGAAGTACGGCGCGGGCTGGAGCACACCGACGATGGTGACGGACTTCCCGCCCACCCGCACCGTCTTCCCGACGACCTGCGGGTCTGCGCCGAAGCGCTTCAGCCAGTAGGCGTGGGTCAGGATCATCACGGGCGCGGCCGCGGTACCGTCATCACTCGGCCCGAAGGCGCGGCCCAGTACCGGCGAGAGCCCCATCACCGAGAAGTAGTTGCCGGTGACGAGGCCGACGTCCATCCGGACCGCATCGTCAACCCCCTCGAGGGTGAAGGTCATCGGCGAATACTCGGCGATCCCGCCGAGCGTCTTCGACGCGCCGCGGAAATCCATGATCTCCGGCACCGAGAAGGCCACGTTCTCGCCCGCTGCACCGAGCGCTTCCGCGGATTGCCGGAGGTACATCAGGCGCTCGCCATCCCGATGGGGCAGCGGCCGCAGCAGCACTCCGCGCACGACGCTGAAGATCGCGGTGTTGGCCCCGATCCCGAGCGCGAGCGTCAGCACGACGGCGATGGTGAAGCCGCGGGCGAGGGCGAGACTGCGAAGCGCGTAGCGCAGGTCGAGCATCTGGAGAGGGCCTCGGTCTAGCGGAGGGTCGAGAGTGGGCGGCAGCGGGTGTCGATAATACGCGTGCGGGCCGTCTTGCGCCTCCCCCCGGTTGCTTCGGCCGTCCCCCGCGCGCGGGCGCCCCGCCCCCGCGCGGTGCCGCCCGGTTCAGCGGCGCCCGGAGAGGCTGCAGGCCATCACGGTCGCCGACGCCGGGCACGCGCTCCGGAATTCCTCCGTTTCGCGCACGTCCTGGGGGACCTGGTCGCGACTGATCCGGTGAAAGCCAAAGCTGGGGAAGTACTGGTCGGCCGTCGTCGTCAGCAGGTAGAGCGCGTTGAGGCCACGCGACTCGGCGTCCGCGATGACATGGGTGACGAGCGTGCGGCCGAGCCCGCGCGATCGCCACTGGGGAGCGATCGCGACCGAGCGAAGCAGCGCATTGCCTCGGCACAGCTCGAGGCCGGCAACGCCGACGATTTCCGCTCCATCCACGGCGACGGTGAAGGTGTCGAGCGCCTCGGCGACTCCGCCGAGCGGCAGGGCCGACTCCGTCAGCAATCGCTCGATCGCGCCGAGGTCGTTGGGGCGTGCCGGGCGCAGGCTCGCGCCCGGGATTGTGGTGGTCATGGCATCATCCTCCCGAGAGTCCTCAAAGCGTCCGGTGCGCCTTTGGTGCGGCCGCCGGCTTCGTCGCGCGGATGAACGCCGCGCCGACGCGCCCGGCGACTTCCCCGGCGATCCGATCGGCATCGAGTCCGGTGTTCACGAGAAACGCCCTCGCATCCTCGACGTCGTACGATCGCGTCATCTCCACGCTCGGTGACTCGAACCCCGCCTCGCCCAGCATTGCGACGAACTCCGCGTCGGAGAGGGCGCCCGCGACGCATCCGACCCACAGCTCCATACTGCGTTTCACGTCCGCCGGCAGGGCACCCTGCACCACGACGTCCGAGACCGCGAATCGTCCACCAGGCTTCAGGACGCGAAACGCCTCCTTCAGCACCGCCCGCTTGTCGCCCGAGAGGTTGATGACGCAGTTGGAGATGATGACGTCGACCGAGTTCGACGGAAGCGGAATCTCTTCGATGCGGCCGCGGAGGAACTCGACGTTGCGAACACCCGCCGCTTCCACGTTCCGGCGCGCGAGATCGAGCATCTCGTCGGTCATGTCGAGCCCGTAGGCCTTGCCCGTCGGCCCGACGCGTCGCGCCGAGAGGAGGACATCGATGCCGCCGCCGGAGCCGAGGTCGAGCACGATCTCTCCCGTGTTGAGCGCGGCGAGCGCCGTCGGGTTGCCGCAGCCGAGCGACGCCAGCACTGCCGCTTCGGGAAGCTCGTCCGTTTCGCCGGTTGCATACAGGTTCGACGTGATGGGGTCCGTCGTCCCGTCGAAGGCCGCGGCTCCGCAGCAGGAGCTCACCGGACCGCAGCACGATGCACCCGCAGCCTTGGCGGCGTCCACGCCGTCCATGACGCGTCGGGCGGCGTCGCCGTACTTCTCGCGGACCGTCGCGGTGAGCACATCAGCCGTGTCAGGTGCCAAGGCGGGCGCAACGGTATTCGGCGCGCCAATAGCGGGGGCGACCGCGAGCATCGTCGTCGAAGCGGCGGATCCGTCGTCGCAGCACCCGGGCGCACAGCAGGCACCGGCGCTGGAATCCGCGATTTTCATGGGCAGGGATGGCATCTCGGGTCTCCTCGATCAAGAAAAGTTGATGTGTTGGAGAAAAAAAAACTGTCAGCCGCAGCACCGCCCCGCTGACCGGGCGAGAATGCGGAGCTTCGACGGCTGCAGCGCGACGGCGAGATCGTGCACTTCGGCAAGCGACTCCGGCGCGATGCTGTAGTACGACCATCGCCCCTCGCGTCGGTCGGTGACCATGCCGGCCTCCTTCAACACGCGCAGGTGAAACGACAGCCGTGACTGCGCCGCGTCCATCCCGTCCTGGAGGTCGCAGACGCACTGCTCACCGCCACGCAGCATCTCGAGGATCCCGAGGCGGGTCTCGTCGGAAAGTGCGTGAAAGAGCTGGGCGGCACGTGCCGCGTCGATGGCGGTGGAAGCAGTCATGACAGCGAGTATATATCAATTATCGTTGATTTGTCAACAGTGGCGCCCGACGATGGCTGCTCAGCCGTGAAAACACACGTCATTGCCGGGGAGACCACCCCGAGTGTTTGACGCTCACCGACCCGGCGAGACGAGGGGGCTGAGCGCCCGCGCCACCGCCGCGTGTGCTCCCAGCGCGTCGGGCGTGTCCTCGATCGCGACGCGATAAAGCTGCTGGTACTCGGTCTGCCCCTCCATCGTCGTCAGCGCGCGCGCCTCGGCCGCGAGCTGGCGCGCGACCGTTGCGGACAGGGGCGTCTTCGCGCC
>JANPKQ010000374.1:0-3959 GCA_031426115.1 Gemmatimonadaceae bacterium | reverse complement strand
TCGCGGCCCAGCTCTACCTTGCTGATATGCGCCATCGCCGGAACGCCGGGAAGCCGCGCGCTGAGGTCCTCCCAGCTCCCGCCGTCGTTCTTCGTCAGCCACACCTTTCCATCATCCGTGCCGACGAGCAGCACGCCAGCGCGCGTCGGCGACTCGGCGATCGTGACGATCGTCGCGTTCTCCTCTGCACCCGTCGCGTCGCGGGTGATGCCACCCGTTGCATCGGGGGCCATGTTGCCCTCGGCATCGACGCCCGTCGTCATCCGGATCCACTCGGCGTTGCCGCTGGAGAGATCGGGCGAGATCGCCATCGGATCTTCCCCGCGCTTCGTGGACTTGAAGAGCTTGTCGGCACCCGAGTAGAAGATCATCGGATTGTGCCGCGACAGCAGGAACGGCGTGTTCCAGTTCCAGCGATTCGCGACCTGTGGATCCGCGAGCTCCCGCTTCATCCGGGCGCGGATGTCGGAGATCTGGCGCTCCTGGTCGGCGCTGAGCGTCGCCGCGCCCGCGCGGATGACATTCATCTGCTGCATGTACTGCTGCGGGCCGACGGTCCGCGCCCTGATGTTCACCGTTTCGCCCGTGGCAATGTTCCGGCGGGCGATGTTGCCACCCTGCGACTCGTAGTAGATGTAGTTCGGGTCGATCGGATCCTGCGCCGTCTGGAGTCCATCGGCCGCGAAGACGGCGAACCAGTCGGTCATCTGGAGCTGCCCGTTCCGGCGGCGCGTGAGGCCGCACGACGTCCCGTTGTCCTGAAGTCCGCCGCAGACGCGGTAGGGAACCTGGTAGTCGTAGCTGATCCCGTAGAACTGCCCCATCGCGAAGTTGTTCAGTCCATCGTACGAACCGCCGCGGTCATGCGTCTGGAAGAGTCCCGCATCGCCGGCGACGATGAAGTGATCGGTGTCGCTCGGGTTGATCCACATCCCGTGGTAGTCCTCGTGGATGCCGAGCATCCCGGTACGCCACGAGTAGCCGCCGTCCTCCGATGAAATGAAGTCCACCGCCATCCGGTAGATGCGATTCTCGTTCTTCGGATCGACCTTGATCTGGGAGAAGTAGAAGGGTCGATTGTTGATCGTGCTCATCCACTTCCACGTCTTGCCGGCGTCGGCCGAGCGGTAGGTACCGCTGAGGAGACGCTGCGGCTTTGCACCGCGGATGCTGTCCGCCTCGACGCTCGCGTAGACGACGTTCGGGTTGCTGTTCGCGACGACGACGACGATGCGCCCCTTTGTGGTCTCGGGGAAACCGCCGCCCTTGATCTCCGTCCAGGTCGTGCCGCCGTTGGTGGTCTTCCAGAGTGCCGATCCCGGTCCGCCGCTCTTGAGGTAGTGCGGCTGGCGGATGCGCTCCCAGCTCGCCGCGTACAGCGTGTTGGGATTGCGCGGATCCATCGTGACATCGACGAAGCCCGCCTTGTCGCTGATGAACTTCGAGAGCTGCCAGGTCTTGCCGCCGTCGGTGGTCTTGTAGAGGCCGCGCTCCGGGTTCGTGCCCCAGAGTGCGCCGAGCGCCGCGACGTAGACGATGTCGGGGTTGGTAGGGTGAACGACGATGCGGCCGATGTGCTGTGTCTTCTCGAGTCCCATCGACTGCCACGTCACGCCGCCATCGGTGGACTTGTAGATGCCGTACCCGGGCTGCACGCTGTTCCGTGAGTCTTCCTCACCGGTCCCTGCCCAGATGATGTTCGGGTTGCTCGGCGCAATCGCGATGTCGCCCATCGACGAGATCGGCTGCCGCTCCCAGAGCGGTATCCAGGTGGTCCCGGCGTTGATGGTCTTCCAGATGCCGCCGGTCGCGCCGGCGATATAGAAGACCTTCGGGTTGCGGGGATCGACTTCGATGTCGGTGAGCCGGCCGGCCATGTTCACGGGGCCGATGGACCGCCATCGGAGGCCCGCAAGCGTTGCGGCGTCGGGCGTCTGTGCGGAGAGGGCCGCCGGGATCGCGAGGAGCGCGGCGAGGAGGATGCGCATCAATGGTCCGGGTAGGGGGGAGGGGTGCCCGCAGCCAATACGCGGGCCGAGAACATGGCGTTGGGAGATGGCGGGTGCAACGGCCCTCGCCGTGCGGGAGGACGGGCGCCATGTTACGGCTGCCGCGAACTCTCAGCTGCCGGTAGCACGAGCCCCCAACCCGACCCCCATGCGCTACACGCTTCTCTCGCTTCTCCTGCTCACGGCTGTCGCCTGCAAGCCCGACAGCGATGCTACCGACACCACTCGCGCGCCGGCGCCATCGTCCGCCGACTCCGTCCCCGCCGATGCAATTGCCGCCGTGGACACCGCGGACATCATGCGCCACATCCGCGTGCTCGCCCACGACTCCCTCCTCGGCCGCGCCCCGGGCACCGTTGGCGAGGACAAGACCGTCGCCTATCTCGAGTCGCAGTTCCGCGCTCTTGGCCTCCAGCCCGGCAATACCGATGGCACGTACATCCAGAAGGTGCCGCTCGTCGGGATCACGGTGAAGGGTGCGCCAACGCTGACCTTCGCGAAGGGCGCGACGATGAAGACGCTGAAGTGGCGTGACGATTACGTCGCATGGACGAAGCATGTCGCCCCGAGCGCCGCACTCGACAAGTCGGAGCTCGTCTTCGTCGGCTACGGCACCGAGGCGCCGGAATTCGGATGGGACGACTACAAGGGCGCCGACGTCGCCGGCAAGACGCTCGTGATGCTCGTCAACGATCCACCGCTCGCCGACACCGCGAAGTTCGGCGGCAAGCGGATGACCTACTACGGACGCTGGACGTACAAGTACGAGCAGGGGATGAAGCACAAGGCGAAGGGCGTGCTCCTCGTCCACGAGACCGTGCCCGCCGGCTATCCGTTCGCCGTCGTCCAGGGGAAGACCGCCGAGCAGTTCGACCTCGTGACGCCGGACAAGAACATGAGCCGGAGCGACATCGAAGGGTGGATCACCCTCGACCAGGCGAAGGCGCTGTTCACGATGGCCGGCCAGAACTTCGACTCACTGCGCGCACGCGCCGCGACCCCGGAGTTCAGGCCGGTTCCACTCGGTGTCACCGCGACCGTCAGGCTCGCGAACACTCTTCGCACCATCGACTCACGCAACGTCGTCGCGAAGCTCGAGGGAAGCGATGCCACGCTGAAGGACGAGTTCGTCATCTACACCGCCCACTGGGATCACTTCGGCATTGGCGAGAAGGTCAACGGCGATTCGATCTACAACGGTGCGCTCGACAACGCGACGGGGACCGCCGGCCTGCTGACGCTTGCGAAGGCTTTCAAGGCGATGAGCCCGGCGCCGAAGCGCTCGATCCTCTTCCTCTCGGTGACCGCGGAGGAGCAGGGACTGCTCGGCTCGCAGTATTACGCGGTGACGCCAATCCATCCGCTCGCGAAGACGGCGGCGAACATCAACATGGACGGCCTCAGCACGTGGGGGACGACGAAGGACATCACGGTCATTGGACTCGGGAACTCGGAGCTCGACGATTACGCCAGGGTTGCGGCGACGGAGCAGGGAAGGACCCTGCGGCCCGACGCCGAGCCGGAGAAGGGGTTCTACTATCGCTCCGATCACTTCAACTTCGCGAAGCAGGGCGTGCCGGCGTTCTATGCGGATGAGGGAGTAGAGTTCGTCGGCAAGCCCGCCGACTTCGGTGCGCAGAAGCGCCAGGAGTACACGGCGGACCTCTATCACAAGCCGCAGGATGAGATCAAGCCGGGCTGGGATCTCAGCGGCGCTGCGCAGGACCTGCATCTCTTCCTGGCAATGGGCTATCGCATCGCCAACGCGGCGAGGATGCCGGAGTGGCGTCAGGGGAATGAGTTCCGGGCTGCGCGGGAGAAAATGCTGGGGCGGTAGCAGTACGTCCGCCATGGCAAAAACGGCGAGGCGACCGCACTTGTCGCCTCGCCGTTCGCATCGTGCATTCATCACACCGGCGTGTGCGGCGTGAGGTCGAGCCCGATCGGCCG
>JANPKQ010000373.1:0-11996 GCA_031426115.1 Gemmatimonadaceae bacterium | reverse complement strand
CGGCCAACGGCGCCGACGCCTCGCACTTCCTTCGACACGCTGCCGGGTAGACAGGTTGCCTTACCCCGGCCCGCCCCCTCGCCCGCCCGGCGCTGAACGGAACTCGTACTCCTTCGGCGGCTGCGCATCGAGCAGCCACGTCACGAAGTAGTCCCACCGCCTCCGCATCATGTAGCTCGACGCCGCGCCGTAGCCGTGCGCTGCGTACGGAAACATGAGCAGATCGAAGTCCTTGTTCGCCTTGATCAGCGCATCGACCACGAGCCAGGTGTTGTACGGCGGGACGTTGTTGTCCATGAGGCCGTGCGCAAGCAGGAGCTTTCCCTTGAGGTTCTTCGCAAGCAGCTGGTTCGCCTCGACGTCGTAGCTGTCCGTGCCATCTGCGTTTCGCGTCAGCAGGCCCTGATACCGCTCGCCCCAATCATCCTCGTACTGCCGCTGGTCGTGATTGCCCGATTCGGCGATCCCAACATCGAAGAAGTCGGGATACCGGAACATCGCCCCCGCCGTGATGAAGCCGCCGCCCGAGTGACCCCAGATCCCGACGCGGTCGATGTCGATCCACGGATGTCGGCGCGCGAGCTCTTTCATGCCGGCGACCTGGTCGGGGATGGTGTTGTCGCGCCCCATCGCGCCGTAGTAGCCGTCGTGGAAGGACTTCGAGCGCCCCGGCGTCCCTGTTCCATCGAGGGTGATGACGATGAAGCCGAGCTCCGCCAGCGCCTGGCGATCGCCGCGCGCGGCCGTGAACGATCGCGAGCCGACGCTTCCGCTCTGGGGGCCGGGGTACGGGTTGTTGATGATCGGGTACTTCCGTGTCGAGTCGAAGTTCGTCGGACGGAAGAGCTGTCCGTAGAGATCGTGCTTGCCGCTGGCCGACTTCACCGAGAATGGGATCGGCGGCTTCCATCCGGTCGCGACGAGCTTCGAGATGTCCGCCTTCTCGAGTGGCATTAGCACCCGCCCCGATGCATCGCGAAGCGTCACCACCGTCGCGACATCCGGCTTCGAGTACGTGTCCACGAGGTATCGCCCCGACGGCGACACATCGACGGCGTGATCGCCGTCGTCCGGCGTCAGTGAGACGTAGCCTTTCCCGTCGAGCCCGACGCGATAGAGATGGCGGAAGTACGGATCCTGGCCAGTTTCGCGGCCCATTCCCGTGAACCACACCGTTCGCGCCTTCTCATCCACGCGCGCGATCTGGGATACCGGACCTTCCCCCGACGTGATGCGGTTCTTGAGCTTCCCCGTGGCGAGATCGTAGAGGTAGAGATGGCCCCAGTCATCCCGCTGCGAATACCAGATGACCTCGTTCGTTGGCCACAGCACCCTGAAGCCGGTGCGCGACTCGAAGTGCGTCGGCACCGTCTCCTCGAACACCGTCCGCACCGTGCCCGTCGCCGCATCGGCGACACGGAACACCGCCTGCTTGTGATCGCGCGACGTGGACGCGACCGCGAGCTTCGACGCGTCGGGGCTCCACGCATAGTCGTTCATGCTGATGTTGTCGCCCAGCATCGCGCGATGGTACTCGGGCGCGAGCTGGAGACGGATGACGCGGGCGGCATCGACATCGATGATGACGCGATGCAGCATCGCGACGACGCTGTCGCCGGGCAGCGGATACTTCCAGGAGCGCAGCACGGGATGGCCGACCCTCGTCTCGACGAGATACATGTCGCCGACGTTCCGCTCATCCTGCTGCTGTGTCGCGATCTTCCTCGAATCCGGAGACCAGAGCAGGATGGGCCGGTCGCTGCTCGCCCATCCGGCATTGTCGGTCGCGTAGCCGAAGTCCTTCGAGCCATCGGTGGTCAGCTGCTTCTCGCTACCCGACGCGACGTCCCGCACCCACAGGTTCCAGTCTCGAATGAACGCTGCGCGCTTGCCGTCTGGAGAGACGACCGTGTTCGCGAGGGCACCGCCTCGACCACCACCGCCGCCGCCACCGCCGCCGCCACGTCCACCGCGCCCTGCCGCCGCCGCGCGGCTGGTCGTGTCGCGCGACGCGGCGCAGCGCGCTCCGCGCGTGTCACACGCCCAGCGGCTCGCACCCGTTCCGATGAACACCGTGTCCGCCTTCGCCGACAGGTCCATCTGCATCGGCAGCTGCGTGGCCGTGTACCTCGTGCCGGATGCAGCCGACAGCGCCGCCGCCACCCGCTGGTGATCGAAGGCAGGACCCCGAGTGCGCCGCGCGGGATCGACGAGGATCAACTCGGCGCCCGTCGCGGTCGTGTTCCGGTAGTAGAAGCGATCGTCGGGCAGCCAGCTCGGCGAAACCGATCCGCCGATGACGAGATTCGCGAGAGCGGGCGCGAGGAACCGCGCGGCGCTGTCGTACGTGGCGGTCGTGGCGACGCGGCGCGCTGGCTGCGCCGCGACCGCTGGAGCCGCGACGACAAGCATCGCCAGCGCGAACCGAAGGGACGACGAGCGAATCGAACGGGAAGGCATTGTTGGCACCGTATGAGTGATCGGCTGCAGGGACGCCGATACCATACTGGTCCGCGGCCGGAAGCGTTGCAACCGGCGAGCGCGTGGCGCGCTCCCCCCTCAGCTCACTCCGCTCGCAGCGCCTGCACAGGGTCAATCCTGCTTGCCCGACGCGCTGGCGCCATGCACGCCGCCAGCGCGATCCCCGACAGGAGCACGGCCATCGCGATGAACGTCAACGGATCCGTCGGACTCACCTCGTACAGCAGCCCGCGCAGCAATCGAGTCACTCCAAGCGCAACGACGATCCCGGCAAGGATGCCGGTCACGGTCATCGTCACGCCCTCCTTCAGCACCATCGCGTTGACCGCGCCCGGCGTCGCGCCGAGCGCCATCCGGATCCCGATCTCCGGGGTGCGCTGGCTCACCGCATACGACACTACGCCATAGATCCCGACGACGCCCAGCAGCAGCGCGACTCCCGCGCCCGCGAGCAGCAGCAGCATCGTCAGCCGTGTCCGCGCCGTCGAAGCACCGACGATGTCTTCGAGCGTGCGCGGGTTCGTCACGGGTACCTGTGGATCGATCTCGCCGACGATTCGCCTGATGGGATCGAGCAGCGTCGCCGGCGCAACGCTCCCGCGAACGAGGACGGGGAGCTCCCGTGGCCAATAGGGGACCTGCGGCGCGGAATCGGGAGTGGCCGCCAGGTCGCGCAGCACGGGGAAGTAGATCGCCCTGACCGGGCCGTCGGGAATTCGCTCGCCGGGCACGTCACCCACCACGCTGACGATCGTGTACCTCGGCATCCGCCCCATGTTGAGCACGCGCAGTCGCCGGCCAAGCGGATCGGCCTCCCCGAAAAGCGCGCGCGCCAGCGCCATGCTGATGACGATCGGATGCTCTTCGCTCACAAGATCGCCGCGCTGGTACGTTCGACCCTGGATGATCGGGATGCGCAGTGCCTCGAACCACCCCGGCGTCACGACGCCCGGACGCACGGCGATGTTGCTCGCACCGCCCGGGAGCGTGGAATCGCTCGCCACCATCGGCGTGGTCCCCGCACCGGTGACGCGCACCAGCGGCACCGGCCCTCCGGCCTCCGCGGAGACGACACCGGGGAGGCTCCGGATGCGCAGCAGCGTCTCGTCGTAGAAGCGTGCGCCGTCGTCGTAACGCGGATACCCGCGGAAGGGCAGCGGGAGCTCGACAATCAACGTCGACGATGGCTCGAAGCCGAGGTCGAATCGGGCGAGCTTCCAGTAGCTCTGCACCATCACCCCCGAGGCGATGAGCAGCGCCAGCGCGAGGCTCACCTGCACCGCGACGAGCGTCCGCTGGGTGCTGCGCCACTGCTTCCCGGACGTCGACCGGCCAACGCCTCCGCGTAGCGCGGAGAGGACGCGAGCAGACCGCGTCCTCAGGAACGCCGCGCCACCGATGAGCGCGGCGCTGAACAGCGCGAGCCCGACGGTCAGCACTATCGCAAATCGGTCTACCCGGACCTCATGAAGCCGCGGAATCTCGCCGACGGCAAACCCGAACCGATACGAGATCGCGGTCGACGCGATCAGCCAGGCGACCAACCCACCGGCCAGCGCGAGGACGACGCTCTCGCAGAAGAGACGCTGCGCGACATCTGCGGTCGTCGCACCGAGGGCCCGCTCCACCGCGACCTGCCGTCCCTGGGTCTCGCTTCGCACCATGACGAGATTCACGGCGTTGGCCCAGGCGACGAGCAGCACGAGTGCGGCCGTGCAACCGAGGAGTACCAGCGCAGGCCGCACATCGCGAACGAGCACGTCCCGAAGCGGCGTCACGACCGAACGGTGCGGGCCGCCCCGCTCGAGCTCACGCGCGGCAGCGGGATACACTTCGGACAGCGTCGCCCCGAGTCGCTGCAGGTCCGCCTCGGCGTCGCGGGCATGCGTCCCTGACCGGAGCAGGGCGATGCCGGTCTGGTGCGTGCCGCTCCCCGGGCTCGCTGCGTCGACCGGCTGGCAGTACCAGAGCTCCGTATCGATGCGCGGGAAATGAAAGCCCGGCGGCATCACGCCGATGATCGTTGCGCCTCCGCGATTGATCTCGATCCGCCGCCCGACGACCCCGGGCTCACGGCCGTATCGCGATCCCCAGAGTGCGTCGCTGATCACCACGAGCGCGTTGCCGGCCCCGACGGAGCGAGCGACGAGGTCATCATCCGCCGCGCAGTATCTGCCGTGCGCGGGATTCACGCCGAGTACCTGGAACACGCTCGGTGTCATCAGCGCCGAGACGACCCTCGCCGGATTGTCCTCCCCCGTGAGGCTGAGGTCGCGCTCGAAGTAGATGCCGAACGCATCGAAGGAGTGATTGCCGCGCAGGTAGTGGAGGTATGTGCCCTCCGACTGGCCACCCTCGAGTGCACCTGCCGATGGTGCGCGATGCCCGACAGCCACAATGCGCGATGCGTTGGGGTAGGGCAGCGGACGGATGAGCACAGCGTCCGCCAGCACCCCGACGGCTACCGTCGCACCGATGCCGAAGCCGAGGGTGGCGATGACCGGGATCGAGAATCCGCGCTCGCGCCGCAGTCGTCGAAGGCCATACCGGAGATCCTGCCCGAGTCGCTCGATGGAGCGTGCGCCGCGCTCGCTACGGTGTTGCTCCTTGTATCGCTGCACCCCACCGAACGCGACGAGCGCCGTCCGCCGCGCCTCGGCCGGCTCCATTCCCCGCTGGATGTTCTGCGCGACTTCCATCTCGAGGTGGAAGTGCATCTCGTCGTCGAGGTCGCGATTCAGGCGATCGCGCGACACGAGTCCGCGGAGCGCATGCATCATGCGCCTGAGGGCGATTGGCATCATCGCACGGTCCTCACAATCCCTGCAACACCAGCTCGACCGCGCCGGCGAAGCGCCGCCAGCTCTCGAGCTCCGCGCCAAGGGCACGTCGCCCGGCCGCGGTGAGTCGATAATACTTCGCCCGGCGGTTGTTCTCGGTCACTCCCCACTCGCTGTCGATCCAGCCCTTCACCTCGAGCCGTTGGAGGGCGGGATACAGCGATCCCTGGCCGACCTGAAAGATCTCTTGCGACATCTGCTGGATGCGCTGCGTGATGCCCCATCCATGCATCGGCTGGAGCGCGATGGTGCGAAGCACCAGCAGGTCCAGGGTGCCCTGGAGCACGTCCTCGGATGATGAGCGTGGCAAGTGTAGGCGGCGGAAGGGTAGCTCTTGTCGAGTGACGACAGGAACATGGCGACGGTCTTGTCGAATGTCAACAGGAGAGCAGGCTCCGAAGATGTCCTGGGGGTGAGGGTGACGCGAGAGGAATCGTGATCTCCTGCTGCGCAGGACCGACGACAAAGGGCGGGCCGACATCGGCCCGCCCTCCTCGAACGCCAGCAGTGCCGCTGAACCTACGGCACCCGTTGTCCGCCCACCGGCTCCAGCCCGAGGCGGCGCGCCTCGGTATTGAATGCCGGAAGGTCTGTCGTGAGCACTCGCGCGAGCTTGTCGGTCTGCACCTTGAGCTCCGCCGTGAGGTCCTTGAAGATCGGATAGGTGTTCGCGATCGGCTTGAAGTCGCCGTCGCTCACGATGCCGAGCAGCGACGCGAGCCGGTTGTTGATCTTGATCGGGAAGTTGAGCGGGTCCTGGCCGCTCTGGTTCTTCACCTGATAGATCTCTTCCTCGACCGCGCTGATGTTCTTCGTCAGCCGATCGGCGGCCTCCTTGAGCTTCGGATCGGGCGACTTCGACGTGCGATCCGCGACATCACGCTTGATATCGCGAATCCGGATTACGGCGTTGTTTGCCTCGGACACCTTGTCACGAATCTGGATTGCAAGAGCGAACTGCTCCTGGAGGTCGGCATCGGTGACGTCTGTGTACAGCGGATGGCGCTTGATGACGAGCGGCTGGGTCGTCGCCTTGCCGTCTACCGTCATCCGGACCTGGTATCGTCCCGGCGGCGCTGACGGTCCCGTGACACCGCCGCCCCAGAGGATCATCCCGGGAAAGCTCGTCGCGCTCGGATACCGGAGGTCCCACGTCACCGTGTTGAGCCCGGTGGCAGTAGGCGCCGCGGCGATCCCGCCGCCTCGCCCGCCCCTCCCACCCTCGGCGGGCGTGCCTGCCGGACCTGCGCCGCGGCCACCCGCACCGCCCGCTGCCGGCGGCGTGCTTGTGAACGTGCGAACGACCTGGCCCTTTGCATCGAGGACCTCGATCGCTACGGCACCGACGGGCCGCTTCACCCAGTAGGTGATCGCCGCGCCGGCGCCCGACCGGATCGCGTCCGGCGGCGTGAACAGGACGACATCGCTCGACGCCGACATCGCCGGCATGTACTGCCGGATGGGCGCGATGTCATCGAGGATGTAGAAACCGCGGCCATGCGTGGCGATCGCGATCGAGTTTGACTCGACGATGATGTCCGACACCTGCACATCGGGCAGGTTCAGCGAGAGCGACTCCCACGTGTCGCCATCGTCGTACGAGATGTAGAAGGCATGCTGGGTTCCGGCGTAAAGGAGGCCACGCCGCGTGTGATCCTCGCGCACGGCATGCACGTAATCGTCCGGCCGAAGTCCGCTGACGATCCTCGCCCACGTCTTCCCGTAGTCCTTCGTGCGGAAGATGTACGGAGCCATGTCGCCGAGGAGGGGACGCTTCACGGCGACGTACGCGCCACCGGGCTCGAACGCCGAGGCATCGATGATGCTAACGCGACCGAACTCCGGCATGTCCTTCGGCGTCACGTTCGCCCACGTCTTGCCGCCATCGCGCGTGACGTGGACGAGTCCGTCATCCGATCCGGCCCACAGCGTGTTCACGTCGCGCTTCGACGGTCCCAGCGCGAACACGACGCCGTAGACCTCCGGCCCGTTCATGTCGCCGGTGATCGGTCCACCCGAATGACCCATCGTTTTCGGGTCGTGGCGCGTGAGGTCGCCGCTGATCCTGTCCCAGCTCTGCCCGTTGTTCGTCGTCTTCCACACATGCTGCGACGACGTGTAGAGGACGTTTGGGTCCACCGGGGAGAAGATGATCGGATACGTCCACTGCCACCGCTCGACCAGCGCGCTCGCCGGCTCGCCCGAGAACATCCGCACGTACGGGCTTACCTCGCGGATCTGGCCCGTACGCCGGTTGAGCCGCTCGAGGAACGAGCCGTTGTTGCCGCCGGCATAGAACACATCCGGATCCTTTGGGTCGGGCGCGATGTAGCCCGGCTCTGCCCCGCCCGGGCTGTACAGCTGTGGCGCTGCGCCCCCACGGCCGCCACCACCGCCACCGCGACCGCCACCGCCGCCCTGCCGCGCGCTCGGGACGCACACCGTCGGACCGTCCTGCTGTGCGCCGCAGACGTGATACGGCACGTGCTTCGTCGTCGCGACGTGATAGTACTGCGGCGTCGGGTAGTCGCGTGCGGTCCACGTGCGGTTCGGCGCATCGGCGTTGTACGTCACGGCACCGCCGGCATCGCTGGCGTGCAGCACGTGCTGGGTGTTGTCGGGATCGATCCACAGCTCGTGGGAATCACCGCCGGCGAAGCCACCAGTCATCGTCCTGCCGCCGTCCGTGGACCTGAAGGTGCCGACGTTCAGCACGTACACGAGATCCCTGTTCTTCGGGTCGGCCGACACGTGCGTGTAGTAGAAGGCACGCTGGCGAATGTTTCGGCCGTTGTTGACCATCGTCCACGTCGCGCCTGCATCATCCGACCGATACAGCCCACCGTTCTCGTTCTCGACCATCGCGAACACTCGGTTCGGGTCCGCGCCCGATACCGAGACGCCGATCCGTCCCATCACGCCCTGCGGCATGCCGGGGTTGCGCGTGAGCTCGGTCCACGTCTCTCCGCCATCGGTGGACTTGAACAGGCCACTCCCCGGCCCGCCGCTCGACATCGTGTACTCCATCCGGTACGCCTCCCACATCGCCGCGTACATGACGTTGGGGTTGGATGGGTCGATGGAGATGTCCACGCCGGGCGTCTTCGGGTCACGATAGAGCACCTTCCTCCACGTCTTCCCGCCGTCGGTGCTCTTGAAGATGCCGCGCTCCGCGTTGGGCACGCCGTACTTGCCGAACACCGCGGCCCAGACGATGTCGGGATTCGTCGGATGAATGCGAATCTTCGAAATGTTCTCCGACTCCCTGAACCCGATGTGCGTCCAGGTCTTTCCCGCATCGACGGACTTGTACATGCCGTCGCCCGGCTGGATGTTGCCGCGGATGCACGACTCACCGGTGCCGATGTAGATGACGTCGGGGTTCGACTCGGACACCGCGACCGCGCCGACTGATGAGCTCCTGATCTGGCCGTCGGTAACCGGCGCCCATGTCTCGCCGCCATCGACGGTCTTCCAGAGCCCGCCGCCCACGGCGCCGAAGTAGCCATCGCGCGGGCGGCCGCGCACACCGCTGATCGCGATCGACCGACCGCCGCGGTCCGGGCCAATGCTGCGCCACTGGAACGACTTCAGCAGGAGTGTATCGATGGCGAAGCGAAAGGCGATTGGGGGGCTGCTTCGCTCCGCGCCGAATCCGAGCTGCCGCCCGCCGAACACGGCGAGCAACGCCGCGAACATCCAGAGCGCGACGCGTCTGCCAGTACGAGCCATGATGA
This sequence comes from Gemmatimonadaceae bacterium, assembly GCA_031426115.1. GTDB lineage: Bacteria > Gemmatimonadota > Gemmatimonadetes > Gemmatimonadales > Gemmatimonadaceae > JANPKQ01. Next base: position 2,938 of record JANPKQ010000373.1, on the reverse strand, counting down.
ATTCCTTATAGGGGGTGGGGGATTGTAGCCCTTCCGTAGCTCGCGGGACAACCCTTGCGGCACGGTCGCTCGCGGGTGCATCGATCGGCGTTACGAGGTTGCGCACCGCGCCAACACGGGCCGGATTCGCAAACATTCAAGGAGATCGCATGAGAACGCTGACGAAGGATCTCGTCTACGCCGTCCGCACGCTGCGCCGGAGCCCGGGCTTCGCCATCACTGCCATCGTCACCATCGCCCTCGGCATCGGCGCGGCCACCGCGATCTTCAGCGTCGTCAACGCGATCCTGCTCCGTCCACTTCCCTACGCAGACCCGTCCCGTCTCGTTCTCGTCTGGGGCGACATGCGGAACCGCGGCGTAACGGACTTTCCCTTTCCCCCCGCCGACTACGCCGACCTGAAACGGCAGGGAACCCTCTTCGAGGACTTCGCCGCCGTCAACACCTTCCGCGCGCCGCTGAACGATGGCGACGGAGAACCCGAACAGATTCGCGTCGCAGGCGCGACGACCAATCTCTTCGCGGTCCTCGGCATGAAGGTCGCCGCCGGCCGCGACTTCATCGACTCGGATGGTACGCCACAGGGGCCGCCACCCGGCGATGGCGCGGTCGGCAATGCTCCGCCCCCACCGCCCCTCCCGCAGTCGGTCATCCTGAGCCATGAGTTCTGGCAACAGCGGTTCGGCGGCGATCGATCGGTCATCGGCAAGTTCATCGATATCGCCAACCAGCCCTCGCTCGTCGTCGGCGTGCTCGAGCCGGGCGGCGAGCTCCTCTTCCCCCCGGGCGCGGGCCTCGAGCGGTTCCCCGATGCATGGACCGCAATGCGCGTCGACTTCGTGAATGGCTCCCGCATCAACGTCTTCCTCCGGGTCATCGGACGGCTCAAGCCGGGTGTCACCATTCCGCAGGCGCAGGCGCAGGTCGATGGCATTGCCACTGAATTGCGGGCCACCTTCCCGATCAAGCAAACGTCCGGCCTGTACATCCGCGTCGAGCCGATGCATCGGGACCTCGTCGCCGATGTGCGTCCGTCGATCCTCGCCCTCATGGGCGCCGTTACCTTCGTGCTCCTCATCGCCTGCGCCAACGTCGCCAACCTCCTGCTCGTTCGCGTTTCCCGACGCGAACGTGAGCTCGCCGTGCGCTCGGCCCTCGGCGGCAGCCGGGGACGTCTCGTCGGGCAGATGCTCACCGAGAGCTTCGTGATCTCGGGCGCCGGCGCCCTGCTCGGCATCCTCCTCGCGTGGGCCGGCATGCGCGTGCTCATTGCCCTCGCCCCGGCGACGCTCCCACGAACCGACACCGTGGCGCTCGATCCCCTGGTCCTCGGCTTCTCCATCGTCGCCGCGATCGCCGCCGCAGCGTTGTTCGGTGTGGTTCCCGCACTGCGCGCGGCACGTCCGGACCTCATGCAGGTGCTGCGCACGAGCGGCCGCACCAGCGGGTTGGGCGCGGGGGCGATGCTGCGCAACGGCGTCGTTACCGCGGAGGTCGCGCTTGCCTTCATCCTGCTCGTCGGCTGCGGGCTCATGCTGCGCAGCTTCATCGCGATCCAGAAGGCGAACCCGGGCTTCGATGCGAGCGGACTGCTGACCTTCGTCGCGCAGAACCAAACCCTTCGCACGCCCGAAGAGCGGGACGCGTTCATGCAGCAGCTCCGCGAACGGCTCGGCGCCATCCCCGGCGTACAAGCGGTGACTGCCGCGCAGCCGCTCCCCCTCGACGGCATCGTGAGGAACCTGCGCTGGGGAACGGAGAAAGCCGTCACCGACCCGTCGGCATTCCAGCAGGCAGACCTCCACGTCGTGCTGCCGGGCTACTTCTCGACGATGCGCACGCCGCTGATCGCGGGCCGTGATTTCGATGCCGGTGACAACCGGCCGGATGTCAATCGTGTCATCATCGACCGCATCGCCGCCGCGAAGGCATTCCCCGGACAGTCGGCGATCGGCAAGCGACTCTTCATCCGCGCGCGCACCGCCGAGCCGGAGTGGTACGAAATCATCGGCGTCGTGGAGCATCAGCGGACCATCACCCCGGCGGCCGACTCGCGCGAGGCGATGTTCTTCACGGACGGTTACTTCTTCCATGGGGCGGCTTCCCGGTGGGCGCTGCGCACGAGTGGCGATCCATCAGCCATCGCGCCGGCCGCGCGCGCCGCGATCGCGCGGATGGACCCGCTGATCCCGTTCGCGGAGGTTCAGCCGATGCAGGCGTTCATCGATCGCGCGATGGCCCCGACGCGATTCGCGTTCGCGCTCATCACGGTGTTCGCCGTGATCGCCGGCCTGCTTGCGGCGGTCGGGCTGTACGGCGTGCTCTCGACGGCGGTTCGCCAGCGCACCGCGGAGATCGGCGTGCGGATGGTGTTCGGGGCGCCGAAGGCCAGCATCTTCCAGCTCGTCATCGGGCAGGGGCTGCGGCTCACCGCCGCCGGGGTCGTGCTCGGTGTGCTCGGTGCGTTCGGTGTCACCCGCGCCATGACGAGCATGCTGGTCGGGATCGAGCCGACCGACCCGGCAACCTTTGCGTCGATCGCCGTCCTCTTCGTCCTCGTCGCAGCGGTCGCCTGCTGGCTGCCCGCTCGGCGCGCCGCCGGACTCGATCCCTCGGCGGCGCTACGGGAGGAATAGGCAGCGAAGCCGCCAGCTACCAGCTCCGCGCTGCTGGTGGCGCGGCGGGACGATTGAAAGGACGTGCGACGAGCGGCTAGCAGCTCGGCTGCCAGCCGTCAGATACTTGCCACTGCGGCTTCCGGGAAGACATGCGGAACGGCCGGGGCATCGTGGCCCTTGTCGTTCCGCCGTTCCAAACCACGCCTTTGCAGCTAGCCTGTGAGCTCGTGGCCAAGCTGCTTGCCGCTCGTCGCACGCTTTCCAACCATATCCATCACCACCAGGAGCGGACAGCCGAGAGCTAGCCTACGGGCTGTCAG
>JANPKQ010000372.1:0-1673 GCA_031426115.1 Gemmatimonadaceae bacterium | reverse complement strand
TCGCGCTCGTGCAGTCGTTCGAATCGAGATCGCGGGTTACGGGCCGACGCTTACCTGACGTTTCGAGTGAGGAACCGGGGCTGGGAGCGTTTTAGGAGCACTGCGGGAGCTGGACTACCGCGCACTGCCCACCAATTTCGCTTGCCTGATCGCCCGTCTGGCACTACTATGAACGTTAGGGCACAACCGAAGTCCGTGGCGATTTAAAGCAACTTGCGGCCACGTTAAACATTTCGCTAAAGCGCTGGCCCGGCGCTCATGCGTGGGCTTTTTTATTTCGCCTCCCGGACCCCGGGCGGCGGCATGAAGAAGATGAGCGAACGCATCACCAAATCGTCGTACCTCCAAGCCATTGAGCGCCGAGTGCTGGTGTACGATGGCGCGATGGGAACGAACATTCAGCGCTATGATTTGAGCGCTGAGGATTTCGGTGGAAAGTCGCTCGAGGGCTGCAACGACCATCTGGTTTTGACGCGCCCGGACGTCATCCAGGCGATTCACGAATCGTTTCTCGCGGTCGGCTGCGATGTCGTCGAGACGTGCACCTTCCAGTCGACGCCACGCCGCCTGGCCGAATGGGGGCTCGGCGACAAGACGCGCGAGATCAACGTCACCGCGGCACGACTCGCCCGCGAAGCGTGCGATGCGGCCGCCACGTCGGACCGGCCGCGATTCGTCGCCGGCTCCATTGGCCCGACCGGCATGCTGCCCTCCAGCAGCGACCCGGCGCTGTCCGCCATCACCTTCGAGGAGCTCGCGGAGAACTTCTACCAGCAGGCGAAGTTCCTCGTCGAGGGCGGCGTGGACGTCCTCCTCGTCGAGACGGCCCAGGACATTCTCGAGGTGAAGGCCGCGATCGCGGGGTTCGAGCGGCTGTTCGCCGAGATTGGCCGTCGCGTCCCGATCCAGGCGCAGATCACGCTCGATACGAGCGGCCGGATGCTGCTGGGAACCGACATCGCCAGCGCGATGACGACCCTCGAGGCGCTCCCGATCGACATCCTCGGCCTGAACTGCTCGACCGGGCCGGAGCACATGCGGGAGCCGGTGCGCTACCTCAGCGAGCATGCATCGCGTCCGCTCTCCGTCATCCCCAACGCGGGACTGCCGCTCAACACCGGCGTCGGCGAAGCAGTTTATCCGCTCGAACCCGGCCCGATGGCGGCGGCGCTCAGCGAGTTCGTTCGCGACTTCGGCGTCCGGATCGTCGGGGGATGCTGCGGAACGACACCGGAGCACCTCGCGCGCATCGTGGAGGCTGTTCAGCCGCTCGCGACACTGCCGCCGCTCCACCCGACGCCGCTCGTCGCCGGCTCCTTCGCTGCGCACCGCCGGACACCACGGGTGAGCTCCGCCATGCGCGCGATCTCGCTCCACCAGGATCCGCCGCCCCTGCTGGTCGGGGAACGGGTGAACTCCCAGGGATCGCGGAGGGTGAAGCGCCTCCTCCTCGCCGATGACTACGAGGGCATCCTCCAGGTCGCGCGCGACCAGGTGGACTCGGGAGCGCACGTGCTCGACGTCTGCGTCGCGCTGACCGAGCGCGCCGATGAGGCGGAGCAGATGTCGAAGGTCGTGAAGCTGCTCTCGATGAGCGTCGAGACCCCGCTCGTGATCGACTCGACGGAGCCGAACGTCATCGAGGCCGCGCTCGAGCACATTCCGGGACGCGG
>JANPKQ010000371.1:0-5338 GCA_031426115.1 Gemmatimonadaceae bacterium | reverse complement strand
GCCCGGGGCGCGCTCGGTGGCTCGGGCGTCATCACGAACTTCGAAGGCCCGCCGGAGCACGCGGTCGTCCTCGGGGAGTACCCGGTGTGCCTCCTCAGCGGGGCGACGATCGAGCCTCATGTCGTGCTCGATGCGACGGCCGGGCCGATTCTCCTCGGCCGGCGCGCGTCGATCCACGCGTTCACGCGGCTGGTCGGACCGTGTTTCGTCGGTGATGGATCGACCGTGGCATCGGGCGAGATCCGTGGCTCGGCGATCGGGCCCGTGTGCAAGGTGCGCGGAGAGCTCAGCGCGTCCATCTTTCTCGGGCACGCGAACAAGGGACATGACGGCTTCGTCGGGCACTCGCTCATCGGCGAGTGGGCCAACCTCGGTGCAGGCACGACGACGAGCAACCTGAAGAACACCTACGGCACGGTGGCGTTGCACACACCGGCCGGAGTGCGGGAGACGGGCATGCAGTTTCTGGGAACACTGGTGGGCGATCATGCGAAGACCGGCATCGGGCTGCGCCTCACGACGGGGACGATCCTTGGCGCGGCCGCGAACATCTACGGCTCAGCGATGCCGCCGAAGCTCGTGCCGCCGTTCGCGTGGGGGGAGGCGTCCCCCTACGGCACATGGGATATCGAGAAGTTTCTTGTCGTCGCCGAGCGGGTGATGGCGCGGCGCAACGTCCCCATGAGCGCAGTCATGCGGCGTGCGCTTGTCGCCGCGTTCGAGCGCCGCTGGTCGGTGCCTGCATGAGGACGTGGGTGCTCGGCAGCGGGAGCCGCGGCAATGCCGTGCTCGTCGAGTGCGGCGAAGGCGGGCATATCCTCATCGATGCCGGGTTTCCGCCGTCGATCCTCGCGCGGCGCCTCGAGAGCATCGGGATCGACCCTGAAGCCATCGAGGCGGTGGTGGTGACGCACGAGCACAATGACCACGCGCGCGGCGCCGCGGCGGCGGCCCTTCGCTGGGGATGGGCGGTGTATGCGACGGCGGGAACGATCGCCGAGTGTCCGGCGCTCGCCGAGGCGGACGCACGGGCGTTCGAGCCCGGTGGAACGGTGTCGCTCGGCTGCGCCGACATCGAGACGGTGGCGGTGTCGCACGACGCCTCGGAGCCGGTGGCGGTAGTGGTGACGTCACGCCGGACCGGGTCGCGCACGGCGATCGCGTACGACCTTGGCCAGGTTGACCAGCCGTTGCGGCGCATGCTGCGCGACATCGACGTGCTGGTCCTGGAAGCCAACCATGACGCGGGCATGCTTCGCACGGGGCCGTATCCGATGTCGGTGCAGCGTCGGATCGCTGGCCGCACGGGACACCTCAGCAACGATGCGGCGGCGCGCCTTGCGCGCGACTGCGCGAGTGCCGGGCTCGGCGAGCTCGTGCTCGCCCACCTCAGCGCGAACTGCAACGAAGGGCGGATCGCGTTGACGACGGTCGCGGATGCCCTGGCCCCGACGTCGTACCGCGGACGCGTGCACGTCGCGCCGCAGGATGAGGTCGCGGGTCCATTCATCGGGCGGTCGCGACGGGTCAGTCACGTGCAACTGGGGCTGGGTCTATGATGTCGGTTGCGAGACGGATCGCGAGCATCGTGCTCGTCGCGTCGGTTGCCGCGGCGTGCAGCGGAACGGAGGTTCCGATCGAGCCGGTTACGCCGGGGAGCGTCGCGCTGGAAATCAGTGCGCGGGTGAGTCATGCCCAGTTTATCCAGGGCGACTCGACGATCATCACGGTCACGCTGCGCAACGTGTCGAGCCGACGGGTGCAGGTGAGCTTCGCCGACGCGTGCACGATCGTCTACGCGGTTCGCACGGCGGCCGGTGTACTCGTCGTGCCGAGTGGCGGACGGTGGGTGTGCGACCCGATCTCTTCACGGATTGCGCTCGATCGCTTCGAAGCCACGGAGCGGACCTTCATCTGGAAAGGTGACGGGCTGCCGCCCGGGGACTACCTCGTGTATGGCGCGCTCGGCGGTGACCTCTCCGTGGTCAGTTCCGGGGTGGCCGTCCGCGTTGGGGCGCGGGCCACTCCGTCATAGGCCGGCACGCGCGTAGGGCCGAGCCGTGCTCTGTGGGAATGGTCGCGATGCAGAAAGGACCCGGCGAGCGCCGGGTCCTTTCTGTTCATCGAGGGCGAGCCGGGACTAGTACATCCCACCCATGCCGCCGCCCGGAGGACCACCGGCGGAGGAGCCCTTCTCTTCCTTCTTCTCGACGATCAATGCTTCGGTCGTGAGGAGGAGGCCCGCGATCGACGCGGCGTTCTGCAGCGCGGTGCGGGTGACCTTGGTCGGGTCGATGACGCCGGCCTGCACGAGATCCTCGTACGTGTCGGTCAGCGCGTTGTAGCCGAAGTTGGTGTCCTTCGACTGACGGATCTTCTCGACGACGATCGAGCCTTCGCCGCCCGCGTTCTGGACGATCATGCGCATCGGCTCCTCGATCGAGCGACGCACGATCTCGACGCCGATCTGCTCATCGGCTTCGTCGAGCTTGAGGCCCTTGAGCGCCTTCTGCGCGCGAATGAACGCGACGCCGCCGCCCGGGACGATGCCCTCTTCGACAGCTGCGCGGGTTGCGTGGAGCGCATCCTCGACGCGCGCCTTCTTCTCCTTCATCTCGGACTCCGTTGCAGCGCCGACGTTGATGACCGCGACACCGCCGGCGATCTTCGCGAGCCGCTCCTGGAGCTTCTCCTTGTCGTAGTCGGACGTGGACTTCTCGATCGCGCCCTTGATCTCCTTCACACGGCCCTGGATCTTGTCCTCGGAGCCGTTGCCGTCGATCAGGGTGGAGTTGTCCTTGTCGATGACGATCCGCTTCGCCTTGCCGAGATCGGTAACGACGGCGTTCTCGAGCTTGAAGCCGACTTCCTCGCTGATGACCTGACCACCGGTCAGCACCGCGATGTCCTCGAGCATCGCCTTGCGGCGATCGCCGAAGCCAGGCGCCTTCACGGCACAGACGCGGAGGGTGCCACGGAGCTTGTTGACGACGAGCGTCGCGAGCGCCTCACCTTCGATGTCCTCGGCGATGATCAGCAGGGGACGGCCCATCTGCGCAACCTTCTCCAGGATCGGGAGGAGGTCCTTCATCGACGAGATCTTCTTGTCGTGGATGAGGATCATCGCATCCTCGAGGACTGCTTCCATCTTCTCCGGGTCGGTCACGAAGTAGGGGGAGAGGTAGCCGCGGTCGAACTGCATGCCATCGACCGTCTCGAGGGTTGTCTCGAGGCCCTTTGCCTCTTCGACCGTGATGACGCCATCCTTGCCGACCTTCTCCATCGCTTCAGCGATGAGATCGCCGATCTCCTTGTCGTTGTTCGCGGAGATCGAGCCGACCTGAGCAATTTCCTTCTTGCCGGCGGTCGGGACGCTGATCCTCTTGAGCTCCTCGACGACTGCGGCGACGGCCTTCGAGATCCCGCGCTGAATCGCCATCGGATTCGAGCCGGCGGTGACGCTCTTGAGGCCTTCGCGGAAGATCGCCTGGGCAAGGATCGTCGCGGTGGTGGTGCCGTCGCCGGCGAGGTCGGACGTCTTGGTCGCGACTTCCTTCACCATCTGCGCGCCCATGTTCTCGAGCGGATCAGAGAGCTCGATTTCCTTGGCGACGGTGACGCCGTCCTTGGTGATCGTCGGTGCGCCGAACTTCTTGTCGATGACGACGTTCCGGCCCTTCGGTCCGAGGGTGACCTTCACCGCTTCGGCGAGCTGATCGACGCCGCGCTTCAGAGCCGCGCGTGCATCGACGTTGAAATGGAGTTCCTTGGCTGCCATGTGTGTTATCCCTTCAGAAGAGTTTGAGCGTTGAAAACCAGAGCGGGCGTCAGCCGACGATCGCGAGGACGTCGGACTCCTTGAGGATCAGGAGCTGCTCGCCGTCGAGCGTCACTTCGGTGCCGCTGTACTTCCCGTAGAGAACCTTGTCGCCGACCTTCACGTCCATCGGAACGCGCTTGTCCTTCTCGAAGCGGCCGGGTCCGACGGCGACGATCTCACCCTGCTGCGGCTTTTCCTTGGCGGTGTCGGGGATGTACAGCCCGCCGCGCATCTGCTCCGTCTCTTCGAGCGCCTTGATGACGACGCGATCGGCGAGCGGACTGACCTTTACACTGGATGCGTTTTTTGTGGCCATATGAGGCCCTCCTGCAATGGGTAACGTGGTAAGGACGGATGGTGATAGCACTCACTCGTGGTGAGTGCTAACGGCGGTAACCTATCGGAATCCGGCCCGACCGTCAAGGGCGACGGACAATTCCGGAAGTTGTTGCCGGACAACAATTTGTGATGAGCGCCTCCCGGTGCGGGAGGCCGGTTCGAGACACCTAAACCAGCCCTGCGAAGCGGGTTAGAGGGCGCGACCCCACGCATCCCGGGCCGGCAACGCCATCATCCGACGGGGGCAAAAGCGATGAGGACGGCGATGTCGGTCAGCCCCCACGCCGCGAGCGCCGCGTACATCCCGCGCTTGTGCTCCGCGACGGACATCCGCTGGCATCGCGCCGACCACCGGGTCAGCAGCGCCAGCCAGATGACCCCGGCGATGGCGAGCGGAATCGCACGCACCATCGGGACGCTCCCCAGGATCGCGGCAACGGCAAAGCACGCGAACGCCACACCCGACGCGCCTACCGCAACCGACAGGCTCGCTCGCATTCCCAGCATGAGCGCGAGGGTACGGTCACCGCGGGCGCGATCCTCATCGAACTGATAGAGCTGCGTCAGCGGGTACAGCGCGGCGAACAGCGGGCAGAACGCGATGAGCACGATGGTCGCCACCGCGCCGACGGGAAGGCCGGACGCGGCCCACCCCGCGTACGGAGTCAGCGTGCCAAATCCGATCATGTTGATCAACCAGTCCACGCCCGCCACCGCCTTGAACCGGAAGGGCGGGACGCTGTACGCCACCGACAGGACGAAGCACGCGGCATACGCGATCACGAAGCCGCGCGGCAGGAGGAACGCGGCGGCCTGCCCCACCGCCATGAGCGCGAGACCAAAGGCAAGCAGCCCGCGCGGGACCGGCGGAGGCGCATCGAGGTAGCCGACATCGCCGCTGTCGCGGTCGAATGCGCTGTTGATCGCGAGGGTCCCCCCGTTCAGGCAAACGACCCAGAGCGCGAGTGCGAGCCCGAGCCGCCCGAGGAGCGATTGGTCGCCGAGTCCATCGAGTCCCACCGCCATCACGAACCCGACGGCGGTGTGGGCGGCCATGATCGGCCACTCGCGTGGACGCAGGTGCAGCAGGAAGCTGAACGCCTCGCCGGGGAGGATGCTGTACCCGATTCGGCGCGACCGTGTGTACGTCCGATAGTGAGGCGGCTTCTCGCTCCCTGC
>JANPKQ010000370.1:0-3849 GCA_031426115.1 Gemmatimonadaceae bacterium | reverse complement strand
CGAGTTCTGAGCCTGGCAGACTAACGAGCTTGAGTTACTGGCGACTTGTCCCTGCCCTTATCCGTTGCTGCCAACTGTCAACCCATTCGCGCAGTACGAGCCGAGCCCGATCCCAGAACTCGCGATGCACGACGGGCCCGAACTCTCGTCCGGGCCCGTCGTTCGATCAGTTGGTGCGAAGCTTAGTTCGAGGCCGTCCCGATCGTCGCCGGGGCGGTAAGGCTGATCGTCATCCGACCGCCCTGTGGAATGCATCCCTCGTAGTTCGCCGTGCCCATCGCGACCGCGGTGCCGGCTGCTGCACCCGTCGCCGCGCCGATCACGGTGGACTTGGTGTCCTTGCCGAGGATCTGGCCGATGCCGGCGCCGATCGCCGCGCCGATCGCAACCTTCTGCGCATCCTTGCCCGAGCGCTGCTCGGCATTGACTTCAGCGAAGGTCAGCTCGGACTGGATCGGGTACGTCGTGCCGTTGACGACGACGTTCTCGACCGCGAACACCATCTTCGCCTTGTCGTTGGCGTTGGAGCTGCGCTCCATCGAGACGACGCGGACAGTCGCCTTCGAGCCGGCGGGGATCACCGCGCCGTTGCTGCCCGTGACGGCTTCGCGGACGGTCGCGATGAACCGGTCGCCAGCCTTGTGGCTGTTGGTGCAGACCTTCTCACCAGCGGAGAGGTTGATCGTCGTGCCGGCGCTGACCGTGCCCATCTTGGCCGCTGCGGCGCCAGGACCTGCCGAGACCGTGTTTCCTGCAGGCGTCTTGGCCGGAGCCGAGGGCGTCTTGGTGGTCTTGTTGGCGGGCGGCGTCGTCTTGTTGGCCGTCGTCGGAGCCTTGGTCGCGGGCGCCTTGCTCGCGGTCGGGTTCGCGACGTCGCCGGTGCCGGTTACGGCAGCCGAGTCACGGCTCGCGAGCTCGAGATCCCGCCGCATGGCGGAGTCAGCCGCGAGGGAGTCCGCGTTGCTCGCATCGTTGCTGCAGGCCCCGAGCACGAGCGCGCACGAGAGCGCGAGCGGGGTCGTAAGCTTCAGGATATAATGCGTCTTCATAGTCTTTCTCCGTTGCGGTGTTGCGAGCTCGAACGAGCCCCGCGGTGGTACAATCCAAGAGTAGAACAAGGGCAATCCGTGTGCCATGCGTGCATTGCGTCGGCTCCTTCCGTACTTCCGACCGTATAGGTCACAACTTGTTGCAGGGCTGGCACTTGTAGTCCTTTCCGGTGGCTTTGCGAGCGTCGTTCCAGCGGTACTCCGACAGGCAATAGACGGCCTGATCGCCGGCGTCCCGATATCCCGGATCTGGCTCCTCGCCGGTGCTATGGTCGCGCTCGCTTTGATCGGTGGTGCACTGCGCTACGGAATGCGCGAGCTGCTGAACGGCGTCAGCCGCCGAATCGAGTACGATCTGAGGAATGCTCTCTTCGTACACCTCGGGTCCCTGGATGCTTCATTCTTCGCCCGCATGCGCACCGGCGACATCATGGCGCGCCTCACGAACGACCTCGGCGCGGTTCGGATGGCGGCAGGCCCGGCGATCATGTACCTCGTCAACACGATCGCGGGCGGGCTCTTCGCGCTGTACTTCATGCTGCGGATCGATGAGACGCTGACCCTCATCGCCGTGCTGCCAATGCTCGTCCTCCCGATCCTCATGGCAAAGGTCGGCACGGCCATCCACACCCGCTTCGAGGCGGTGCAGGAGCACTTCAGCACGATCACGACGCGCGCCCAGGAGAACCTCGCCGGCACCAGGATCGTGCGCGCGTACCGACAGGAGGCCGCCGAAGTCGCACGCTTCGGCGTGATGAACACGGAGTATCTCGACCGGAACATGAAGCTCGTGCGACTCTGGGGGATGCTCAATCCGCTCTTCGGTCTGCTCGCCGGCCTTGGCGCCGTCTTCGTGCTCGGCGCCGGCGGATCCCGCGCGCTGAGCGGGGCGATCAGCATCGGCGACTTCGTCGCATTCGGCTTCTACCTCGCGATCCTGACCTGGCCGCTCATCGCGCTCGGCTGGGTGATCAACCTCTTCCAGCGAGGCGCGGCATCGATGGCGCGGCTCAACGAGATCTTCGACGTCGTGCCCGCGATCGCATCGCCCGCCGACCCGCGGACGCTGCCTCCGGCCACTGCGGGTCGGTCGCTGGAGTTCCGCGGCGTCGGCTTCCGGTATCCCGCCGCGGAGGGCGACCCGGAGCGGTGGGTGCTGCGCGACATCTCGTTCGTCCTGCCCGCCGGCGGGACACTCGGCGTCGTCGGCGCGACCGGGAGCGGCAAGAGCGCACTGATCGACCTCGTCCCCCGGCTGTTCGATCCGCAGGAGGGCACGATCCTCATCGACGGGATCCCGATTCGCGAGCTGTCGGTCGAGTCGCTCCGCCAGGAGGTGGGCTTCGTGCCGCAGGAGAGCCTTCTCTTCAGCGATACCATCGGGGCTAACCTTGCCTACGGCACCGATGACGCCGACGCAGCACGATGGGCCGCAGGGGTAGCCCAGCTCGACGCGACGATCGCGGCGTTTCCGGGTGGCTTCGACACGATGCTCGGCGAGCGCGGGATCAACCTCTCGGGCGGCCAGAAGCAGCGCGCGTCGCTCGCCCGCGCACTGGCGCGAAAGCCGGGCATCGTCCTGCTCGACGATGCCCTCTCGGCGGTGGACACCCATACCGAGTCGGAGATTCTCGGTGCACTCCGGGGTGCGCTCGCCGGGCGGACAGCCGTCATCGCGTCGCACCGCATCAGCGCCATTCGCGATGCGTCGTGGATCATCGTCCTCGACGAGGGGCGCATCGTCGAACAGGGGCACCACATCGAGCTTCTGGAGCGCGGCGGCCGCTACTGGGCGCTGCTTCGCCGGCAGCAGCTCGTGGAGGCGATCGAGGAGGACGGCGGGACGTTGGCAACCACGGGCGCGAGCGGTACGTTATCCCCATGAAATCACCCGATGTGAGCGGCGTGGCCAATGGGCCCTCCGATCGACCGGACCTCGCGACCGCGGAGATCCCGGAGTTCGCCGCGAGGATCATTGGGGAGCTCCAGTCGCGTGATGCCCTCAAGACGCAGTTCCTCGCGAACATCTCGCACGACCTGCGCACGCCGCTCACCGCGATCATCACGCATGCGGAGATCCTCCGCGATGGAATTCTTGGCGAGCTCACGCAGCGGCAGCGCGACAGCGTCGCCGGCATCATCGGCGGTGGGCGCCAGCTCCTCCAGATGGTGGGCGAGATCCTCACCTACGCGCGCGGCGCGGCGAACCAGCTCGCGCTGACGCTCACGGATTTCGCGCTGATCGATGTCGTCAATCAGGTGAGCGCGCTCAATGCATCGCTCGTCGCACGGAAGGGACTCACATTCACGACGGACTTCCCGCCGGAGCTGCCGCGACTGCTCGCCGATCGCGAGAAGATCACCCACGTCCTCAGCAACCTGCTCGGCAACGCCATCGAGTTCACACCGGCAGGCGGGCGCGTCTGGATCACGGCTCGCGCGGACGAGTCGGATCGGCTGATGGTGGAGGTAGGCGACACGGGCATCGGCATCGCGCCGGAGCATCATGAGCTCGTTTTCCGCGAGTTCGCGCAGGTGGATGCGTCGGCGTCGCGCCGGCATCACGGCACGGGGCTCGGGCTCACGATCGCGCGCAAGCTCGTCGAGCTGCATCGCGGGCGCATATGGGTGGAAAGCGACCTCGGTCGGGGCAGCCGGTTCTTCTTCACCCTGCCCTTCCGCCAGCCCGACTGACGGTGGGGCCGCCGCACATCCTCCTCGTCGAGGACAGCACCCTCGTGAGCGAGGCGATGCGGGTGCTCTTCGAGGAGACCGGCCATCGCGTGACGCTCGCGGCGAC
>JANPKQ010000369.1:0-10561 GCA_031426115.1 Gemmatimonadaceae bacterium | reverse complement strand
GACGACGATTCTGATTGATAAACAAGGGCGTATCCGGGAGCGTTGGGAAGGCGAATTGAACTGGAATAATAGCGGCGAGTATAAGCGCGTGGAGCAGACTATCGAAGTCCTGCGAAAGGGAAAGTTGTGAGCGCCGCCCCTCTCTCTGAGAATATGCCAGTTCGCGACGGGGCCGCTGGAGAACCGGAGGCTCCTGATACTACGCGTCCCATTCGCCTGGTCAAGAAGCATCCCCTCGCGATTCGCTGGTTACATTGGGTAAACGTCCCGGTCCTGATGCTGATGGTGTGGAGCGGCGATCGGGCGGGCCGCTCGGGCGACGCGCGTTTCATCGTCCTGACTGGCTACCTCTTTGCCCTGGCGGCTCCGCTGCACGTCACCGCACTCGTGGCAGCGCCGGCGGCGCTGCTGCTGGCCGCGACCGGCATAGGGTCCGGGATCCGATGGCCGACTGTCGCTGTGCTCGGCGCGGCGCTGGTCGCCGCCGGAGGGATCGGGACGGGGCGGTGGTGGGTTGGCATCGCCGCCGTCGCGAGTCTCGCGATGATGGCGCTCGTCCCCCGCCTGCGCGCGATGCGCGCACCGCTCGTCGCCCTCGTCATCCTTGTTGGCTTCTCGGCGTTCGCGTTCCTCATCCTGCGGGCGCAGCACGATCCGGGGCTCAACCAGGGGAATCCGGCAGATCTCCGCGCCCTGCTCAGCGTCGTCGCACGCGACCAGTACGACATCGCGGGCCTCTTCCCGCGGCAGGCGCCCGTCTGGCTCCAGGTCGTGAACTTTTTCCAGTATGCCGACTGGCAGGTGGCGCTGGGCCTCGGGCCGACGGTGACGCCGACCGTGCCGCGCACACTGATGACGGTCGCGTTCATTGCGCTTGGTGCGATCGGAAGCCGCGCACACTGGCATGCCGACCGTCGCACATGGCGCGCGCTTGCCCTGCTGGGGCTCTGCGGATCGCTCGGGGTGGTCGCGTACCTGAACCTCAAGGCGGGTCCGTCCATCGGGTACGGCTTCATTCCCGACACGATGCCGCACGAAGCGCGCGAACGTGACTATTTCTTCGTCCTCGCCTTCTGGACCTGGGGGGTGTGGGCCGGCATCGGCGCCATGGAGCTTGCGTCGCGGCGCGACGCGTCGCGGCGGCGGAACGCCATCGCACTCGGACTCATCATCGCCGCGCTGCCGGCGGCCCTCAACTTTCGCGTGATGAACCGCCGCGCGGAGCCGGAGGCGTCGCTGCCGCTGCACATCGCCCGGGCGCTGCTCGGCGCGAGTCCGGAGCGTGCGATGCTCCTCGTCGCGGGCGACAACGACACCTACCCGCTCTGGTATGCCCAGCAGGTCCTCGGCATTCGTCGCGACGTCATCGTCGTGACGTATCCGCTCATGAGCGCCAGCTGGTATCGCGATGAGCTGCATCGGCGCTGGGCACTCGGCGCGCCTCCGCCGCACAACCAGTGGCGCGGGATCAGTCGCGAGCTCGCCGATCTCGGGACTTCGGCGCGGAACCAGGGACGCCCGATCGCGTCCGCGGTGACCGTCGATCGCGCGGCGCGGCAGCACCTGTCGCGGCACTGGAGACTCACCGGTCTGGTGTACGTCGAGGACGCTGCGGCGGCCGCCGGCAACGGCGATCCGCTTATCGATGCGGAAGCCGTTGCATCGGCCGCACGGCAACAGGAGCCGCTGCTGCGAGGCGCGCTCCGGCCGGCGATCGATCCGACCGGGAGGCTCATGCGCGAGTCGTTGACGTGTCCCTCCCTCGCCCTGCGCGCGGCGACCGACACGACGGCCGCGCGTTTACTTGATTCGACCTGTAACTACCGATAGCTTCCGCTCTTATGTCATTTCTCGACCTCGCCGGTCGAGTGTCGGAGATCCGCGCGCGGATCGCCTCCGCCACCGCCCGCGGAGGCCACGGTCAGGGGGTCACGATCGTCGCCGTCACGAAAACGCATGACGCAAATGCGGTCCAGGCGGCGTTCGATGCCGGCGTCATCGATGTCGGCGAGAACCGGGTCCAGGAAGCGCTGCGGAAGATGCCCGAGGTCGCCGCGCCGGTGCGGTGGCACCTCATCGGCCACCTCCAACGGAACAAGGTAAAGTCGCTGGCGAACTTCGCCTTGTTGCAGTCGCTGGATAGCGCGCGTCTCGCCGATGCCGTTGCGGCGTACGGCGCCGGGGTAGGGCGCCGGATTCCCGCCCTCGTGCAGCTGAACGTTGCCGGGGAAGTGTCGAAGGGTGGCTTCGCGCCGGGGGACCTCCCGGCCGAGGCGGACCGACTCGCGGGACTGGAAGGCCTGAGCGTCCGCGGGGTAATGACCATCGCCCCCGAGGGCGCGAGCGAGGCGCAGCTGAGGGAAGTGTTCGCGGGCGCGCGCGCTGCGCGCGAGTCCCTGGTCTCCGCCGGGCACGAAATGGCGATAGAGCTTTCCATGGGTATGTCGGGAGACTTCGAGTTGGCAGTCGAGGAGGGCGCGACGATGGTTCGGCTTGGGACGATCCTCTTTGGAGCGAGGGACGCATGAACGACGATTCATTCCGTCTGACACCGATCGACGTCCGTCACCAGACGTTCACGCGTGGCATGCGCGGCTACGACCTTCAGCAGGTCGAGGATTTCAAGGTTCGCGTCGCCGAGGAGCTGGACCGGTTGACGCGGGCCAACCAGGACCTCGAGGCAAAGGCGCGGGGCTTCCACGAGCAGCTCAGGGCGTTCCGCGAGCGCGACAAGGCGCTCAACGATGCCCTCGTCTCCGCGCAGCAGCTTCGTTCCGAGATTCGCGAGCAGGCAGAGCGCGAATCGCAGCTCATCCTGCGGGAGGCGCGGGCGGAAGGCGAGCGGTTGATCGACGCGGCGCGCGCGGAGATCGAACGGCTGCAGCGTGAGATCGAGCAGCTCGAGCGGTCGCGGCGTGCCTACCTTTCGCACCTTCGAACCATCGTGGAGCGCCAGCTGTCCGAGATCGAGGCGGCGTCGAGCGAGCCGCCACAGAGCGATGACGGGTCCGGAGACCAGCAGCAGCGTCACGGCCGCCAGACGCCGGCATGGCTCAACTCGCTCATCAAGGAATGACCGTAGCCGCCCACCGAGCACCGGCGACGACGAGCACGCTGCGATCGGAGATCGACGCGGCCGTCCGGGCAATCCGGGCCCACACCGCGGCGACCCCCGGCATCGCGATGGTGCTCGGCACCGGCCTCGGCGCGCTGGCGCGCCAGATCGAGAATCCGACCGTCATCGACTACGTGGACATCCCGGGCTTTCCGCTGGCCACGGTCGAGTCGCATGCGGGACGCCTGCTCGTCGGTTCGCTGGCCGGGAAGTCCGTCGTCGCGATGCAGGGGCGATTTCACCGGTACGAGGGCTACTCCCTGCAGCAGGTGACGTTCCCGGTGCGTGTTCTCCGGGCGCTCGGCGCGCACACGCTCATCGTGTCGAACGCATGCGGTGGGATGCATCCGCTGTGGGCACCGGGAGAGCTGATGCTCATCGCCGATCACATCAACCTGCTTGGCGACAATCCGCTCGTCGGCCCGAACGATGATTCCCTGGGGCCGCGGTTTCCCGACATGTCGGTGCCGTACGACGCGACGCTCCGCGCCCTGGCCCGGACTGTCGCGGCGGAGCGGAAAATCCTCCTGCGCGAGGGCGTCTACATCGCCGTCGCGGGTACCTCCCTCGAGACGCGCGCGGAGTATCGGGCGCTGCGGATGCTTGGGGCCGACGTCGTCGGGATGTCCACCGTTCCCGAAGTCATCGTCGCGCTCCACGGGGGAATGAAGGTGCTCGGGATCTCGATCATCACGGACCAGTGCCTGCCCGATGCCCTCGAGCCGGCGAACGTCGAGAAGATCATCGCCGTGGCGGGACGAGCCGAACCCTCGCTGTCCGCGCTCATCACCGGCGTGGTCGAGCGTTTATGACGAGCGTCGAGATGGGGGAGCGGTACCGGATCCTCGAGCCCGATCGCCCGCACGCGGAGATCGAGGAGGAAATGCTGAAGCGTTGGGCCGACGAGGATCTTTTCGGCCAGACACTTCGTGCACGCGCCGACGCCGAGCCGTGGGTGTTCTTTGAAGGGCCGCCGACGGCGAACGGCCGCCCGGGCATCCATCACGTTTTCGCGCGGACCGTCAAGGATCTCTTCTGTCGGCACCGGTCGATGAAGGGCTTTCGCGTGGACCGCAAAGCCGGCTGGGACACCCACGGTCTTCCGGTCGAGATCGAGGTCGAGAAGCAGCTCGGCATCAGCGGCAAGCAGCAGATCGAGGAGCTCGGAATCGAGCGATTCAATGCGCTGTGCCGCGAGAGCGTCTGGAAGTACCGCGGCGAGTGGCAGACGCTGAGCGAGCGGATCGGGTTCTGGCTCGACTACGACAACGCGTACGTCACGTACACGAACGAGTACGTCGAGAGCGTGTGGTGGGCGCTGCATCGGCTGTACGAGCGCAAGCTGCTCTATCGCGGTCACAAGATCCTCCCGTACTGCCCGCGGTGCGGAACGGCGCTGTCGAGCCACGAAGTCGCGCAGGGGTACAAGGATGTCTCCGACCCGAGCGTGTTCATCGCGCTCGACCTGCTCGCCGGGCCGGTGACGGCACCGCGAGAGAACGAGGCAGGGAAGGCGCACGCTGAAGGCGTGTCGTCGGGAGACCGCTCGGGGAGCGGCTTCGATGCGCAGCGCCGCCGGATCCTCGTCTGGACGACGACGCCGTGGACACTCCTGTCGAACACGGCGCTCGCTGTCCACCCCGAGCTCATGTACGTCGAGCTACGGAAGCGCACGGCGGAGATCGGGACGGTCATTCTCGCCGAGGCACGGGCGGCCGCCGTACTCGGCGATGACTACGATGACCGCTGGGTGATCGTCGGAAAGATGGCGGGCTCCGAGCTCGCCGGACTCCGGTATCGCCGACCGCTGGACTGGGTGGAGTATGGCGAGGGCGAGCACGAAGTCATCGTGGCTGAGAGCTTCGTCTCAGCTACCGACGGCACGGGTGTCGTGCACATGTCGCCCGCCTTCGGCGCGGACGATTATGCGGCGGGCCAGCGACACGGTCTGGCGTTCGTGCAGCCGGTGAACCTGCGTGGAGAGTTCTCGGAGGGCATTCCTCAGGTCGGCGGAATGTTCGTGAAGGCCGCGGATCCCGTCATCATTGCGGAGCTCGAACGAAGCGGCGTGCTGTGGAAGGCGACGACACTCCTGCATCCGTACCCGCACTGCTGGCGCTGCAGCACGCCGCTCCTGTACTACGCGCGCACGTCGTGGTTCGTGCGCACGACCGCGTTCCGCGACCAGATGCTCGCCCGAAACTCCCGCGTCGGCTGGCACTCGCCGGAAGTCGGGGAGAAGCGGTTTGCCTCGTGGCTCGTGAACAACGTTGACTGGGCGATCTCGCGCGACCGGTACTGGGGCACGCCGCTGCCGCTGTGGGTGTGCGACGCGGATGAGACCCACGTCGAGTCGATTGGCAGCTACGCCGATCTCGCGAAGCGCAGCGGGAAGGCTGCGCTCCCGGCCGACTTCGATCCACACAAGCCGTTCATCGACGCCTACGAGTGGAGCTGTGCGTGCGGTGGGCGCATGCGTCGCACTCCCGAGGTCATCGACACGTGGTTCGACTCGGGCTCGATGCCGTTTGCCCAGTGGCACTACCCGTTCGAGAACCGTGAGGAGGTCGAGAGCCATTACCCAGCGGACTTCATCGCCGAGGGAGTGGACCAGACTCGTGGGTGGTTCTACTCGCTGCTCGCGATCGCGACGGGTCTCGGTGATGACCTGCCGAACAACGCCATCGAGCCGGGAAGCGGGGGAACGAGCATCGGCGCCGCGCCATACCGTAGCGTCGTCGTCAACGACCTCGTGCTCGACGCGAACGGCATCAAGATGTCGAAGACGAAGGGAAATGCCGTCGATCCATGGGATGTGATCCCGCGGCACGGCGTGGACGCCATCCGGCTTTTCCTCGTCGTGTCGAGCCAGGTGTGGATTCCGCGACGCTTCGACGAGGCAGCCATCCGCGACAAGGCGGGCCGCTTCCTCATCACGCTCAAGAACATCTACAGCGGGATCTTCGCGAAGTACGCGAACTTCGGCTGGCACCCGTCGCCCGACGACCCGCCCGTCGCGTCACGTCCACCGATCGATCGCTGGGTACTTGCCCGCCTGGCAACGGTGGAGCGCGAGGTAGACCGTCTCCTCGAGGAGTTCGACGCGACGTCGGCGGCGAGCCTCCTGATGGAGTTCGTGGATGAGGACCTCTCCAAATGGTACGTGAGGCAGACCCGCGCCCGGTTCTATGACACGGACTCGGGGGACAACCGCGCCGCGTTCGCGACGCTTCGGGAAACCCTCGTCGTCGTCTGCCGGCTGCTGGCACCCTTTGCGCCCTTCGTCGCCGACTGGATCCACCGCGAGCTCGTCGGTGACTCGGTGCACATCGCGGGGTTCGTGCGGGAGAAGCGCGACTCCGCCGAGGGGGGTCTGGAGCGCGCCATGGAGCATATCCGGACGCTTGCCCGCCTCGGACGCGCGGCTCGGGAAGAGGTGGGAATCAAGGTCCGGCAGCCGCTGTCCCGCGTCATCTGCGTTGTCCCGGGCGCCGAGCACGCCGAGCTGATGCCGCTGCTACCACTGCTGGCCAGCGAGCTCAACGTGAAGGAGATCACGTTCGCGACCTCCGCCGACACGCTCGTGACGCTGTCGGCGAAACCGAACTACCGGTCGATGGGTAAGAAGTTCGGCAAATTGATGCCGCTGGCGGCGAAGGCGGTCGAGGCGCTCGGTGGGGAGGCGCTCCGGGCGTTCGAGCGCGGTGAGCCGCTCGGGCTCTCGGTGGGGAACGAAACGAAGCTCCTGGATCCGGAGGATCTCACGATTACCAGGCACGCATCGGGCGAACTCGTCGTTAGTGGTGATGCTGGTTATTTTGTGGCGGTCGATCCAACGATCACACCCGAGCTGGCGCGCGAGGGGGTGGCGCGTGACGTGATCAGCCGGATCCAGCGCATGCGAAAGGACGCGGGACTCGCGGTGAGCGACCGGATCATCGTCCGGGTCGCAGGGTCTCCCGACGTCGTGGATGCCGTAGAAGCTCACCGGGACTGGATCGCCAGCGAGGTTCTTGCCACGAACATCGTGATCGGCGATGCGGCCCTGCACGGACAACAGGCGGTCGAATCGCTGGACCTCGAGGGTCCAGCCGCGCGCATCGCCATCACGAAGGAAGATCAGCGATGACAGCGCCATCCAGCCCGAAGAAATCCAAGCCGATGAACAAGAAGTCGCTTACCTACTTCGAGAAGCGGCTGCTCGAGGAGCGCAAGCGTGTGCTCAAGGAGCTCGGGAACTACAGCGAGACCTTCGGCGCGACGCCGCAGTCGGCTGACGGGGACCTCAGCTCCTACTCCTTCCACATGGCTGACCAGGGCACGGACGCCATGGAGCGCGAGAAGGCGTTCCTGTTCGCGAGCCAGGAAGGGCGCTTCCTGTGGCATATCGATGAGGCCCTGCGCCGGCTGTATCGGTCGCCGGACACCTTCGGCAAGTGCCATAGCTGCGGACAGGACATCGACTACGACCGACTCGACGCGCTTCCGCACGCGCGCTTGTGCATCACCTGCAAGCAGCGTGAGGAAGATGGAAAGAAGCAGCAGGCCTGACGCCGCGATCTTCTGGGGTGTCATCGGGACGGTCGTCGTCAGCGATGTCATCACCAAGTGGATCGCCTACAACACCCTCTCCCACGGTGTCGCGTTCCCGCGCGAGGTGCTGGGGGAGTGGGTGCGCTTCTGGCTCGTCTACAACAGGGGAGCCGCGTTCGGCATTCACGTCGGCGAGTATTCCCGGTGGGTCTTCCTCGTCCTCACGATCGCCGCGCTCGTCATCCTGGGACGGCTGTATCGCCAGACGCGGCCGGGCGACACGATGCGCACGCTCTCCCTCGCGCTCGTCTGCGGCGGCGCGATCGGCAACCTCATCGATCGTGTCCGGTGGGAACGCGGAGTCGTCGATTTCATTGACGTCGGCATCGGGACGATGCGCTGGCCGACCTTCAACATCGCCGACATGGCGGTGAGCACGGGCGCGTTCATGCTCGCGTGGGTGCTGTGGGGCGAGGATCGGGCGGCAGCGGCCGCGGCAGCGGCCGAAAGGTCGCCGAGCGGCGTGGAGCCGGCGCTCTCCAGCGAGCCGCACGAGACGCGTTGACGGTCGGCGGGTCACCTCCTGATGACCGCCGGCATGTCATCCCGGTCCCGGACAGCGATGTCCCGCGGCTCGACATGCTCGTCGCCGCACGGCTCGACCTCTCGAGGAACCAGGCCGCGACGCTGATCGCCAACGGCCACGTGCTCATCGACGGCCGCCGGGAGAAGGCGTCCTATCGCGCCGCAGCGACCGAGACGGTCGTCGTCACCCTGCCTCCGCCGCCGTCGCGAACCGTCCTCGGCGAGTCCATTCCCCTCGACATCGTCCACGAGGATGAGGAGCTCGTCGTCGTGAACAAGGCGAGCGGAATGGTCGTCCACCCGGCGCCGGGGAACTGGACCGGGACTCTCGTCAACGCCCTGCGGGGACGCGGCGGGGAGCTCGCCGACGCTGGCGGTGACGAGCGGGCCGGGATCGTCCACCGCCTGGACAAGGACACGTCGGGGCTCATGCTGGTGGCGAAGACCGACCGGTCTCACCGACTGCTGTCGTCGGCGATCGCCGCGCGGCGGGTGGTGCGCCGCTACGCGGCGCTCTCATGGGGGCACCTCGGAGAGGACACGGTGACGGTGGACGAGCCCATCGGCCGCGATCCGCGAGACCGAACCCGTATGGCGATCGTCCACTCTGGACGGGCGGCACGGACTGACTTCCGGCGCCTGGCGCGGTTCGATGCCGCGGATCTGTTGCGAGCGCACCTGCATAGCGGGCGCACTCATCAGATCCGGGTCCATCTGGCTTCGCTCGGGCATCCGGTGGTCGGTGACGATACGTACGGAGGCGGGGGAGGACGGCGGCTCGTGGGCCTCGGCGCGCGACGCCACTTCCTGCATGCAGCGTGGCTGATGTTCAGGCATCCCGCCACGGGAGTGATGATGGACCTGCGTGCGCCGCTCCCCGATGATCTGCGTGCCTCACTCGTTGCCGTCGCCGGCTCGCAGGTTGACTTCGCTGACTCCGATCCGCTCGAACACCTTGGCTTCTACACCGTCGGTCTCTGATCTCGAGCTTCCACCCGCAGGGCTGGACGCGACGCTTGTCGGAGCCGCGGACCACCGCCTGCTGCTGTTCGTCGTGTCGGGGCGCGTGTATGCCTGTGCGATCGAGCCTGTCCGGGAGATCATCCCGGTACGCAAGGCGACGCGGTTGCCGGGGGCCCCGGACTATGTCTGCGGCCTCATCAACCTGCGCGGATCGATCGTGACGGTGATCGACCTCGGAGCGCGACTCGGGGAGTCCACCGACTGCCGGACGGAGGGATCGATCATCCTCGTCGATCACGGTGGAAAGACTGTGGGGCTGGCGGTCGATGAAGTGCGCGATGTTCAGCCGGTCGGCGCGCGCCGGATCGAGGCGGTGAGCGGTGATCGGGCGCTCGGTGGAATCGTCTGTGGTATCGGTCATCTCGACGACGGCGTCGTGTTATTGCTCGATGTCGGACTCGTCGTGCAGCAAGTCTTGCTCTCATAGGGGGAACCGTTGAGCCACACCGTCCTTATCTGCGACGACGCCATCTTCATGCGGACGATGGTGGGCGACATCCTCCAGCAGGCTGGCTTCGAGATCGTCGGCGAAGCCGAAACCGGGCTGCAGGCCGTCGAGAAGTACCGTCAGCTGAAGCCCGACCTCGTGACGATGGACATCGTGATGCCCGACATGGGCGGGATCGATGCCGTTCGCGAGATCACGAAGTTCGATCCGGCCGCGCGCATCCTCATGTGCAGCGCGATGGGGCAGCAGGCGCTCGTGGTCGAGGCGATCCAGGCAGGCGCCAAGGACTTCGTCGTCAAGCCGTTCCAGCCGAGCCGCGTGCTCGAGGCCGTGCAGCGAGTTCTCGGATAGCAGCGAGCGTTCCTCGCCAGACCGCACGGGGACCAATCCCCGTGCGCGACGCGGGGCACCCGCTCCACCGATACCGCCCGTGGACCGTTCCCGCTACGCCGACCTCTTCCTGACCGAGAGCAGGGAGCACCTGTCGGCCATTACCCAGTCGCTGCTCGAGCTCGAGAGCACCTCCGGCGGAGCTGCATCCGTCGGGGCGCTGTTTCGCTCGGTGCACACGATCAAGGGGATGAGCGCGACCATGGGTTACACGGCGGTCGCCGAGCTGTCGCACGAGCTCGAGGCGCTCCTGGACCGCATCCGCGCCGGAACCCAGGCGGTGTCCGGTGATGTCATAGACCTCCTGTTCAGCGGGACGGATGCGCTCGAAGGCGCGATCGAGAAATCGGTCGTCGGCCGCGAGGACGAAGTGGATGTCACCGCGCTCATCGCCAGGCTGCGCCTGCTGGCCGAGACGACGCCAGTTGCGACGGGGCGGGCCGTCGAGGGCATCCCGAGTGCCCTCG
>JANPKQ010000368.1:0-13300 GCA_031426115.1 Gemmatimonadaceae bacterium | reverse complement strand
CGCACTGCGGCCGGGTGATGCCGACGTCACCGTGGAGCATGACGAGGCCGCCGGGTGGATCCGGATGACGCTGTCGCCTCGCGAGGCATCAGGGGCGCCGCTGATCGTGCTGTTCAATCTCTCGACGGAGCGCCGCGAGCTTTCGCTGGCCGCGGACGGCACGACGGACGGCATGACGATCGGGAGCGCCACTCGCATCTTCGCCACGGACGATCCCGCGTTTGCGCCAGGCGGTAAGGGGAGGGCGAACACCGAGTTCGTGCAGGGCAACGCGCGGGTGGCTGTCGCGCCCTTTGCGGCTGCGGTGTTCAAGGTCGAGCCGCGGAAATGATGTGGCCTTTGCGGCATCTCTGCGGATCGCGGCCAGGGGCAACGGCAAACTGCATTCCGGCCGCGGACGAACGCGGACCAACGCGGACACGCCCAGCTCGCCGTGTTTACCACGGTCGTCAATCATCGGTGTTCTTTTCCCTTAATGATCCATCCCGCGCGGGGACCAGTGATCGACCCGCGCTGACGTTGTCCGCGTTAGTCCGCGTTAGTCCGCGGCAAATTTGCAGTGTGCAGTTCGCCGTCTCCGCGGCCCGCTCCGCGGCACCGTCCGCGGCTCGCTGATGCGCGTCTGGCCCGGTCACGCCTACCCGTTGGGCGCCACGTGGGATGGCGAGGGCGTGAACTTCGCGCTCTTCTCCGAGAACGCCACCGGCGTCGACCTGTGCCTGTTCGACCAGCCGCGCGATGCTGATGAGCGCATCCGCATCACCGTGACGAACCGCAGCGACCAGATCTGGCACTGCTACCTCCCCGACGTGCGCCCCGGACAGCTGTACGGCTATCGTGTCCACGGTCCCTACCGTCCCGAGGAGGGACATCGGTTCAACCCGGCGCAGCTCCTCATCGATCCTTATGCGAAATCGGTGAGCGGGACGATTCAGTGGAGCGACGCGCTCTTCGCGTACAAGGTCGGCGGTCCGAAGGAGGATCTCGAGCCGTCCGTGTCGAACAGCGCCGACGGTCTTCCGAAGAGTGTCGTCATCGATCCGGCGTTCACCTGGGGCAACGACCGTCCGCCCAAGGTTCCCTGGAATCGCACGGTGATCTACGAGACGCACGTGAAGGGGATGACCGTGAAGCATCCCGAGGTCGAGGAGCGGCTGCGCGGGACCTATCTCGGCATCTCGTCGGAACCGATCATCGACCACCTGCTCTCGCTCGGGGTCACCGCCGTCGAGCTGCTCCCGGTGCACCACTACGTTGTGGACCGGCATTTGGCCGAGCAGGGGCTGACGAATTACTGGGGCTACAACTCGATCGCGTTCCTGTCGCCTGACATCCGCTACTCGACCGGTGGGCTCGGCAGCCAGGTGTATGAGTTCAAGTCGATGGTGAAGAAGCTCCACTCTGCCGGCATCGAGGTCATTCTCGATGTCGTGTACAATCACACCGGCGAGGGCAATCACCTCGGGCCGACCCTCTCGCTTCGGGGGATCGACAACCGGGCGTACTACCGGCTCATGCCCGAGAATCCGCGCCTCTATATGGACTTCACGGGGACGGGCAACAGCCTCAACATGCTGCACCCGCGGACGATCCAGCTCATCATGGACAGCCTCCGCTACTGGGTGCTCGACATGCATGTCGATGGCTTCCGTTTCGACCTCGCAACGGTACTCGCGCGCGAGCTGCACGAGGTCAATCGACTCGGCACCTTCTTCGATATCATCCACCAGGATCCCGTGCTGTCGCAGGTGAAGCTCATCGCGGAGCCGTGGGATGTCGGGCCCGGAGGCTATCAGGTCGGCAACTTCCCGATCGGCTGGGCGGAGTGGAACGGCATGTATCGAGACGCGGTGCGCCGGTTCTGGCGAGGCGAGCGAGGCGTCGTTCCCGAGTTCGCGTCCCGGCTCTCGGGGAGCAGCGACATCTACCAATGGAGCGACCGCCAGGCGTACGCGAGCGTGAACTTCGTCACGGCGCACGATGGCTTCACGCTCAACGACCTCGTGAGCTACGAAGCGAAGCACAACGAGGCGAACGGGGAGAACAACGCGGACGGCGCCAACGACAACTTCAGCCGTAACTGGGGAGCTGAAGGTCCGAGCGACGTTCGGGGGATCATCGACATCCGCCAGCGGTCAATGCGCAACCTGATGGCGACGCTCGCGTTTTCCCAGGGCGTCCCGATGATCGCGCATGGCGATGAGGTCGCGCGCTCGCAGGCGGGAAACAACAACGCCTACGCGCAGGACAGCGAGCTCACCTGGATGAACTGGGAGTTCACCGATCTCCAGCGGAAGCAGCTCGAGTTCACGCGAAAGGTCTTCGCGATCCGCCATTCGAACCCCGTGCTGCGGCGCCGCTCCTTCTTCCACGGACAGCCCAGCGCCGAGGGCGTGAAGGACCTCATCTGGATCCGTGCGGATGGCGAGGAGATGACGGAGGACGACTGGCAGAATCCGGAGAACCACATCCTCGGCATGCTCATCCCTGGGGAGTCCACCGACGAGATGGATGATCGTGGCCGCCCGATCAAGGGCGACACGATGCTGCTCATCGCCCACGCAGGGGATCGCGATGTGCAAGTGACACTGCCACGACTTCCCGGCGCAGGGGTGTGGGTCGAGATGATCGACACCGCCGAGCTGAACCGTGGCGCCAGCACCGACGGCCCGATCAGGGTCGCGGCATACTCATTTCTACTCCTGCGCTACGGCGTGGATCGTCGGCTGGACCCCGTGCACCATGCGGCGGCAGTCAACGCGATCGCGGTAAGCCCGGCAGCCGCCGAAGCGGCGGCGGCCACGGGAGGTGCATCAGTGCGTGTCGAAGGAGGACGCTACGATGGATGACAAATCAAGAAAGCTGCGGAAGCCGCGGCAGCGGGTCAGTGATTCGACCTCTACGGCGACGGCCGAGCCGGTGCGCCCGCTGATTCCGGACCTGAACGAGCTGCGGGCGCTGCTTGCCGGCGAGCACGCGCATCCGCACGGCGTGCTGGGTGCGCACCCGCTCCGCCCCGGCGACGACACGGGCATCGTCCTTCGCGCGATGCACCCCACGGCAGCGTCGGCGGAGTGCGTGCTCTCCGACGGCAGCGTCGTTCCGATGGAGCGCATCGAGGGAGGGATCTTCCACGTCGCGCTGCCCGACGCCGAGTTCCCGTCGCGCCACCGCTTCCGCTTCCACTTCGCGGACGGCAGCACGTGGGAACGTGGCGACCCGTACCGGTTCGAGCCGACGGTGGGCGAGGTAGACCTGCACCTCTTCAACGAGGGCACGCATCGACGCCTCTGGGATGAGCTCGGTGCGCACCCGATGGCAATCGATGGCACCGAGGGCACGGCGTTCGCCGTCTGGGCTCCGAATGCGCGCCGCGTCAGCGTCGTCGGCGACTTCTGCGGATGGGATGGCCGGATGTACCCCATGCGCCGGCTGGGTGCATCGGGGGTGTGGGAGATCTTCATTCCCGACGTGGCAGAGGGCGCGCTGTACAAGTTCGAGATAATGACGCGCGAGGGACTGCCGCGCCTGAAGACCGACCCGTTCGCGTTCAAGCTCGAGCAGTCGCCCGGCACGTCATCGATCGTGCAGCGTCTCGATCGATACGAGTGGGCCGATGAGGCGTGGATGTCGGAGCGCCCGCGCCGCGATGTCGCGCGGGAGGCGATGCTCATCTACGAGTGCCACATCGGGTCGTGGGCGCGCATGCCGGAGGAGGGTGACCGGCCGCTGTCGTATCGCGAGATCGCCCCGCGGCTCGCGAGTCACCTCACCGCCCTGGGCTTCACCCACGTCGAGCTCCTCCCCGTCGCGGAGCATCCATTCACGGGATCGTGGGGCTACCAGGTCTCGGGCTACTATGCGCCGACGTCGCGCTACGGGACGCCGGATGACTTCCGCTTCCTCGTGGACACCCTGCATCAGGCGGGGATCGGCGTCATCGTGGACTGGGTGCCCGCGCACTTCCCAAAGGATGACTTCGCGCTGCGCCGCTTCGACGGCACCGCGCTGTACGAGCACGAGGATCCACGGCTCGGCGAGCACCCGGACTGGGGGACGCTGATCTTCAATTACAGCCGCACCGAGGTCCGGAACTTCCTCACGGCGAACGCGCTCTACTGGCTCGACGAGTTCCACGTCGATGGGCTGCGTGTGGACGCGGTCGCGTCGATGCTTTACCTGGACTACAGCCGCAAGGCGGGCGAGTGGCTACGCAACCGGCTTGGCGGCCGCGAGAATCTCGATGCCATCACCTTTCTCCGCGAGACGAACGAGGCGATCCGGACCTACCAGCCCGGCTGTTTCGCCGTGGCGGAGGAGTCCACCGCCTGGCCGGGGGTGACGAAGCCGTCCGCGGAGGGCGGCCTCGGGTTCGCTTTCAAGTGGAACATGGGGTGGATGCACGACACGCTCGCGTTCTTCGCGCGCGATCCGCTGTATCGCCGCCATCACCATGACCAGCTCACCTTCGCGATGATGTACGAGTACAGCGAGCATTTCATCATGCCGCTGTCGCACGATGAAGTGGTGCACCTCAAGAACTCGCTGCTCGGGACGATGCCGGGCGACGACTGGCAGAAGTTCGCGAACCTGCGGACGCTCATCGCGTATCAATACACGCGCCCTGGAAAGAAGCTGCTCTTCATGGGGATGGAGATCGGGCAGTGGCGTGAGTGGAACCACGACCGCAGCATCGACTGGCACCTCACCAGCCAGCCGCTCCACGGCGCCTTCCTCGAGTTCATGCGCGCCATGGGCACGCTGTACCGCGAGTATCCCGCGTTCTGGCGGCGGGACAGCGACCCCGCCGGCTTTTCGTGGATCGACGTCGCCGATCGGGAGAACTCGGTGATGTCGTACGTGCGGCGGGACGGAGACGACCACGTCGTCGTGGTGATGAACCTGACGCCGGTGCCTCGGGAGAACTATCGGATCGGCGTGCCAGCGGCCGGCACGTATCGCGAGCTGCTGTCCACCGACGACGCCCGCTTCGGCGGGAGCGGCATCAACCGCATCGCGGAAGTGCAGACCCAGGCATCGCCGCTGCACGGCTATCCGCAGTCGATCGGGCTGAACCTGCCTCCGCTCGGTGTCGTGATCTACGCGCCTGCCACGGTTGAAAGGCCGTGACCCAATAGCCGTTGCAGTGATGTGTCCTTTGCAATCCGGCGCCGAGCCCAGCTGAGGAGTCTGTGGCAACGAGACGTAAACCAGCCGCCGCGCGGCCTCGCCGGTCACAGGCCGTGGCAAAACCGCAGATCAGCGCGCTGCGCGAGCTCTCTGCGCGCATGGGAATCATCGACGAGTACGTGGACCAGACGGGGAAGGAGACGCGGCGCACGAGCGACGCGACCCGCGTTGCGCTTCTCCGTGTGATGGGACTCGAGGCCGCGAACGATGCCGCGGCCCGGCGCTCGCTGCAGCGGCTCGACGATGAGGAGCGCGCCGGGCTCGTCGCGCCCGCGGCGGTCGTACGCACCGACGACCGCGTCGCAGGACTTCGCGCGCGCGTCAGCGATGACGCACGCTCCATCGAGTGGTCGATGACGGTGACCGATGAGCACGGCCGCGCTACGACAACCGAGGGACGCGCGCCCGTCGTGAATGGGACCGCCACCATCGCGTATCCCCCGGAGATCGAGACCGGCTACTACGATATTGCCCTCCGGGTCCGCTCGGAGGGTGCCTTCCGCGAGGGACGCCAGCGGCTCATTGTAACACCCGGCCGGTGTCCCTCGCCTGACGACGTTCTCGCGGGACGCCGCATCTTCGGCCTCACGGCCAACCTGTACACGGTGCACTCCCGGCAAAGCTGGGGCATCGGCAACCTCGGCGACTTGCGCTCCCTCATCGAGTGGGGCGGCGAGGTCGGCGCGGGCTTCGTCGGCGTGAACCCGCTGCACGCGCTGTTCAACCGCGGCGGGGACGTCAGCCCATACAGCCCCGTCAGCCGGCTGTTCCGGAATCCGCTCTACCTCGACATCGCCGCGATCCCCGAGCTCGGTGAATCGCCGGATGCGCGAGCGCTCCTCGAGTCCGCGCCGATGCGCGCTGCGCGCGCGGACCTCCGTGGTTCGGACCGCGTTGAGTATGAGCGCATCGCGCGCACCCTCGAGCCCGTGCTGCGCGCGCTGCACGCAACGTTCATGGATCGACACGCGAGCGGCACGGAGCGCGGGGAGCGCTATCACCGATACGTCGAGTCGCAGGGCGAGGAGCTCGAGTCGTTTGCGACGTTCATGGCCCTGGACGCGCATCTGACGAAGGGATCGGGCAGCGCGAGAACGCCGGTGCCCTGGCACAAGTGGCCGCAGCGCTACCGCGATCCGCGCTCCTCGTCGGTCTTCGAGTTTCGCGCCGCCAATCCGGAGGCCATCGACTTCCACCGATACCTGCAGTTCGAGCTCGACTGCCAGCTGGCAGCGGCCGCAGCCGCGGGCAAGGCCGGCGGAATGCCGATCGGGCTGTATCAGGATCTCGCCATCGGGACATCGCCGAATGGCAGCGATGTCTGGGCGTTTCCCGATCTCTTCCTCCAGGGTGCCGCGATCGGCGCGCCCCCCGATCCGATGTCGGCCGCCGGCCAGAACTGGGGACTTCCACCGATCGATCCGCGGCAACTCGCCCACGATGGCTATCGCTACTGGATCCGGCTGGTGCACTCGTCGCTCCGCCACTCCGGGGCACTGCGCATCGATCACGTCATGGGACTGTTCCGGCAGTTCTGGATCCCCGAGGGCGAGACGGGAAAGATGGGCGCGTATGTCCGGTTTCCATCAGGCGACCTGCTCGGCATCCTCGCGCTCGAGGCGAGCCGCGCCGGAGCGCTGGTCGTCGGCGAGGACCTCGGCACCGTCCCGCCGGACGTGCCGGCGGCGCTGAAAGAGCGCAACATCCTGTCGTCGAAGGTGCTGTATTTCGAGCGCAGCGGTGTGGGATTCAAGGCGGCGAAGTCGTACGCGCCGCTCGCACTGGCGACCGCCAACACTCACGACATGCCGACCATCGGCGGTTGGTGGGAGTGCCGCGACATCACCCTGCGCAACGCCGCCGGCCAGCTCGGAACGGCAGCAAAGGGCGACAAGGACCGCGAGGTCGTTCGCGCGCGCGAGGAACGCGACCGGGAGAAGTCGGCCCTGCTGCGCCGCCTCGCGTCCGATGGCCTGCTGCCGCGCGCGGCGCCTCCGGCATCCAACACCGAGCTTCGCGCCGCGGTTCACGGTTTTCTCTGCAAGTCGCCCGCGGCGCTCGTCGGGATCTCCCTCGACGACATCCTCGGCGAGCGCGACCCGGTGAACCTGCCGGGCGTGGGCCCCGATCAATTCCCGAGCTGGACACGCCGACTGCGCGTCACCGTCGACGAGCTGCGTGCCGATTCAACGTTCACGGAGGCGCTCGGATGTGCCGAGCGGCGAGGTCATAAATGATGTCGAAGTCGAAGTCCGAGCGTCCGTTGCGCGCGACCTATCGCGTCCAGGTGCACAAGGAGTTCACTCTCCAGCACGCCCGGGAGATCGTGCCCTACCTCGCGCGCCTTGGCATCTCCCATCTCTACACGTCGCCGATCCTGAAGGCGCGGCCCGGCAGCACGCACGGCTACGACGTCGCGGATCCGACGGTGGTGAATCCCGAGATCGGCGGGGAGACGGCTTTCCGCGCGCTCGTCGATATGCTGCACGAGCACGGGATGGGCTACGTGCTCGACATCGTGCCGAACCACATGGGCACGGGTGACAGCAATCCGTATTGGGAGGACATGCTCGCGAACGGACGCGGCTCCCGCTACGCGCACTGGTTCGATGTGGACTGGGACGTCCCCGATCCCGCGCTCCAGGGGCGCGTGCTCGTACCCGTGCTCGGCGATGAGCTCGATGCGGTGCTGGAGCGCGGCGAGCTCTCGATCGCTTCCGTGGACGGGAAGGATGGCGTGCGTCTCCGGTATTTCGACAAGAGCTTTCCCCTGTCCCCGGAAACTGTCAGCGACTGGAGCAAGGGGACCGCGAACGGCAAGGAAGCCAGCGCTCGCCTGCGCGGAATCCTCGATCGCCAGCACTACAGCCTCGTGTCGTGGCGCCGTGCGGCCACCGACATCAACTACCGCCGCTTCTTCGACATCAACGAGCTCATCGCGCTGCGGATGGAGGACGCGTCGGTATTCGATGCGACCCATGGGCGCATTCTCGAGTGGGTCGAGGACGGAAGTCTCGATGGGCTTCGCATCGATCACATCGACGGGCTGTTCGATCCGGGGGCGTACCTCGAGCGACTCCGTGCCGAAGTGACGAAGCGCAGGGGCGCCGACTTTCCGATCTTCGTCGAGAAGATTCTCTCGCCCGGCGAGCAGCTGCCGCGGGAGTGGCCGGTCCAGGGCACGACGGGCTACGAGATCCTCAACGATCTCGAGTCCGTGCTCATCGACCCGAAGGGATTCGCCGCGATCGAACGCGAGTACCACGACCTGGTGCGTTCCACCGGGCTCCCCGAGCGCTTCGAGGACGTCGCGATGGAAGGAAAGCTCGCCGTGCTCCGGGGTGCGCTACATCCCGATGTCGCGAGGCTCGCGCGATTGCTTGCACCGATCGCGGCGACATCGCCGCGGCGCGCGCAGCACGCGGGCGGAGGACGCACGCCAACGGACGAGCGCGTCGCCCCCGAGATGCTCACCGACGGGATCGTCGAGCTCATCGCATGCCTTCCGGTGTATCGCACATATCTGGACGGTGGCGATGGCAGGGTGCGCGCCGCGGATGCCGACGTGCTCGATCGCGCATTCACGCTCGCGCGCGAGCGCGGCAAGGCCGCTGCAGAAGTGCTCGACCTGCTCTCGGATGTCCTGCGTCCCGAGTCGCCACCCGCCGTTGAAGGGGAGCGCGCGGCGCGAAGGCTGTTCGTGCGCCGCTTCCAGCAGACCAGCGGCCCGGCAACGGCCAAGGGCGTCGAGGACACGGCGCTCTATCTCTACATGCCCCTCGTCTCGCGCGACGAAGTCGGCGGCGCGCCGGATCGTCCGCTGGCGAAGGCGATATCCGTTCTGCACGAGGCAAACGTCATCCGCGCCGACCACTGGCCGCAGAACCTCGTGTGCACCAACACCCACGACACGAAGCGCAGCACGGGCGTTCGCTCGCGAGTGGACGTGCTGTCCGAGATCCCGGGCGAGTGGATGACGCGTGTCCATCGCTGGCGCTCGCTCAACGCCGCGCATCGAACATCCGCGAGCGGGCAGACCGCCCCCGATCCCAACACGGAGTACCTGTTCTACCAGGCGCTGCTCGGGATCTGGCCGCTTGGCGTCCCCGCCGGCGAGCTTCCGTCGCAGGCGGCGATGGAAGGTCTCCGCGAGCGCCTCGAGGCTTACATGCTCAAGGCGGCGAAGGAAGGAAAGGCGCGAACCACCTGGACCGACCCCGATGCGGCGTTCGAGGATGCACTCAAGGTGTTCGTTCAGGGTGCGCTCTTCGACTCGCCGAAGTTCGCCGCGGACTTCGCCGAATTTGCCACTCACATCACCCGGCGTGGATTGTGGAACGCGCTCGCACGCACGCTCCTGCACCTCACCGTCCCCGGCGTGCCCGACATCTACCAGGGCGATGAGCTCTGGAGCTTCTCGCTCGTCGATCCCGACAACCGGCGCCCCGTTGACTACGACGCGAGGCGAGCCACACTCGGCCGCCTCGAGACGGCCGAGATCGAGCAGTCGGGTCACGTGGCCGACCTCCTCCGGACGGCGGAGGATGGCCGGTTGAAGATGCACGTGATGCGCGAGACGCTGCGGGCGCGTCGGGATCACCCCCACGTCTTCTCGCACGGGACATATCGTGCGCTCCGGGCCACAGGCACCGAGGGGGAGTCGGTGATCGCCTTCGCCCGCACGCATGGTGATGACGCGGCGATCACGGTCGTGCCTCGGCTGGTCGCCGACCTCATCGGGGATCGCACTGCGCCGACGGGCGGGACCATCTGGGGCGATGCGAAGCTCGAGCTGCCGAAGGAGCTCGCCGAGCGGCACTGGCGGTGCGCGCTCACCGGACGACTGATGACGTCGTCATCCTCGCGGGGCGGGTTGAATGTCGGCGAGATCCTCGCGACCATTCCGGTCGCGCTGCTGCTGGCCGAGCCCGCCTGATTTCGGGGGAACTGGCTCCCCCTGCAACCCGGTCGCGCCTTGGTCGTCCCTTGACGGGGGCCTCGGGGAAACGCGTCGCCCGCCAACGCACTAGAATACTCGGCAGGTTGCCGCTCCGATCGCGGCCCGTGACGCCAGCCCTCCACGCGGCTGGCGAATTGGTACCCGGGCACCTGCGCCTCACATCAGACACGCCGGCCCCATGACAACCGCTGTCCCGACCACCGTCGCGTACTTCTCGATGGAGATCTGCCTCGAGCAGACGATCCCGACCTACAGCGGAGGGCTCGGTGTCCTCGCCGGCGACACCCTTCGCTCGGCCGCCGATCTCGGCGTCGCGATGGTCGCGGTCACCCTGGTGCACCGGAAGGGCTACTTCATCCAGCATCTCGACGCGTCCGGCGTGCAGACGGAGTCGGACGCCTCGTGGCGCCCGGAGGACCGCCTCGAAGCGGTCGAGGCGAACGTCGGCATCGAAATCGAGGGCCGCACGCTGAAGGTGCGCGCGTGGCGCTATCGCGTGCGCGGCGTTGCCGGCCACGAGATTCCGGTGTACCTGCTGGACACCGACCTCCCGGAGAACACCGACGAGGACCGGCGGATCACCGATACGCTGTATGGCGGCGACAGCGGATACCGCCTCCGGCAGGAGATGGTGCTCGGGATCGGCGGCGCGGAGCTGCTCCGCGTCCTCGAAGTCGGCAAGGAGGGACGTCTCGTCCACCACATCAACGAGGGCCACGCGGCACTGCTGACGCTCGCGCTGCTGGAGCGTCAGCTCGGCGAGCGCGGTTCGTGGGATGTCACCGATGCCGACATCGATGCCGTCCGCCGGCAGTGCGTCTTCACGACGCACACCCCGGTGCCCGCAGGACACGATCGCTTCCCGATGGATGTCGTTCGCCCCGTGCTCGGCGAGGCGCGTGTCACGCTGCTCGAGAAGGTGCGGACGGGCGATGAGACCGGGCTTCACATGACGCTGCTCGCGCTGCGCCTGACGTCGTACGTCAACGGCGTCGCGATGCGGCACGGGGAAGTGTCGCGCGCGATGTTCCCGGCGTATTCGATCGATGCGATCACGAACGGCGTGCACGCGGGCACCTGGACGTCCCAACCCTTCCAGGAGATGTTCGACAAGCACATCCCGCACTGGCGCCACGACAATCTCTTCCTTCGTTATGCGATCGCCATTCCGCTCGACGACATCCGGGAGGCGCATGCGCGTGCGAAGCGCGCGCTCCTCGACGAGGTCGAGCGCCGCACGGAAGTGAAGCTCGATCCGAACGCGCTGACCATCGGCTTCGCCCGCCGCTCCACGCCATACAAGCGCGGCGACCTCATCTTCAGCGATCCCGGCCGGCTGAAGCGCATGACCCGCCGGACTGGCCCGCTCCAGATCGTGTACGGCGGCAAGGCCCATCCGCACGACGAGTGGGGAAAGGCGACGATCAAGAAGATCTTCGCGGCGGCGGCGGGGCTCGAGGACACGGTGAAAGTCGTGTACCTCGAGAACTACGACATGAGCCTCGGTGCGCTGATGACGAGCGGCTCCGATGTGTGGCTGAACAACCCGATGCGTCCCCTCGAGGCGTCCGGCACGAGCGGCATGAAGGCCGCCCTTAACGGCGTCCCGAGCCTCAGCGTGCTCGATGGCTGGTGGATCGAGGGCCACGTCGAGGGTGTGACGGGCTGGTCGATCGGCGAGGACGACGAGCTTCCCGTGGACCCGGCGGAGGACATCAACGAGCTGTACTACAAGCTCGAGCGCGTGGTTCTTCCGTTGTTCTACGGAATGCCGCTCCGCTTCGCCGAAGTGATGCGCGGCGCGATTGCGCTCAACGGGTCGTTTTTCAATACGCAGCGAATGGTGTCGCAGTATCTGTACAACGCGTATAGGGTCGATCCGGCGGCGGGCCCGAGTGCGAGGTTCGCGGCTGTTCGATAATTGCAACTGCGGAACGGCAACTACGGAACTGATGCAGGGCGTCGACAGCGGCATCGGGCAAAACTGGACGGCGTTAAAGCGTACGTAGAACGAAAACGGCGTGACGGCGCGTCAACTGCGCCAACGCCGACAAACCGTTCACTGCGTTTGCCGCCGTGACACCCATTGTCGCTGTTGACGACGTTGACGCGCAGTCACGCCGTCTTTTCTACGTACCCAACACCGCCGTTCAGTCTTGCCCGATGCCGCCGTCGACGCCCTGGCCTTCAACGCCGTTCAGCAACTCGTCCCGCAGTTAAGCGGTTTCGCGGCCCGCCAACACCCGCTCCACCGCGCGCTCGTCCCTCGCCCTCAACGCCCGCATCACGGTCCTCCCCGCCACGACCGCTCCGAGCAACACCAGCGCGTAGAACGAATAAAACCTCCACCATATCAAAGTCGCCGCGAAGTACGGCGCCGGGATGACCCCGCCGAGCGATGACCGGAACGCGACCTCGATGAGCCCCCCACCGGCCGGCGCCGGCGCGGCGTTGGCGCCGTAGAGCAGCGCCAGCGACCAGAGCACCAGCGGCGCGAGAGCGACGGACCTGTCGTACGAGAAGACGAGCGCGGGAAGCACGGCCAGTCGCGCGAGCACGTGGAGCGCGGAGAGCAGCATCGCCCAGCCGAGCATGCCGCGGCGCGCGGTGCCGAGGGAGGCGAGGCGTTCACGCAGCGCATGCAGTCCCGTTTGGACCCGGCGCCAGCGTTCCCCATGCAGCCCGAACATCGCGACCCAACGCGGGGGCGGGCCGCTCGCCTTGTTCGCCAGCGTGAACCCGGCGTAGCCCACCACCACAACGAACACCGAATAGACGAGCGCGACCCAGAGCACGCCGCCGACGATGGCGCCCGAGCCCTTGAACACCATCGAGAGCACGACGGCGATGACGAGCACCGACAGCATCTCGAGGAACATCTCGGCGAACAGCAGGAGGATGATCGCCGTCGGCGCCATCCGCGCCTCGGAGAGGATGAGAAATCGGGCGGGCTCGCTCCCCGAGCGCGAGGGCGTGATGCCCGCGCCGAAGTCCCCGCCGAGGTTCGTGCGCAGCGAGGTCGAGAGCGAGAAGGGAATGCGAAGCGCGTGGGCCGAGTAGTACAGCTTCAGTACCCGCGCGCTGACTTCCACCGTCATCACCCCGATCGCGAGGAGATGCCCGGTGGTTGGCAGCGCCGCCAGGTCGCCG
>JANPKQ010000367.1:0-5590 GCA_031426115.1 Gemmatimonadaceae bacterium | reverse complement strand
CCGACCTGGACCCGGCGACGTTCAGGCGGATGGTGCAGCCCCTGATCCGCGAGGACCGGCCGGCCGCCGAGCGCTTTCCGGCTTTCTCCGGAGTCATTGTTGGCCGCGATGGTCGCATCTGGGTACGCGAGTACCCGATGCCCGATCGGCCACCGACGCGCAGCTACCTCGGCTTCGACCGCGAGGGACGGTTCCTGTGCCGCGCCGTCATGCCGTCGTTCTCGATTATCTTCGAGTTCGGCAAGGACTACCTGCTCGCGCTCGACCGCGATTCCCTCGGTGTCGAGCGCGTGCTCGAGTTTCCGATCGCCGCGCCCGCCGTCGCGAAATAGCACAGACGTCGGGCGATGGGCGATCGCGCGGACTTCGACGTCAGACGCTACGGCTGCCGACCGACCGGCAGCCCGCTCGGCACCGATGCCGGCACGAGCCCGCTGAGATCGCGCGCTGATGGATCGGTCAACGACCGGAGAAAGGCCACGAGATCGGACACGTCTGCGTCCGTCAGCGGCAGCGGCCGCCTCAACGCGAAATCCAGGTTCGCGAGGACGGCGGAAATCGTCTTTTCATCCCCGTGGTAGGAGGCTCGCAGCGCTGGCGAAAGCTGGGAGACGTCGTACTCTCGAAGCGCCTTCGGCACATCCCGGTAGTGATCCACGGCGGCGTCGAGCGTCGCGTACGCGCCGTTGTGCATGTAGGGCGCCGTCAGCTCGACGTTCCGCAGGGTGGGGACGCGGAAAGCGAACTGGTAGTGCGGCTGGCCGATGACGTCACCAACACCGCGGTCGAGTGGCGCGCCCTTCCCGCTCCCCGGGCCGAGCTGCGGCACACCCGCATTCGCGAACCGCTGTCCCCCGAGCAGCGCACCGAAATGGCAGGAGGCACATCGCGCCTCGCCGAAGAAGAGCGTCGCGCCGCGCTTGGCGGCTGGCGTCAGCGCATTGTCATCGCGCGCGAGATATCGGTCGAACGGCGATGCGGCCTTGGTGTAGGCGGTCGTCTCGAACGCGGCGATGGCCCGGGCCGCATGCTCGAACGAGAACGACTGCACGGGGACCGAGGGGAACGCCGCCTGGAATCGGGTGACATACTCCGGAACGGCGAGCACGCGACGCATCACTGCACGCCACACTTCTTCCGGCTTGTCGTCGGGGATCAGCGCGAGCTCGTTCGGGTTTCCAAAGCGATCGACATCCCCTGCGCGCCCGCGCATCTCCTCGCGACTCAGCACCGGGACGAACGCCTGCGAGACGAGCGCATCCGCGACGTTCTGCGGATGCGTGAACCCCCCGGGAGGTGGGAGGGGGGCGACAGGAACGCCCAGCGGGGGCGGTCCGAAAACGCCGTGCTGGGAGAGTCGGGCGTCCCAGAAGAGATAGGTCGGGCCGAGTCCGACGTTGAGGAGCGACGTGGCATTGCGCGAGACAAATGGCCGGCCGGTGCCCGTGACGCGGGCGGCTCCCTCGCCCGTTCCTCCGGTGCCGATGGCGAGCGACAGGCCGTCCGCACCTTGTCGCGCCGGATCATGACAGGTCGCGCAGGACACGTCGCGGTTGCCGCTGAGAAGCTTGTCGAACATCAGCGACTGGCCGAGCTGCACGAGGGCCGGACTCTGGCTCGGCACTGGAAGGATGGGAACGACGCCCCACTGCCCGATCTGCTGCCGGAGGACTGCGTCGAGCGTTGGTGGTGGTGGTGGAATGTCCGGCTCGATCGGCGTGTCACCGCAAGCGGCAGCGAACACCGCGATGGCCATGCACCGCCCTAGTCGTGTCGCGGTCGAGCGTCGGCGTGCGACGTGCCGCACCCCCAGCACCATCCGCGGCTGTCCCGGCCGTGTGATTCTCGACATGGGATCGATCCTCAACGGATGGGGAAGGAGATGGAGAGCTGGTGAGTGGTGACGCGAACCTCATCGAGCGTCAACGGTCCGCTCGGCGCAGCGACGATGCTCGGCGCCGACGCGGCGCGGTCTCCCGCGATGAACCGATCCGACCGGCTCACTCCGGGGCGCCCCGTTCCCGTCGTGAGCCGGCCGCGGTAGCGAAGCTCGAGATGGGGAAGGCGAAAGCTCGTGCCCCACGTCGGCGTCCACTCCGTCCACTGCTCGTTCAGGTGCCTCACCGACCCCGCGACGTTGTCGTCCTGGCGCAGCCGGTAGTTGATGGCGCGCATGGCGAGCCCGATCTGGAAGCCCGCGTCGCTCTTGCCATCCGCCGACTTCACTTCCTGCCCGACGCCGATACGCACCAGCGCGTTCGAGAACCGGAAGCGATTCTCGATGGTCTTCCCGCCACTCGGGATCATCGCCCCGCTCGCGCCCTGGATGGGCCCGGCTGCCTCCGCCCACGTAGCGGTGCGGATGGGCTCGTAGATCATGTCGAGACCGAACGTAGACCCGGCCTGCATCTTCGAGACGCCGACGCCGACGTTGAGCGCCTCGGAATGTCCCGGATCGCGCGGGATGTTCATGATCTCGTAATTCGGGATCTTCGGGTGCGTGAGTCGATTTGCCGTGAGCAGCCCGCCCACACGCCATGCGGAACCTGCAATCGGCTGCACGTACGCGAGGTGGACGCCCGACGTGTTGGTCCGATCGAGGTTGTGCTCGACGCGCGGGCGCGGGACGGTCGTCCTCGTGGCGGGATCCCAGAACCAGTCTGCATAGGTGACGTCGTGCACCGAGCGATACCGGTTGTGCACGACCACAGCCTCGAGCGATCGCGCGTCGCTCCACTCCTTGAGGGCGCCGATCCGCACATCCATCTGCTGGCCGCGCTGGCCGACCGCCTGACTGCCGCCGTAGAGGAGGTCGACGCCATCTACCGCCTCGAGGCCGGCACCGAAGAGACTGGCCGCTACCGAGACGCCGGCCGACGAGAACGCCCTGCCGAGCATCGCGAAGCCGTATCGGTTGTGATGCTTCTCGTTGCCCACCGTTGGAAAGTCGGGGCTCGGCGCGAACTGCTGGAAGTCCGCCCGCTGCGCCGCGTCGATCTCCTGGAACGCGAGGCCCGCCCCGCCGAAGAGCGCGCCCGATCGCGCGAGCGCCGTGATGGGAAGCGTGCGCCCGCCACCGGCGTTGCTCGAGACGCTGAAGAACGTCGGCGACCCGAAGAAGTGACTGCCCTTGATCCGGCTCGCCTTCGCGGGATTCGAGAATGGGTCGAGCAGCGTGTCCGCGATCGCGATCGAGACGCTGGCCATTCCCTGGTTGCGCGACGGGAAGAAATCGAACTGGTCTCCCTGGGCAATCGGGACGGTCTTCACCGAGATGATCTGGCCAGCCAACGGAGCGGCGAGACCCGCGAGCGCGACGAAGATCTGGAAGAATGCCCCGGCTACGACGGCGCGAGCGGGATGGCGGGATGGCAGTACGCGGACAGTCATGGCGACCTCGCGAAAGAAGGGACTCTGAGACTGACACCCCCGCACCGGGCGGTCGGTCACACGATGGGGATCCGGGGTACGAACCGGAAGAGTCGCGGGGAGGCGACGCGGGACGTAACGTGCGGGCAATGACCCGAGTCATTCGCGGATTCGCCAAGGCGCTCGTCGCCGCCGTCCTGTTGGTCGTCCTCGTGTTCGGCTTCTCCGCTCTCTGGGTCAATCGCCTCGGCGCGCGCGCCCGAGCCGACTATCCGCCGATCGGCCGCTTCGTGTCCGTCGCCGGATCGCGGCTGCACTACGTCGAGGCTGGTCGATCCTCGGGTGAAGCCCCGCCGATCGTCCTGCTCCACGGCAACCCGGGCTCGACGCGTGACTTCGAGCTCGTCGTCCCCGCCCTGGCGGCCACCCACCGAGTGGTTGCCATCGACCGGCCCGGCCACGGCTACAGCGAACGGCCTGACCTGCGAGCAGCAACGCCGATTGCGCAGGCGCGGCAGCTTCACGCAGCGCTGACGCAGCTCGATATCAGCCGGCCAATCCTCGTCGGCCATTCGTGGGGCGGGTCGGTTGCACTCGCCTACGCCACCGAGTTTCCTGACGACGTTGCCGGAGTCGCGCTGCTCGGGACGAGAGCCTATCCGGTCGACGCGCCACCCGACGCACTCTACGCGTTCCTGCGCCGCCCCATCATCGGTCCGCTCCTGCGCCACACCCTCGTGCCCCTGCTCGGGCGCGGCATCCTCGAGACTCGGTTCACCGCCGCATACCGTCCCGACAGCGTTCAACCTGCGCACCTCTCCGCGGCGCGTGCCCTCTGGATGCGCCCCCGCCAGCTCGGCGCGACGGTGTGGGACACCTGGCTCCTCCAGGAGGGAGCGGCGGCGATGGCGAGGAGATACTCGACGATCGGCGCTCCGGTGCAGCTCCTCGTCGGCGATGGCGACGACCTCCTTCCGGAGTCGCAGCAACTTGCGACGCAGCTCCCGAATGCGTGGATCGAGGTCCTGCCGAACACCGGGCACTATCTGCAGCGCACCCGTGTCGAAGAGGTGCAGCGCGCAATCGCCGTACTCTCGGCACGGGCCAGGGCGCCTGGCCCAGCGGGTGTCCCCTAGCCGCCGCTCGGCGCTTTTCCCTACCTTGAAGGAAGGCGGCGCCCGACGCCGCTCCACTCCCACTCCAAGCGTCACCCCGGAGACTGTATGTCGCTTCATCGTTCCCTCCGCCTCGCCGCATTCTGCGCGCTGGCACTGCCGCTCTCGCTGCATGCCCAACGTGGCGCCGGCCCACGCGCCGATACGGCGAATCCGATCCAGGAAGGCCTGCCCCTCAAGCCCGAGCGCGTTATCCGCTTCACGACGGATGTCGGTACATGGATGTCGCTCGACGTCAGCCCCGACGGGCAGACGATCGTCTTCGATCACCTCGGCGACATTTTCACGGTGCCGATGGCCGGCGGGAAGGCGACAGCGATCACGAAGGGCATGGCGGTGGACGCGCAGCCGCGCTTCAGCCCCGACGGCAAGCGGATCGCGTTCGTCTCCGACCGCCGCGGCGCGGCGAACCTCTGGCACATGTCGCTCGACCTCAAGGACACCGTGCAGGTGACGACGGGTCGGACGGATGCGTACGACTCACCCGAGTGGACGCCCGACGGCAAGTACATCGTCGTCTCGCGCGGCAACAACCTGCACATGTATCACGTGGACGGTGGCGCCGGCGTGCAGCTTGGCGCACCACCCGCCGCCGCGGCGACCGGCCGAGCCGGTGGAGCACCCGCCGCGGCCCGGTACCTCGGCGCGGCCTTCGGCAAGGATGCGCGCTACATCTGGGCGGCGCGTCGCACGGCGACGGGACAGTGGACCTACAACGATCCGATGGGCGGCGGCTACTCGCTCGTCGTTTACGATCGCAACACCGGCGAGTTCTCGCCGCGCGGCACGCGCTGGGGCGCCGCCTTCCGGCCGACGCTGTCGCCCGATGGGAAGTGGCTCGTTTACGCGACCCGTCACGATCAGCAGACCGGCCTGCGCATCCGCGACATGGAGACCGACCAGGAGCGCTGGCTCGCGTATCCCGTGCAGCGCGATGACCAGGAGTCGCGCGCATCGCGCGATGTCTACCCGGGGATGTCGTTCACGCCCGATTCGAAGAATCTCATCGTCACCTGGAGCGGGAAGATCTGGAGCGTTCCCGCGGT
>JANPKQ010000366.1:0-2166 GCA_031426115.1 Gemmatimonadaceae bacterium | reverse complement strand
GATGGCGGCGCTCGTGGAGACGGTGAGGCGGGAGTCCGACGCAGCGATCATCTGGATCCCCGAGATGGTGTCGAAGGAAGACGTCATCGCGCTGTACACACACGCGGCCGTCTTCGTCTGCCCGTCGGTGTACGAGCCCTTCGGGATCATCAATCTCGAGGCGATGGCGTGCGAGACGCCGATTGTCGCCGCGGCCGTCGGCGGCATCCCCGAGATCATCGTGCCGGGCGAGACGGGGACCCTCGTGCCGTTCGACGCGGTGGATGATGCGAGCGCGGAGCCGCGGGATCCGGAGGGCTACTCCCGCGCGCTCGCGGCCGCGATCGACGCACTGCTTGCTGACCCCGAGGGAAGGGCGAGGATGGGCCGCGCCGGCAGGCTGCGGGTGCTCGCGGAGTTCAGCTGGAAGCAGATCGCCAAGGTGACGCTCGACTTCTATGCCGAGCTCATTGCCGGTGAGCAGGGCGTCGGGAAGGTGCGACGAGTCGGTGGCGGCGCCGGGTACGCGACGATCGACTGAACGGCGCCCGGCATACCCTCCCCCTGTGCTTCTGTCACCTCCGAACTTGCCGTGTGATCGTCTGCCGAACCCCGTGTTCGGAGTTGTCAGAGGCACAGGGAACAGACTTGGAGACTGACGCGTGCGCCGCGTAGTGGTAATCGGCGGCGGTGCCGCCGGCACGATGGCCGCGATCTTCGCCGCTGCGGCTGGCGCCGAGACGCTGCTCGTGGAGCGCACTCGCGACGGTGGCCGCAAGATCCTTATCAGCGGCGGTGGGCGC
The DNA here is from genome assembly GCA_031426115.1 of Gemmatimonadaceae bacterium. GTDB lineage: Bacteria > Gemmatimonadota > Gemmatimonadetes > Gemmatimonadales > Gemmatimonadaceae > JANPKQ01. The sequence goes on along the minus strand of JANPKQ010000366.1, from coordinate 1,384 downwards.
TGCAACGTGCTGCCGATGGTGCTCGATGAGTCGCGGTTCGTCACCGACTCGTCGCCGAACGTCCTGCGCAAGATGCTTCGCTCGTGGCCCCTCGACGAGCAGGTCGCGTTCTTCGAGCGCGACCTCGGCATTCCGCTCGTTGACGAACCCGAATCGCTGAAGCGCTTCCCGGCATCGCATCGCGCGCGTGATGTGCGCGATGGCCTGCTCGCGCACGCCGCGGCGACGGGTGCGCAGCTCGTCATGGACACGACCGTCACCGACTTCGCTCCCGCTGGCGGCGGACGCTGGCGCGTCGAGCGCGCCGGTGCAGAACCGTTCGACGCCGATGCAGTGATCGTCGCGACCGGCGGCCTCTCTGTACCGAACACGGGCAGCGATGGCACCGGCCTGCGCATCCTCGAGGGGCTCGGGTACACGCTGCACCCCACTTATGCCGCGCTGACGCCGCTCACGGCGGACGCGCCTTCGTTCGCCGCCCTGAGTGGCGTGTCGCTCCCGGTGACGCTGACGGCGCGCGATGGCCCCCGCACCGCAACGGCGACCGGTGGCTTTCTCTTCACGCATCGCGGCTACAGCGGTCCGTCAGTGCTCGATGTCTCTCACGTCGCCGTCCGCTCCCGCACCGAGTCGCCCTCGAGGGCGAGCGTCACAGCACGCTGGACGACATTTGGCGAAGGTGAATGGGAGACCGCGCTCCGTCCACAGGGTGCGCGCACCGTCACCGGCGCCCTTCGCGCCGAGCTCCCCGACAGGCTCGCCGCGGTGCTGCTCGAGATGGCGGACGTCGATCCTGCGCGCACGCTCGCCGAGCTTCGACGCGATGAACGACTGCGGCTCATCGAGATGCTGACTCGCGGTACCCTCCCCTGGTCCGGCGACGAAGGCTATCGGAAAGCCGAAGTCACGGGCGGCGGGGTGAGTCTCGCCGAAGTCGATCCGCGCACGATGGAGAGCCGTCGTCACCCAGGGTTGTATCTGTGCGGCGAGGTGCTCGACGCATTCGGGCCGATCGGTGGGTACAATTTTCTGTGGGCGTGGGCCACCGGGCGGGCCGCCGGAATTGGGGCGGCGAGGAAAAGCAGTTTGTGATACGGCGTTGACGGCCACGGCGTCGGGGGCGGCATCGGGCAAAACTGAGAGCGCGAAACGGTACGTAGGACAAAACAGCGGCAACTCCGTCAACGCCGTTAAACCGTTTGCCGACGTTGACGGAGTTAACGCTCTTCTTTCTACGTACGCTTTTCCGCCGTTCAGTTTTGCCCGATGTCGCCCCTGACGCCGTAGCCTTCACCGCCGTTCAAACCCCCGGGTCTACTCGGACCGTAACGCCACCACCGGGTCCACCCCCGCCGCCCTCCGCGCCGGTATCCAGCTCGCCACC
>JANPKQ010000365.1:0-1771 GCA_031426115.1 Gemmatimonadaceae bacterium | reverse complement strand
ACGAGATGCCGTCGGCCATCCGGCCCCTCGACTTCGCCGCGTGCGTTCCCCGCCGCTGTGCGCACGACGCGCGGCGTGCAGTCCACCCGCGTCGCGAGATGCTCCATCGCCGACTGCTGGGCATCGAGCATCGCCGGATTCTCGCCGGCATTCGCGATCTTGAGCACGATCCGCCCGCCGTGCGCTGATCTGAGGAGGAAGTTCTGATCGCGCTCGCTCGGGAGGGGTGTCGCGCGGGCATCGAGCGAGAAGAGCTCGCGGGCTACGCGCTCCGCGTGCTGTGCACCGAGCGACGGTGCGGCGCCGAGCGACGGTGCCTCGAGTGGGCGCGAGACAGGTCCCTCCCGGGCACGCCGGCTCACGCGTCCTTCCCCTTTCGAACGCGCTCGTCGATTCCCGGAGGGAGCAGCAGGTTGTCGGCGATATCCGCGATCTCCTCCGCTTCCTTCCACGCTGCCTCGAGCAGCGCGAGCTCTCCCTCGAGCGCGCGGCGCTCCGATTCCTCGTGCGTCGCCATCTCCAGGGCGAGTCGGAAGTGTGTATCGAGCTTGTCGAGCCTGGGCTTCTCGGCCGCCTGTCGGGCAACGGCGTGGAACAGGTCGCTCGCCGAAGGCGACGCCTCGACCAGTCCCGTCGCGCGCTCGACTTCCCCCTTCGTCGCGCCGCCCCAGTTCATCGCCGGGAGAATCATCCCCGCCGCGCGCAGCGCGTTCTCGCCGCTCAGCAGCTCGACGTGGTCGGTCTCCTGTCGGAACGAGACGCCTCGCGGATTCGGCACCGTCATCCAGAACGCCCCGTTGCGATCCGTGCCGACGTGCACCTTCCCGAGCTCGCTCCGCCGCAGCGCGATTCGCTTCCCATCCTCCAGTGGCACATGGGCTACGACCTGGCGCGGACTCCCGTGCACGATCCGCTCATACGCGGACTCGCCGAACCGCGCCAGCAGCCATAGCCCGCCGCCCGTTGCCGCCCCGATGCTGAAGAATCCGGCCGCGATCCCGCCGACCACCGTCGTCCCGACACCGACCCGGATCAGCTTCTGCCTGCGTCGCCGTCCGAACTGGTCGCCATACCGCCATGCCGCAAACTCCGGCCGCTGGGGCGAGCCGATGCGCACGAGCTCGAGCCCTTCCTTGAGGCGGGTGAGGCCGATGTTTTCGGTGGAGGTGCGCAGGCGCGTATCACGAAAGCGCCGCTCGCACTCCTCGATCGCCTCCCAGCGCTCCTCGATCGGCGAGAGATTCCACCGCTCGCACTTCCTGCACACCACCCACAGCCGCCCCTTCGCCGGATCGAACGCCAGTCGCTGCCCAATCGGAAACTGTTCGATGGCCGTGTTCTCGCCGAGCGATCCGTTGCAGAAGAGGCACGTCGAATACATGGTGGAAATATGGGGCGCGCGCAGTGGGGGCGCCTCCCTGGTGGCGGCACGGGGTTCCCGCTCGAGGGCTGGCTTTCCAGAAGGCTTGGGGGGGGAAAGAGCATGAAGGACATGAAGGACATGAAGGACATGAAGAAGCCAAAGGCACCTCTTACGTGGGGTTTTGCGCGAGAGACGCTGCGCCGAGATGCCAACCATGTAGTTGCTGTTGCCCCTTCCGTGGCCTCCGTGGCATCCGTGGTTGCAGTTGGTTGTTGCAGTTGCAGTTGTCCGCGTTCGTTCGCGTTCGATAAGCAGTTTACGGTTTTCAGTTTACAGTTTTCAGTTCGCAGTTGCGGTTGCCCTATCCGCGTCGTTTCCGCGAAATCCGCGGCTGCCGTTGCCGTTATT
>JANPKQ010000364.1:0-1540 GCA_031426115.1 Gemmatimonadaceae bacterium | reverse complement strand
GGCGGCTTGATGAACGGGAAATATTCGCGGATCGGGACCTGGACATTCTCGGCCACGGTCAGGGTCGAGAACAGGGCTCCGTTCTGGAACAGGATGCCCCAGCGGCGGCGGATGTTCTTGGCCTCATCCTCATCGCGGCCGATCATGTTCTCGCCGAGCACCTCGACCGTGCCGGCATCGGGGGTCTGGAGCCCGATGATCGAGCGCATCAGCACCGACTTGCCCGTGCCCGAGCCGCCGACCACGCCAAGGATCTCGCCGCGGCGCACGTCGAGGTCGAGCCCTTCGTGGACGACGGACTCGCCAAAGCTGTTCGACAGCCCGCGGATCGAGATGATGGGCGCGTCGGTCATATCCAGCCGATCTGCGAGAAGAACACCGCGAACACCGCGTCGAGGACGATGACGAGGAAGATCGACTGGACCACCGCGGCGGTGGTGCGAGTGCCGACCTCCTCCGAATTGCCCTTTACCTGCATGCCCTGATAGCAGCCGGCAAGCGCGATGATGAAGCCGAACACCGGCGCCTTGATCAGCCCGACATAGAGATCGGTCAGCGGCACGACTTCCTGGATGCGCTGGATGAAGGTCGCCGGCGGGATGCCGAGGTCAACCCACACATAGACCCCGCCGCCAAGCAGCGACATCATCATCGCGTAGAAGGCCAGCAAGGGCATCATGATCGTCGCGGCGAGGATGCGCGGGAGGACCAGCGCCTCGACCGGCGACACGCCGATGGTGCGCATGGCGTCGATTTCCTCGGTGATCTTCATCGTGCCGAGCTGGGCGGCGAAGGCCGATCCCGAGCGGCCGGCAACCATGATCGCGGTCATGAGGGTGGCGAGTTCGCGGATGCTGAGGCGACCGATGAGGTTGATGGTATAGACTTCGGCGCCGAACGCGGCGAGCTGGACCGCGCCCTGCTGGCCGATGACAATGCCGATGAGGAAGGTCATCAGCCCGATAATGCCGAGCGCGCGCACCCCGACGAGGTCGAACCGCTGGACCACGGCGTTGAGGCGGAAGCGCTTGGGGCGGCGGGCGACGCTCGCCATGCCGATGAACACCGAGCCGAGGAAGCCGAGCATGCCGACAAGGGTGCGGCCGGCGTCGATCGTCCAGTCACCAAGCTCGCCAAGCGCGCGCGACGCCGAATTGGGCTCCTCGCGGCGCATTCGGGTGGGATGGTCGGCCTCGGCGACCTGCTCGAGCAATTGCTGCTGCTCGGGCGAGGTGCCGACCACCGTTGCCTTGCGGTCGCGGACGGCGCGGTGGACGAGCCACGCGCCAACGGTGTCCATCTTCTCGACCCCGGCGAGGTCGATGGTCAGTGGGTCGGCGATGGCATCGATCTCGCGTTGGGTCGAGGCTGCGCGGGTGATGGTCAACGCTCCGCTCAGGCGGTAGAAATTGCCGTGGCGCTCGTCCGAGCGCTCGCCGCTGTCGCTGGATGTGTCCCCCATGCGGTGCAAAATGCGCGAAATCGGCGCGCTCGGCAAGCGCTGGCGCAACACTGCCTCTTTCCTGCCAATGTTGATCGA
>JANPKQ010000363.1:0-1569 GCA_031426115.1 Gemmatimonadaceae bacterium | reverse complement strand
CACGCCCAGCGCGACGAACAGGTCGAGGGTTTCCCGCGTGTCCACCGGCGATCGCTATTCGGGAAGCACGCAGACCACAGCGGTGCAGTTGTGGAAGCCGCCGAATTGCCCCTCGGCGCGCGCGATCTGGCCATACGTGTTGCAGCCGATGAACCTCGCCGGATGCAGCAGGTCGGCGCAGGCCTTGAGCTCGTCGTCGAAGGCACGCCCCAGCCGCAGGCGCGTCGCCACGCAATCGAACACCAGCGCGGCGCCCGGTTTGAATCCATTCAGCGCGGCCAGTGCCGCGCGCATCGCCTGCTCCGCGGCGAGCACCGCGGACTGCTCGGTGGTCTTCATCACGTGCACGACCGAGCCGGGCGGCACTTCAGCCGCCAGCGCGAGCGAACCGTCATCGTGGACGGCGAGCGGCACGCGCAAGCGGTAGTGACCGTCGTCGCGGATGCCGAGGATGTTGTGGAGGAAGAAGGGCATCGGATCGGCGCGATCGAACTTCTGCCCGGTGGCCGCGGCATAGTCGGCGATCGCATCCGCAGCGGGCGCCCCGTTCAGCCCGATCAGCCTGGCGCCGTCCACCTCGGTGACGCGCAGGCCTTCGCTGCCGGGCACCCAGCCGTGCGAAACGCCCACACCGACCGGCCGCGATGACAGCATTTCGAGCGCCACGATCGCATCCGACACTGCTTCGGTCCCCGCGAACACGTGCGTCTTCTGGAAGCGGCCATCATCGCCGGCCCCCCCGCCGAAGAATCTATAGTTGCCGCGGGTGGCGACGGTGAGCTCCTCGACGACCGCATCGGCGTGGCCGGCGAGGGCATCGGTCATGACGAGCGCGGAGCGGTACGGCAGCGCGGGCGTGCCCACTCCCTTGAAAGCGCTGGCCACTTCACGTGCCGCGGCCTGCGGGTCACGGCTGATGGAGCGCCCCACGCCGACGGCGAACTTGATGCTGTCCGAGCGGATCGCGAGCGCCGAGGTCTGACCCTGGCCATTCGCCGCGTTGGAAAACTCGCCCGCGGAGGACGAGCCCACCACCGTGCTGGTCCCGCACGTTCGCACCAGCGCCTCGAGCAGCTTGGAGTAATCGTGTTGCGCGGACGCGAATACGATCACCGCGTCGGCAGCCTCCCCACCAAGTCCCGCGCGCAGCTCGCGCCCCAGCTCGGCGCCGGCGGCGGCGCTGTCGGCCGTGGCGACGACCGCCGTGGCTGTCCGTGTCATGACACCTCCCAGTGAGCAAGCGCGCAGTCTAGGTGCGATCGCCCTTACCGTCTGTAGGGATTCGCCTACCCGGTCCGGCTTACTTCATTCGGGCGAGCCGGACATCGAGAGCCTCGATATCGAGATAGTAATGACAGATTTCCCGATCGCCATCGAGCAGCACCGGTACCTTGTCGCCCCACTTCTCCTCCAGCCCCGGGTGGGCGTCGACGTCCACCACCTCGATCTCGAAGGAATAACGGCCCTGGAACTGCTTCAGGGCCGTTATGAGCTCCTCGCAAAGGTGGCAATACTCGCGGCTGAGGACGGTCAGCTTCGGCTTCAATCCCCGTCCGGGCGGAAGGTGAT
>JANPKQ010000362.1:0-6150 GCA_031426115.1 Gemmatimonadaceae bacterium | reverse complement strand
GGTGCTCGTCCTCCTCGTCGTGAGCGCCTGGACCGCCGGCTCTCCGGCCTTTGCGCTCTCGCAACGTGCCGTCGGGTCATACATCCGAGCGGCCGTCACCGGTTTCCTGCACATCCTCATCGGCGCTGCTCCGTTGCTCGCGGCGGAAGCGCGCACACGCGCGGAGCTGCGGACCACCTACCGGCGCCCCCTCGTCTCGGCCATACGCGGGGTGGCGATGTGCGTCCCTGTCGTGCTCGTGCTTGGCGGACTGCTGATGCAGGCGGATGCCGGCTACGAGAAGCTCCTCAGCGGATTCGTGCGATGGGACACCGGAACGATCATCTCCCACCTCGCACTCGCCGGAGTCTTTACCTGGCTCGCGGCGGCGTACATGTGCGCATCGCTTCACTGGGAGCGCGACGAGACCGTGCGTCCGTGGTCCATTCGCCTTGGCGTCATTGAGGGCGGAATGGTGCTCGGTGCCGTGAACCTGCTGTTCCTTTCCTTCATGCTCGTCCAACTCCGCTACCTGTTCGGGGGGACGGAACATGTCCTCGCCACCGCGGGGCTGACGTATTCAGAGTACGCACGCCGCGGATTCTTCGAGCTCGTCGCGGTCGCGGCGCTCACCCTGCCGCTGATGGTCGGCATTACCGCCGGCGTGAAGCCCGAGAGCGCCCGCGAGCAGAGGATTCTTCGTGTCCTCACCACGGCGTTGGTGGTATTGCTGCTCGCCCTCGTCGTCTCGGCGCTCGGGCGCATGCGGTTGTACCAGCTCGAGTACGGATGGACGCTGCCACGCGTGCACGCGTCGGTCTTCATGCTCTGGATCGGTGGGGTGATCGTCTGGTTCGCGGCCACCGTTCTTCGTGGCGACGCACGCCGCTTCGCGTTCGGCAGCCTTGCCGGCGGACTGGCGGTGCTCGGATGCCTGACGCTCGCCAATCCCGCTGCCCTCGTGCTGCGTGCGAACGCCGATCGTGTGGCGTCCGGAGCCGACTTCGATGCGGCGCATGCTGCGAGCCTCGGCGCGGACGCGATCCCGGAGCTGCTAGACCGGCTCCCGGATGTCGCCTCCAGCCTCGATGCCGCAGAGCGGTGCGCCCTGAGAGGCGATATCGCGAGACATAGGGCACCGGAAGAAGACGGAGGATGGGACTGGCGGGCCTGGAATCTCGGGCGATCGCGAGCCGGGGCAGCGATCGCGCGGGATGCTGCGATGATCCGGCGCGTGCTCGGCGAGGGGGCGTGTGCGGGACCGAACACTGCGTCTCGCACGGAGGCCGCCGCCGAGCCGGTCGGTTCGACGAGATAAACAAACGGCCCTTGTCATGAGGCGGGTGAGAGTAGCATCCTCTCCCCCCCATGGGGTCAACGGAGAATACCAGAGGGGCCGTGGCGGCACCGGCCCTCTTCAATCTGCCGCTCATCGGTCGCGCCACCGAGCTGTCGATGCTCAGCGAGGCGCTCGCAAATACTGCGGCGGGGCGCGGGTGCACCGTCATCCTCGCGGGTGAAGGTGGCATTGGAAAAACGAGGCTCGCCAAGGCGGCTGCCGAGCAGGCGGAGCGGCGCAACTGGCAGGTCGCCCTCGGTCGCGCGTATCCCGTCGAGACTGGAGTGCCCTACGCGCTCTTCTCGGACGCCCTCCTCCCGATCCTTCGCAAGTTCGACAGTTCCACGCTGCAGGTGCTGACGAGGGGCGGGAGCGCGGAGCTGTCCTATCTCTTTCCCGCGCTCGTGCCGGCCCAGGAACGCCTCGCATCGGCGGGTCGAGGAGACCCGGCGGAGTTCAAGGCGCGCCTGCTCTGGAACTTCACCCAGTTCCTCGTACGCCTCTCGGCGAAGCAGCCCCTGGTGCTCGTCCTCGAGAACCTGCAGTGGGCCGACGCCGCGTCCCTCGAGCTGCTGCATTTCGTCGCGCGCCAGATCTCGCAGGAGAAGCTGCTCCTGCTCTGTACGTACAATGCGACCGAGCGCGACCTGAATCCGACGCTGCGCTCCACGGAGCAGTCGCTCGTCGCGCTCGGCGTCGCCCAGGTCCACCAGCTGCGTCCCCTGACCCGCGAGGCGACGGAGGACCTGATCCATGAGGTCTTTCGAACCGAGAAGGGGGCAACGCGCGAGTTCAGTGCCCTGCTCTACGGGTGGACGCGGGGGAACCCGTTCTTCATCGAAGAAACGGTAAAGGCGCTCATCGAGTCGGGGCAGCTCCACGAGCGCGACGGTGCCTGGCTCGGCTGGGAGCTCGACACGCTGCAGCTTCCGCGGTCGATTCGCGAGGCCGTCATCGCGCGCGTGGACCGTCTCTCGACCAACGCCCGCACCGTGGCCAACCTCGCCGCTGTCATTGGGACGCGCGCGACGTACGAGCAGCTCGGTGCCGTCAGCGCGCTGTCGGCCGATGACCTCCTGGCAGCGCTCGATGAGCTTCGTCGGCAGCGGGTGCTGAGCGAGAGCGCCGAGGGGGAAGCCATCGCCTACGACTTCACGCACCCTACGCTCCAGGATGCGCTGTACAGCGAGCTCGGTCGCGCGCGCGCTCGGCTGCTGCACGCGTCGGTGGCCGAGGCGCTCGAGAGTTTCTATGGGCCCGACGCGCTTCGTCACGCCGACGAGCTGGCGTTTCATTTCTCGCGTGCGGATGCGAGAAGCCTCGCGCCGAAGGCGGTGAAGTACCTCACCGCAGCAGGGCGGGTCGCGCTCGCGAAATATGCCAACCGGGAAGCGGCGAACTACCTGGGTTCCGCGCTCGCATTGATCGAGAACGGCGAGCCTGCCGCGGATCCGCGGGTTGCCAGCAGCATCGTCGAGGAGCTCGCACGCGCACGCCAGCGCCTCGGCGACTACGATTCCGCCCGCGCGCTGCTGGCGCGCGCCCGGGCGGACGCGGCGCGATTCGGCGAGCACGCCCGCCTCGCCGCCATCGAGCGCCGCATCGGGCTCGCGTGCTACTGGACGGGGCAGTACGAGGATGCGCTCGAGCATTACGATGCGGGTCTCGCCGCCGCGCGGGCGGCCGGAGACGACCTGCTGCACGCGCGCATCCAGATCCCGAAGGGGGCATGTCTGCAGGAGCTCGGCCGGCGTGACGAGGCGCAGGAGGAGATTTTGGCAGCCTTGGCCGTCGCGGAGCGCCTTGGAGATGCCTCGGTCCTCGCGAGAGTGCACCGCGCGCTGCTCGTGCTCTACGCCTGGACCGGTCCTTCCGAGCTGGCACGCGAGCATGGCATGCGGGCGCTGGAGCTCGCCGAACAGTCCGGGCAGAAAAGTGTGGCCTGCACGGCGCATTGGGCGCTTGCAATGCTCGCCGGCTTCACCGGCAACGCGACTGAAGCGGCGCTTCATATCGCCGAGAGTGAGCGGCTCGCTGACGAGGTCCGCTCGCCGCTGCTGCGCGTGTGGACCGCCGAGGTCGCGATCGAGCACGCATCGGGCATCGGCGACTGGGACACGGCGCTCGCGCTCGGGGAGCGCACCATCGCGGTCGCTCGCACGCTGGGGCAGCGCACACTGCTCCCGCGGCTCCTCGTGTGGTCGGCGCTGGTGTATCTCGGGCGCGGTGATCGCGAGCGCTGCAAGCGATACCTCGACGAAGCCTGGGCACTCGCGGGCGCGGACGGCCCAGCCGATCGGCCGCTCGACGTGCACACGGTGGTCCCCGTGCACACGGGATTCGCGGCGTATCACCTCGCCCTGCGCGACTACCGCAAGGCGATCGAAGTCGGTGAGGCGGGACTCGCGATCGCCGATCGGCCGGGCTATGTCGTCTGGGCAATCCACCGGCTGCTGCCGATCATCGCCGAAGCGGCGATGTGGCTCCAGGACTGGGATCGGGCGGAGCGGATCGGCGCGCGGCTGCGTCACGATTCCCAGCGGCTCGGGCAGCGCCTCGGTCTCGCGTGGGCCGACGCGTGCGATGCGCTCGTCGTCATGCTCAAGGACAAGGACCGCGAGCGCGCCGTCGTCATGCTGCGTGAGGCCGCCGAGCGCATGGAGGCGATCCCGTACGTCAACGACGGCGCGCGGCTCCGGAAGATGCTGGCGAAACTGCTCAAGGAGATGGGGGATCGCGACGGTGCAATGCGCGAGCTCCGCCGCGTGCACGACGTCTTCGCGCGGCTCGGCGCCGAGCGCGAGCTGACGGAGACTCGCGAGCAGCTTCGCATCCTCGGAGCCCGCCCGCCCGCCCGTGCGCCCACCATCGGCGTCGGCGGGCTCACCGGACGGGAAGTGGACATTGCCCGGCTTGTGTCCGAGCGAAAGTCGAACAAGGAGATCGGCGCGACGCTCGGGATCTCCGCCCGGACGGTGAGCACACACCTCTCGAACATCTTCGGCAAGCTCAGCGTGGGGTCACGTGGCGAGCTGGCCGATCGCATTCGGGAGAGCGGACTCACGGACAAATAGCTCGCTGGCGCAGCCGGAGCGGCGGCGTCAGCGAGGGCCAGCAGACCTATTCGAGGGGCAGGTCCATGCGCTCGTCGTCGCGCGGCACCAGGTGCGGGCTTCGCATCAGCATTCGCGCGCAGGTGTTCCAGCGGAGCAGCGCACTGTCGTCGTGCGGCGGATGCATCGCCTGCGCGCGCTCGTAATGCGCCATGGCTTCGCGGAGCGACTCGTAGGCGACCGATGCTGATCCCGGCGCCGCTCCATGGATCAGCGCCTTCGCACGCCGCTCGAGGATGATGCCCGCGTAATACGCGCGCTCGTATTCGCTGGTGAGCGCGGGAAGGATCTCCCGTGCCTGCTTGACGCCGGAGGCCGATCCGCGGTCGAACTGATCGGTGAGCGAGAGGAGCAGCATGATGAGCGCCCCCTGGTTGCCGGGATCGACGCGCAATACGTCGAGGCAGATGCTTTCCGCTTCCGCAGGCTCGTTGAGCAGGCGGTATCGCTCCACCTTCTGCAGCGCCTTCGCGATGCTGTCGGGTCCGAGTGTCTTGAGGTCGAAGCTCATATCGCCGGATGTCATGGCTCAGCGTCCCCGGACGAGGCGAACGAGGCGAGCGACCGGGTCGTAGAACCGGTCGACGACGCGCTCCTTGAGTGGAATGATCGCATTGTCGGTAATCTGGATGTTCTCCGGGCAGACCGTCGTGCAACACTTCGTGATGTTGCAGTAGCCGATGCCCTCGGCCTCCTTGATCTCGGCACGACGGTCGAGGGTGTCCAGCGGATGCATCTCGAGCGCCGCGGTGTACAGGAGGTAGCGCGGACCGACGAACTCGTCGTGCTTCTGATGATCACGGAGCACGTGGCAGACGTCCTGGCACAGAAAGCACTCGATGCATTTCCGGAACTCCTGGACGCGATCGACATCGCTCTGGTTCATGCGCCACGTTCCGTCGGGCGCGTCGGGCGGCCGCGGCGTGAACTTCCGGATTTTCTTCTTCACCCGGAAATTCCTCGACACGTCGGTGACGAGATCGCGCACGGGTGGAAATGTCCGCATCGGCTCGACGGTGACGGGCTTGCCGAGATCGAGCTCGCTGAGTCGGGCCATGCACATCAGCTTCGGCTTGCCGTTGATCTCCGCGGAGCAGGAGCCGCATTTCCCGGCCTTGCAGTTCCACCGTACGGCGAGGTCGTTCGCCTGCTCGGCCTGGATCTGGTGCACGGCGTCGAGCACGACCATGCCTTCCGAGATCGCGGTCGTGTAGTCGACGAGCGCGCCATGCGTCGCGTCGCCGCGCCAGATGCTGAAGGTCGCGTTGCCCTCGGCGCGCGCCTCGGTCGTCGTTCCGGGCGCGGGAAGCGGGGCCGCGTGTGCCGCGGTTGCCGGTGCCGCTGACTTCACCTGCGTAGCCATGGGTGCAGCCGTCGCTCGGGGTGGGGCGCCTCCCCCATGAGGCGCGGTCACTTGTTCGCCTCGACGATGCCGGCGAGATCGCTGCGAAGAGGCGTCAACGGCTCGCGTGAGACCTGCATCTCTCCCTCTGGACCCTTCGTCAACACGACATTGAACGTCGCGAACGCAGGATCCTTTTCAGGATAGTCGTCACGGAAATGCCCCCCGCGGCTCTCGCGGCGCTCGAGGGCAGACCGGGTGATCGCTTCCGATACCGTGAGCAGGTTCGGAAGGTCCAGCGCCGTATGCCAGCCGGGATTGTATTCCCGCCCCCCGCCGACGCCTGAACGCCGTGCGCGTTCCCATAGGCCGGCCAA
>JANPKQ010000361.1:0-8023 GCA_031426115.1 Gemmatimonadaceae bacterium | reverse complement strand
GATCGTCATCGACGCAGAGGATGGTCGCCATGCTCGCCCATTCGAGGGACCCCGCAGGAGCGGAGGTGCGCGGCAAACGCGCTGGGTCAAGTTAGCGAGGGATCCACCCGGGCCGCAGCATGCGCGCTTCCGGCTGTGTCGCGCAGTCTGGTGCTGCAGGCGGTATCCGACCTTTTTCACCGTCAGTATATGACGCGGGTGCGCCGGGTCGGCCTCGATCTTTCGCCGAAGGTTCGCGATGTGCGTGTCGACCGTGCGCAGCGACACCGGTTTCGCGTTCCCCACACCTCGCGCAGCAGCTCCCGACGCGATGCCGCCGCACCCTGGCGAACCACGAGGGCAAGGAGGAGATCGAACTCCAGTGGCGCGAGCGCGACGACGGTGTCGGCCAGGGTGACCACCCGCGCGGCGACATCGATCGATGCGCCATGATCGCCGAGCTCCGACGCCGGGATCTCCAGAACCTCCTCGAGCTCCGCGCGCAGCACCCGGTACCCATCGGCACTCGGCAGCATCAGGAGAAGGACCGTGGGATTCGCGCCCGCTTCCCCGATCGGCCTTGCGCCGCGGCGCGCCGATCGGCGTCGCGCAGATTTGTCGCTCCGGATGCGCTCCGCGTCACGAAGTCGTGCGCCCTTCTCCAGGAAGAGGAAGTGAGTCATGTTGAGGCGTTCGATGGCAGGGACGTGCAGCGTTGACCTGGATACGCAGCGCGAGGGCGAAGCGCTGACCGGCGGAGGGCAATCGAGTGCGTGTCGTGCGCCCATGATACCCGTGGTCTTCCGAAACCCCGCACGATGCATGGGCGTAGGTGCCGGAGCGAGTCCGTCCGGCGCGCGCGCCACTCCCGCGGATGCCTACCCACCTCAAACCCGCGTCACATGTCGGACAATGAAATGGTCGTCGCCATCACCAGCATGGCGCTCACGTTCGGCACGATCATCACACTCGTGCGACTCTGGGTGAGCCGGTCCCGGTCAACCCAGGCACCGCCTGCCCAGCTCGAGCCGGTGATGGACCGGCTGCTGCGCATCGAGCAGACACTCGACTCCGTCGCGATCGAAGTCGAGCGCATCTCCGAGGCGCAGCGATTCACGACGAAGTTGCTGTCAGACCGGGAAAAGACCTCTGCGCTCGCGGAGAACCGACTCGCGCGCTGAGTGGGGCGTGCGCCCGCGCTGACGCTTTCGTCGAGGCGCCGTCAGCGCGGAGGCCGGGAGGGCGGCTGCACCGGCCGGGAGGGCCGGGCCGCGGGCTGGGCGCCGGCGTTCCATGTCGGAACCTCACCGTTGGCGAGCAACCATACCGCGCGCGCGCCGGCATCGATGAGGCGGGCCATGTGATCAAAGTCGATTCCGGCGACGTCGTCGGTGACCTCGTGATAATCGGTGTGCAGGTTGAACGATGACCACGTGTGCGCGACGATCCCGAGCCGTGCGAACGCGATGTTGTCGCTCCGCTGGAAGAACTGCTGGTCGGGTCGAGGGTCCGCCACGACCAGGAGTCCCGCAGCACTGAACATCGGCCCCATGGTCGAGAGCCCGTACCCCGTGAGCCAGCCTCTGCCCGCGCCGCCACTCAGTGAATCCGGGCGGCCGATCATCTCGATCTCGAAATTCGCAACGGTCTGCGAGAGCGGAAACGGCGGGTAGGCGATATACCAGTTCGTCCCGACGAGCCCGATCTCCTCGCCCGTCGTGGCTGCGAAGATGATCGTCCGCTTGTTCCCGCCCTGCGCCGCGAGGATGCGCGCGATCTCCACCACGGCGATGACACCCGAGCCGTCGTCGTCGGCGCCGTTGTAGATGGAGTCTCCCTCGGTCGCGCGGCCGATCCCGAGGTGATCGTAGTGCGCATCTACGAGGACAGCCTGTGAGCGAAGCACGCTGTCGGTACCCGGCAGAATGCCCACGACGTTCACGCCGACGACGCGCTGACTCGACGGAAGCGCATTGAACTCCGCCCACGTGCGCACCGCCGACGCGGACATGCGGCCGGTGCGCTGGCTGAGCGCGAAGCGCAACGGAACGCGCTGGAAGTAGCCGCTATCCCCCGCCGCGACCAGCCCGGCGGCCGCCATCGCGCCGGCGATGAACCGCGCCGCGCGGGCCGAACCCGGCGTTCCAGTGGCGCGGCCCTCCATCGAATCGGCGGCAAGCGCAGAGAGCAGCCCGCGCACGCCCTGCGGCGTGGTCGCGGCGAGCCGCGGGATACTGATCGGCGCGACCCTAGCCGCGATGGCGGGCGATGCACCGGTCCGCGGCACGGTGGTGGCCCCTACCCCCGCGCTGACTGGCGCGGGAACGGGGGTGGGAACAGGCGCGGGCGTCGCGCGCGGGGCGCACGCCGGAAGGAGTGCAGCGAACGCGAGCACTAACGAACGCCGTGCGGCCGACGTCAGCGAAGTACGGAGCACCATGCAAGACTCTCGGGCAGAGGAAAAATGGCCGCGAGAAGCTACTCGGGTCGACCGTGCCGCGAAAGCGAGACGCGTGCTCGCCGTGCAACGAATCGAGAGGTATTGTTGTCAAAGGTCCTGACGCGTTCCATCACCCTTCATTCCGCATGAATCGCTTCCACAACCGCCTCCGGGCGCGCGATCGCCGGGCGTTCACGCTGATCGAGATCCTCGTGGTGATCGTGGTCATCGCGATCCTCGCGACGCTGGTCGCGCCGAACGTCTTCCAGCATGTCGGAGCCGCGAAGGACGCGACGGCGAAGACACAAATCGAGATGATGGGCGCCGGCCTCGATTCCTATCGGCTCCACAACGGCGGCTACCCGACGACCGAGCAGGGGCTCGAGGCGCTGTGGGGGGTTCCGTCGATGGATCCACCGGCGACCTGGCGCGGCCCCTACCTCCGCAAGAAGATCCCGCTCGATCCGTGGGGAAATCCGTACGTGTATGTCAGCCCGGGCGAGATCAACCCGAATGGCTACGACCTCGTGTCGCTCGGCGCCGATGGCAAGCCTGGCGGTGACGGAGAGAACGCCGACATCACGAGCTGGTAGCGGGCAGAGCGCCGTGCCCGCGTTCGCGTATCAGGCAGTGGACCTGACGGGAAAACGCCTTCGTGGGCGCGCCGAAGCTGCGACATCCGCGGCCCTGACACGCACGCTGGAAGACCGCGGGCTCCTCGTGCTCGACGTGGACCCGGCCGACACGGCAACAGAGGGCGGGTTCGGATTCGGGCGACGGCGGGAAGTGCTCGAGGTCACCCGCGCACTCGCGGCGCTCCTCCCCGCCGGAATGCCCCTCGCCCAGGCGCTCGGCGCCGCATCGAGTGTCGCATCCGGTGAAGTGCGCGACACGATGCTTCAGGTGCGCGCACGTGTGGAGCGCGGCGACACCCTGTCCGCCGCCCTCGCCGTACATCCGCGCCTGTTCTCGCCGCTCTACATTGGGCTCATCCGCGCCGGTGAGCGCAGCGGCGATGTCGATGCCTCGTTTCACCGGCTCGCCGACCAGCTCGAACGCGATGAGCAGCTGCGAGGGCGGATCCTCTCGGCGGCGATCTACCCGTTGCTCCTCGCGACGGTCGGCAGCATCGCGGTCACCGTCCTCCTGATGTTCGTGCTGCCGCGATTCGTCGAGCTCCTCGAGGGGAGCGGCGCATCGCTGCCCGCCTCGACCGCGTTCCTCCTCGCCCTCTCGGCGGCGCTGAAGCAGTACTGGCCGGGGCTTCTCCTCATCATCGGCGCGCTCGTCGCCGCCGGATTCTGGGCGCGCGGCACGGATGAGGGCCGGCGCGTGTGGTCGCGAGTGCTGCTCGGCATCCCGCTCGTGCGAACGCTGCGACGATACGCGCTCGCGGCGCGCTTCGCGCGCCTCACGGGCGTCCTGCTCGGAGGCGGCGCTCCGCTGCTCACGGCGCTCGACGACGCCATCGACTCGATCGGAGATCCCGTCGCACGCGACGATGTGGCGCGGATCCGGACGCGGGTGCGCGAGGGAGCATCGCTTCGCCAGGGGATCTCCGAGGGATCACTCTTCCCTCCCCTCCTGGCGCAGCTCGTGGCCGTGGGCGAGGAGGCAGGCCAGCTCCGGGAGTTCCTGCTCAAGGCGGCCGACATCTTCGAGGATCGCACCGAGCGCTCCACGCAACGCCTCGCGACCCTCGCCGAGCCCGCGATGATCGTCGTGTTCGGCATCATCGTGGCGTTCGTCGCGCTTTCACTGCTCCAGGCGATCTACGGCATCAACGCCGGATCCTTCCGATGATGCGGCGCGTGCGACGCGGCTTCACGCTCATCGAGATGATCGTCGTCCTCATCGTCATCGCGGTCACCGCGGCGCTCATCGCGCCCGCGCTGATGAGGGTGTCAGGCGCGGCCGCAGATGACAGCGAGTCGGCGCCCCTCTCAGCACTGCTGCGCGCCGCGCGGCGTCAAGCGCTTGCCGGCGGATCCGTCGTGACCCTCATCGTCGATCCGAAGGAGGCGCGGTATCGTGCCGACACCAGCGGCCCGCGCGGGACCGGCCTCCTCAGCGAAGGGGAGCTGGCCTTCCAGCCGGGGGTCACGCTCGAGAGCGACTCGCTGCGCGTCCGGTTCAGCTTCCGTCCCGACGGCAGCGTCTTCGGCGACACGCTGACGATCCGCGGGCGATGGACGTCGTCGCGCGTGTCGGTCGACCGCTGGACGGGAGCGATCCATGTCGATGCGCGCTAGGAGCGGGTTCTCGCTCCTCGAGGCCGTCGTGGCGCTGGCGATCGTCGGTGTCACCGCGGTCGGCGCACTCGCATCGGTGGGCGCCGAGCTGCGGGCGGCCGACGACGCGCGTCGCACCCTCGAGGCGGAAGCGCTCGCGGTGTACCGCATGTCCACGATCGAGATGCTCACCGCGGACCAGCTCCAGCGGATTCCGGACTCCCTCGCGCGCGGCACGTTCGAGCCACCCTTCGAGCGCTACCGCTGGACCGCGACGACCGAACCGGTCCTCGGTGAAGAAGGACTCAGCGAAGTGCTGCTCGACATTCACTGGACGGGCGGATCGTTCCCCCTGCGAACGCTGCTCTTCCGGCCGTCTCCGTTCGCCAGCATGGGTGTCTCGGCGGGAGGCAGGCCATGACGGGTGATACCCGAACACGCGCGGGGATGACCCTGATGGAGCTCGTCATCGCGCTGCTCATCACCGGAATGATCGCCGCGATCGGCGCGGGGGCGTTCAGCTCGGTGCTCGACCACCGCGCCGCCACGCGGCTCGCCACGAACGAAGTCACCAGCGCCGCGGCGACGCGCGCCCTGCTCGCCTCCTGGCTATCCTCCGCCCGGTTCTCCAGCGACGCGCGGCGGCCCCCGACGGCGAGCACCCTCAACCTTGGTGAGGACGACGACGCGCTCGTCGTCTTCGTGAACACGCCGACGCCGATCGACTACACCGAGGCGGTGGTGCATCTCTTCATCGACCGCGATCCCGAGACACCTGAACAGGGACTCGTCGCCGAGATGCAGTCGATCGAGGCGGCGACGATGGCGAAGACGGAGCTGGACTCCACGGTGACGGGACTGCTCGTCGAATACCTCGACGACGGGACCCGGCGGTGGGTGGCGCGAAAGGACGGTGTCGTGCGCAATCCACTCGCGGTTCGCATGACGCTGTCCGCACGCGCACCAGACTCGTTGCCGCCGCTGCTGCGGCTTCCGTTCGTGCAGGCGATTCCGCGCGCTACCACTGGTGGGACGGTGCCCCGGTGAACCGCGGGGTGGCGCGATCTGACCGACGCGGCGTCGCGCTGTTCACGGCGCTCTGGCTCGTCGTCGCGATTGGTGTCGTCGGTCTCCAGTTCAGCCTCGAGGCGCGCGAACGCCGGCTCGCTTCAGCGAACACCGTGGAGATCGCGCAGTCGCGCGCCGCGGCGATGGCGGGGGTCGAGCATGCGCAGGCGCGCCTCGAGCGCCTTGCGCGCCAGCCCGTGCTCGAGGCAGGCCAGCTCAGTGCCCGCGCCGGGGACAGCTGGCTAGACGCCGACACGCTGGTGCGGATCGATGGCGACGTCGGCGGCGCGCGCTACGAGGTGCGTGTGCGCGAGACCGGCAGCGCGCTCAATCCCAACCGTGCCACGGAAGACCAGCTGCGGATGCTGTTCACCCGACTCGAGTTCGACTACGGTCTCGCGGACCAGCTGGCCCAGTCGATCATGGATTGGCGCGACAGCGACGTGATGCACCGCGGCCGGGGTGCTGAGCGCGATCAGTACGTCGCCGCCAAGCGAATGATGCTGCCGCGGGACGGGCCGCTGCAGGACCCGGCGGAGCTCCTGCATGTCATGCACATGACTCCGGAGATCTACGACAGCATCGCACCGTTCCTGATTCTCGAGGGCAACGGCCAGGTCAACGTGAACAGCGCACCGCCCGCGGTGCTCGCGACGGTGCCCGGCATCAGCGACGCCGCCGTCGCGGGCGTGATGCGTGCGCGGGGGGCAGGCCGCCGGATCACCAACATCGCCGAGCTTCGCGGGTTGATCGGAGGGCCCGCCAACGCGCTGACGACGCGCTCGGTGAGCTTCGAGGCGCGCAGCGTCCTCGTCACGAGCACGGGCTGGAACCAGGGAGGCCGCAGCCCCTTCCGTATCGAAGCCGTCATCAGTCGCAGCGGTCCCACCAGCACGATGGTGACGTCGCGGAGGTCGCGATGACTCCGGCGATGCCACGCCTCCGAACCCCGTGCGTTGGAATCGCGATCGGTCCGGACCGGATGTGGGCTGTCGGGAGCGGCGGCCGCACGCTGAGCTTCGGACGGCCCGACGGCGGTGAGCTTCGCGTTCGCGACCTCGACCCGCTCGGCACCGGGGTCGAGTGGGGCGATCTCGCCGAAGCGTTGCGCGAGCTGCACTCAGCGACCGGCGCCGATGCGAAGACGATCGCGATCGCACTGCTGCCACCGCTGGTGCGCATGCGCAGGCTCGAGCTGCCACCGCTTACCGACGAGGAGACCCGTCGGGTGCTCGAACGTAGTACGGGACGGTATTTCACGGGCGTACGCGAGCCTCAGGTCGTCGGGGTCTCGCGGCTCATGCATCAGCTGCGGCGCACCGGGATCGTCGTCGCCGCAGCAGCTCCGTCGAGATTGATCCGTGCCGTCCTCGACGCAGCATCGGCGGCGGGGTGGGGCGTTGGCTCGATGGTGCCGGCGCACGCCGCGTGGGTGGCCGGCGCGCGAGCGCAGTGGTCGGAACTGGGCCGCGAGTCGGCGCAGCTCGCGATCCTGCGCGACGACGCGACGGAGCTCGTGCGGATCGAGCGGGGTGCGATCGTCGCGGCGCGGCAGTTCGGCGTGTCGCGCGGTGGCCTCGATGCACTCGTCGAAGCCGTGGCGGAACCAGTGGATGGCGGCGCGCCCCTCCCATTGCTCACCATCGGGCCCGACTCCAGGCGTGACGCGCTGCTCGACCCGCTTCGCGAGCGGGGCATCGCCCTCGGCGAGCGGGCCGCGCGGTGGCGGGCGATGTCGGAGTCGCCCGAGGCGATGGCGGCGGCGTTCGCGGACGATGCGCACGGTCTCGACCTGTTGCCCGCATCTGCGCATGCAGCGCGCGACGGGCGGACCCGGCGCACGACACTGTCCCTTGCAGCCGCGGCGGTCGTCCTTGTCGCCGTGGGTGCGGCGGCGCAGCTCTGGGACGCGCGACGCGAGCTCGCCGCGCTGAAGGCGCGCCGGGGAGAGATCGCCGGCGCCGTTGGCGAAGTCACTGCCGCGCGCTCGATGATCGACGCGATCCAGCGGCGGGTCGCTGCTCTGGCGCCGCTCGAGTCGGGGGCGACCCGCTGGTCGGCGGTGCTCACCGAGGTCGCGGGCCACCTGCCGCGCGATGCGTATCTCGTGAACGTGCGAGGCGCATCCGACTCGCTGCTGGTCGAAGGGCTGGCCGGACGTGCCGCGAGCACCTTCGCCGCTCTCAAGCGCGCCCCGACGATCCACTCGGTGCAGCCGGCAGGCGCCATCCGGCGGGATGCGACTCCGGACGGCGTGCCCGTCGAACGGTTCACCATCGCCGCGCGCCTCGTGCGGCCCGACTCC
>JANPKQ010000360.1:0-4775 GCA_031426115.1 Gemmatimonadaceae bacterium | reverse complement strand
TAGCGCTTGGGGCTGAAGAACAGCCGCTCCAGCGCCTGGCGCGCCGTCTCCGCGTTCGGCGCGTCGCCCGGACGCAGCAGCGCGTAGATCTGCTTGAGCGCCATCGCCTCGTCGTGCGTCGGGTCCTTGGCGAGCGTGTTCTTCACCAGCGGGCTCTCGACGCGGCCCGACGGCGCGAACACCTGCACCTTGAGGATGCCGGACGAGCGCAGGCGCTTGACCAGCGGCAGCTTGAGCTGCTGGTCGCTCTCGGCGACGATCTCACCCGTCTCGGGGTCGATCACGTCGCGCGCGAGCACGCGGATGCTCTCGCCGCCCTCGCGCTCGGCGCGCTCGAAGGCATCGAGCTCGTCGCGGAGGTCGATCGTCATGTACGACGCGTACACGCGGACCTTGCGGATCCGGGCCTCGCGCAGGCGCTCGAACAGGGTCTCGGTGAGCTCGTCGCCCACGCGGACGGTCAGCTCGTTCTCGAGGGCCTCGCGCTCGGCGCGCGCCTTCTTCGTCTTGGGCTTCGGCGCGTCGGCGGCGATCTCCTGGCCGGCGAGCGTGATCTCCTCGGCGATGATGGCGCCGAAGACCTCGCGGAAGTCCTGGCGGTTCTCGCGGACCTTCGTCAGGTCGAGGTCGCGGACGCCGAAGAACAGGTCGTAGATGTCCTTGTTGTTCCCGTAGCCGAAGGCGCGCAGCAACGCGGTGGCGGGGAACTTCTTCTTCTTGTCGATGTGGACGTAGATCACGTCGTGGATGTCCACGGTGAACTCGACCCACGATCCACGGAACGGGATGATGCGCGACGAGATCAGCCGCTGCCCGTTCGGGTGCGTGCTCTCCTCGAACACGACGCCCGGCGACCGGTGCAGCTGGCTGACGATGACGCGCTCGGCGCCGTTGATGACGAAGGTCCCCAGCCCGGTGAGCAAGGGCAGCTCGCCGAGGTAGACCTCCTTCTCGATGATGTTGCGCGGGCGCTTGACGCCGTTGACCTCCTCGTTGATCACCAGCTGGAGGGTGGCCTTGAGCGGCGCCGAGAAGGTCATGTCGCGCTCGATGCACTCCTCGACGGAGTACTTCGGCTCGCCAAGCGAATACCGGACGAACTCCAGCGAGAAATTCTCGTGGACGTCCGTGATCGGGAAGAGGTCCTTGAAGACGCGCTCGAGCCCGATGTCCTCGCGATTGTGCGAGGCGGCATCCAGCTGCAGCAGGGCCTCGAAGGCGCGCGTCTGGATGTCGAGGAGATGGGGCATGTCCATCCCCGAGTCGAGCTTGCCGAACGAGATTTCCTTCATCATGTCAGGCATGGATCACCACAGGAGTGGCGAAAACGGCTCCGCCCCCGTTCCCTGCCGGCGAATTTGCCGGACGGGACGCGGGGCGCGGAGCGCTTCGGATTGCGGGAGTCGTGCGAAAGAAGTTAATCGGCACGCGTGTCGGGATGAAGTGAGGAAAACGGGGAGAGAGTGCGGGAGTGGGGTGGGGGTGTTCCGCACCCCGCTCCCCCGCCCTCTCCCTGCTCGCCTTACTTCACCTCGACGGCGGCGCCCTGCTCTTCGAGCTTGGCCTTCATTGCCGCCGACTCGTCCTTCGTGACGCCGGCCTTGACCACCGACGGCGCGCCGTCGACGAGGTCCTTCGCTTCCTTCAGGCCCAGGCCGGTGAGCTCGCGCACCACCTTGATGACCTGGATCTTCTTCGCGCCGGCTTCCTTCAGCATCACGTCGAACTCGGTCTTCTCCTCGACCGCCGCCGCCGGGGCGGCAGCGCCGCCAGCCGGGGCCGCACCGCCCACCGGGGCGGCCGCGATCGTCACGTTGAAACGGTCCTTGAACGCCTCGATGAGGTCGGCGAGCTCGAAGACCGACATGTTGCCGATCGCCTCGAGGATCTCGTCCTTGCTCAGGGTCGCGTTAGCCATGGTCGTGATTCTCCTAGATGAATCCCAGGGTATCCTGGGGCGTGAATCAGGCAGAACGCCTGGGAATCCTCAAGCGCCTTCGCGCTGGGTACGAAGCGCGTCGAGCGCGCCGACGAACGTGTAGAGCAGCCCGCTGAGGGCCCCCGCGAATGCGGCGAGGGGTGCCTGCAGGCCACCGGCGAGCTCGGAGAGCATCTGCTCGCGCGACGGCATGTCGGCGAGGCGTTTGACCTGCGCCACGTCGATGTGCACGCCGTCGAGCAGGCCACCCTTCACGGCCGGCTTCGAGTCGTTCCCCTTGGCGAACTCCTGGAGGATCTTCGCCGCGGCGACCGGGTCCTTCGCGACGACCACGCCCGTGGGGCCCTTGAGACGCATGCCGGCGAGGCCGCTCTCGTTGACCGCGCGGAGCGCGAGCGTGTTCTTGATCACGACGTACTCCACGCCGGCCTTGCGCAGGCGGCGGCGGAGGTCCGTCATGCGCTTCACGTTGAGGCCCGTGAAGTCCGTATAGTAAAGCGCCTTGGCGCCCTTGATCTTGTCCTTGAGCTCGATGACGAGCTGTTCCTTGTCCGTGCGCTTCATCGCGGTCGCTCCTTACCGGTAAGGCGTGGTATCGACCGAGACGCCCGGGCCCATCGTGCTCGACACGGCCACGTTGCGGACGTAGACGCCCTTGGCGGCCGCGGGCTTCGAGCGGACGATCTGGTCCATCAGCGCCTGGAAGTTCTGCTCGAGCGACTCGAGCGGGAACGACACCTTGCCGATGGGCGCGTGCACGTTGCCGCCCTTGTCGACGCGGAACTCGATCTTGCCCGCCTTCGTCTCGCGCACGGCCTTCGCCACGTCGAACGTGACGGTGCCGGCCTTGGGGTTCGGCATCAGGCCACGCGGGCCCAGCACGCGACCCAGCTGGCCGACCTGGCCCATCTGGTCGGGCGTGGCGATCATGACGTCGAAGTCGAGGAAGCCGTCCTTGATCTTCTGGACGAACTCCACGCCGACGTGATCGGCGCCCGCCGCCTCGGCCTCGCGCGCCTTGTCGCCGGCGGCGATGACGAGCACGCGCACCGACGAGCCGGTGCCCGCGGGGAGCACCACCGTGCCGCGCACGACCTGGTCGGCGTGGCGCGGGTCGACGCCCAGGCGGATCGCGACCTCGACGGTCTCGTCGAACTTCGCGAACGCGCCGCCCTTCACCAGCTCGAGCGCGGCCTTCGCCTGGTACTTGAGGGCCTCGTCGCGCTTCTCGGCGGCCGACCGGTACTTCTTGCCATGGGTGCGCATCAGCCCTTGACCTCCAGCCCCATCGAGCGAGCGGCGCCGCGGATCATCTGCATGGCGCTCTCGATCGTGTCGCAATTGAGGTCCGGCATCTTCAGCTCGGCGATCTTGCGCACCTGCGCCTCCGTGACCGAGCCCACCTTGATCTTGTTCGGCGTCCCCGAGCCCTTCTCGACCTTCGCCTCCTGCCTGAGGAGCACCGCCGCCGGCGGAGTCTTCAGGATGAAGGTGAAGCTCTTGTCACCGAAGATCGTGATCTCGACCGGGAGAATCGTATCCTGGCCCTGCGTCCGAGCGTTGAACTCTTTGCAGAAGGCCATGATGTTGATGCCCTGCGGACCGAGAGCCGTACCTACCGGCGGGGCCGGAGTCGCCTTGCCTGCAGGAATCTGCAGCTTGACGAACCCGACTACCTTCTTGGCCATGTTCCCTCGTCGTGCGTGCTCCGGCCGGGAACGTCCCGAACCGGTCGAGCTCCCACGGTGCCTCTTTCACGTCGTCGTGGTGGCCGACGTAGTGCGAGCCTGACGGCCCGCAGGGCGGGAGTGCGGTCATGGGGTGGGAGAGCGCGTGCCTCTCCCCACTCCCTCGCCCCACTCCGTCGTTCAGTACCCCTTGAGCTGCAGGTAGTCGAGCTCCACCGAGGTCGGACGGCCGAAGAGCGACACGCTCACGCGCACCTTGCCCTTGTCGGCCATCACTTCCTCCACCGTCCCGTTGAAGTCGGTGAAGGGCCCCTCCGTGATCTGCACCGCCTGCCCGAGGAGGAACGGGATCTCCTCGCGCGGCGCCTCGGCCTCCACCTCGTCGGTGATGCCGAGGAGGCGGTTGACCTCCTCCGGCCGCAGGGCCATCGGCATCCGCTCGTGCCCGACGAACTTGAGCACGCCCTGGATGCTGTTCACGACGTGGCTCGCGTCCTGGTTCCACACCATCTCGACCAGCACGTAGCCCGGATAGATCTTGCGCTCGACGTTGACCTTCTTGCCGTTCTTGATCTCGACGACTTCCTGCGTCGGGACGAGCGCCTGACGAATGAGGCGCTGCTCGGCTGGGACCGGGTCGGTGTCGATCTTCCGCTGGATGAGCAGGCGGACCTTGTTCTCGTGACCCGCCGTGGTCTGGATGGCGTACCAGCGGTGCTCCATCGAGACCATCGTCAGCCCCCGAAGAGCGACGGGATCCACTGCACGAGGATCTGCTGCAGCAGCCAGTCCATCACGAAGATGATGAGGCCGAGGAACAGCACGAAGACGATGATGCGCCAGGTGGCGTCGAGCGTCTGCGGGCGATCGGGCCACGTGACGCGGCGCATCTCCGCGACGACGTTGCGGTAGCCCTCGGGGATGCCACGCACGAAGGCGCCGACGCGCTCCGCGACACCGGGCCGTGCGACGCCGACTGCCATCACTTGGTTTCCTTGTGCAGCTTGTGGCCGTTGCAGCGCGGGCAGTACTTCTTCCACTCGACGCGCTCCGGATGGAGCCGCTTGTTCTTCATGGTGAAGTAATTCCGGTTCTTGCAGTCGCTGCAGGCCAGGATGATCTTGTCGCGCGGCATGGACTTCTATGGC
>JANPKQ010000359.1:0-33895 GCA_031426115.1 Gemmatimonadaceae bacterium | reverse complement strand
ACGCCGAGCACGACGCCGGCGGCGGCTCCGAGCAGTCCCATCGCCGCCGCCTGGGCGACGTACACCGCGAGCACCTGCCCGCTCGTCGCACCGAGACACCGGAGAATCGCGACTGCGTCGATCTTGCGGGCGACGAACGCGTTGACGCCGCTCGCGACGCCGATGCCGCCAAGGAGGAGGGCTATCAGCCCGACGATGCCAAGGAAGCCGGCGAGCTCGTCGATCGCGTCGGTGAGGTCGATCTCCGTCTGCGCCGCGGTGCGACCCCGGACGCGGCTCGAGTCGAGCTGCTGGCGGATCTCGGCCAGCGTGCGCTGCGGGTTCTGGTCGTCGCGCAGCTTCAGCATCGCCTCGTACTGGGCGCGGCTGCCGAACTCGAGCAGCTGCGTCGCCTCGAGCTGTCCTATCGGAATGAACACCCGCGGCCCGATGGCCGCAGTCACCCCGGGATCACCCGGAACAGTGCGCAGCGTGCCAATGATCCTGAAGACGTGGAACCCGAGGACGAGCGTGTCGCCGACCTGCGCGTCGAGCGTCACGAGCAACGACGGATCGACGAGCGTGTTCGACCCCTCATGCAGCTCGGCCCATTTCCCGGCAGGCTCCGTGACGACGTCCCCATAGAGCGGGAAGCGTTCGCTCACCGCGCGCACCTGGACGAGACGCGTGCCCTCGGTCCGTGCAACGAGGGCCATCGAGGCGAAGCTCGTGACGCGGGCGACCGGTGTGCCGGCGGCGGTCAGGGAATCGAGGATCGTGTCGAAGGCCGTCGGGAACGACTGCCGTCCGGAGAACGCGATGTCGCCGCCGAGGAGCGATCGCGACTGGTCGCGCACCGAGCTCGTGACGTTCCCCGCGAACGAGTCGATCGCGACGAGAGCGGCGACTCCGAGCGAGATCGACGACATGTAGAGCAGCAGCCGGCGCCGCGCCGTGCGACTCTCGCGCCATGCGAGCGCCGCGAGCATGGACCATCGCTTGTTCATGCTGCGCTGTCGCGAAGGGTATCGCTGACGACAAGGCCGTCGCGGAGCCGGATCGTTCGCGCTGCCCGCGCGGCCACGGCGGGGTCGTGCGTTACCAGCACGACCGTCGCGCCCGACTCCCGATTGAGCGACTCCAGCAGCTCGACGATCCTCGCGCCGGTGCCGCCGTCGAGGTTCCCCGTGGGCTCGTCGGCGAAGAGAATGCGGGGCGAGTTCGAGAATGCTCTCGCGATGGCGACCCGCTGCTGCTCACCACCCGAGAGCTGGGTGGGGAAGTGGTGGGTCCGGTCGCCAAGCCCGACGCGCTCGAGGACTTCGCGCGCGCGGACGCCGGCCCGGCTGTCCCCCTGGAGCTCGAGCGGGACCTGAACGTTCTCGAGCGCCGTTAGCGTAGGGATGAGCTGGAAGCTCTGAAAGATGAAGCCGACTTTCTCCCCCCGCAGGCGCGCCCGCTGGTCCTCGTTCATGTTCGTCAGGTTGGCGCCATCGAGGAGCACACTGCCTCTGCTCGGGGTATCAAGCCCCGCGAGGAGCCCGAGCAGCGTCGTCTTGCCGCTGCCCGACGGCCCCACGATTGCCACGTAGGCGCCCGTCGGGATCTCGAAGTTCACATCCCGCAGCACGGCGAGCTGCTGCTCGCCGCTGCGATATTCCTTCGTCAACTCTCTCGCTACGAGCATGCGCACACGGGTCTGGATCATGATGGCCGCCGCGGTCCTGGCAGCCTGTACCGACGCTGGCGATGGCCAGCGGGGAAGCGACTCCGCCGCGGGCGGCGCCGCCGGCGCCGCCACTGCGAACGGTACTACAGGAACGGGCGCGGCGAGCCGCGACCGCCGTCGAGCGGTGGTCTTTCTCGGGACGAGCCTGACCGCGGGCCTCGGTCTCGAGCCGGAGCAGGCATTTCCCGCCCTGCTTCAGGAGAAGATCGACTCCGCCGGACTTCCATTCGAGATCGTGAATGCCGGCGTGAGCGGCGAGACCTCTGCTGGGGCCCTTCGCCGCACGGATTGGCTCCTGCGTCAGCCGATCGACGTGCTCGTCATCGAGACAGGAGCGAACGATGGGCTGCGCGCGCTGAACATAGATTCGACGAAGGCCAACATCCAGTCGATCATCTCAAGGGTCGTGGCTGCGAAGCCGGCCGCGCGGATCCTCCTCGTGCAGATGGAAGCGCCCCCGAACCTGGGCACGCGGTATACGTCCGGATTCCGGGCGATGTTTCCCGATCTGGCGCGCGAGAACAGCGTCACGCTCCTCCCGTTCCTGCTGGAAGGCGTGGCCGGCGAGCGAGCGATGAACCAGGGGGATGGGATCCATCCAAACGCGGAGGGCTCTCGGCGTGTGGCCGATCATCTGTGGCCGGCCCTCGAGCGGGAGCTGCGGGCGGCGAGTCCGCCCCCTTCCTGAACCTGCCGTCCCTCCGAGAGACGCCGGGGTTGACCCGACGACGCGGCATCCCTTAAGTTCCACGGCTGTCAAAGTTTAGCATTCGGACCCCAGCTCTGGATTTCATACGTATGGCAATGCCGGCAACCCAGATCCGTCGCGGCATGGTGCTCGTCTTCAACGGCGCTCCGCACCGGGTACTCGAGTTCCGTCATCACACGCCGGGCAACCTGCGCGCGATGGTGCAGGCGAAGATGAAGAACCTGAAGAACGGCAGCACCATCGAGCACCGATTCCGGGCGGCCGATTCGATCGAGAAAGCGGCGATGGAGACGCACGACCTGGAGTTCCTCTATCAGGGCGGCGAGACGTATCACTTCATGAACACCGAGAACTACGACCAGCTCGAGATGGACGAGGAGATGCTCGGCGACAACGCCCAGTGGATGCAGCCGGGCATGAAGATCCAGGCCGAGTACTACGAGGGCCGCCCCATCGGCATTCAGCTGCCGAACTCCATGATCCTCGAGATCGTCGAGACGGCGCCGGTGATGCGCAGCGCGACGAAGACCGCATCGACGAAGCCGGCGAAGCTCGAGAACGGCGTGTCGGTCAACGTTCCGGAGTTCGTGGCGACGGGGGAGAAGATCCGCGTCAATCCGAATACCGGCGAGTACATGGACCGCGCGAAGTAAGCTTTACCGGGCGTCGGAACGACGCCCGGGCGTGGTTGATAAGGCGCTCCGCCGTGATTACGTTGAACCTCTTCGCCGCGCAAACTGGCGAGGAGCGAGGCGGATGGGTCGCCTCGCGAGTCGTACATGGTGACTGTAGCTCAATCGGTTAGAGCACCGGTCTGTGGCACCGGGGGTTGCGGGTTCAATTCCCGTCAGTCACCCTAGCAGCAGTGATCGGAACGGGCCGAGCGAGGTCGCGGCTCGCGCCGCGAATGGCTTCATGGTTCGCTAGGTCCGTAGCTCAATTGGTAGAGCACTGGTCTCCAAAACCAGCGGTTGGGGGTTCGATTCCCTCCGGGCCTGTGGAAGAAGCGCTGCATGCCGCGGGAGCAGGACCGAACTACACACCAGAACCAAACCGTACGCAGTAGTCAGTACGCAGTCCGTGCGGAGTAAGCAGTGCAGGCAAGAACACTGAACCAGACTCGGCGCGCAAATCCATACTGGCGGTATCGTCTAGGGGACTAGGACGGAGCCCTCTCAAGGCTCAAACACGGGTTCGAATCCCGTTACCGCTATACTGGCATGACGGGTGCCCCTCGACCCGCTCGTGCTCCCGATGGTCAACGGCCCCATCGTCTATCGGTTAGGACGGCACCCTTTCACGGTGCAGAGAGGGGTTCGATTCCCCTTGGGGCTATGCGACAGTGGGCCGTCGCGATTGCAGGACGCGACGCTACTGTCGCGAGCACAGAGGGGCTGTAGCTCAGCTTGGTTAGAGTGCCGGTCTGTCACACCGGAGGTCGCGGGTTCGAGCCCCGTCAGCCCCGCTCGGAGTACGCACGGCGAACACGCAGGTCGAATACGAGAGTCGAGGATGTGCGCGCGGTGCGCGCCATCAGCAACGCCCTGGTGGTGAAATTGGTAGACACGCCCTCTTGAGGGGGTGGTGCCGAAAGGCATAGCGGTTCGAGTCCGCTCCAGGGCATTGGAAGGCACAGTACGGCGGCGGAGCACCATGGATGTCCGCTCGCGCACGCCAGCTTAGCTCAGTGGTAGAGCACTCGATTCGTAATCGAGCGGTCCCGGGTTCGAGCCCCGGAGCTGGCTCCTTGATAGGGAAGACGGGACGGTCCTCGCGGCCGTCCCGTCTTTTCATCGATGCGGGAGCGCGGACCCGGCTATCGCACCTGGCGCCGGCTCCATCCCCATGCAGCGATTCCGAGAGACAGCCCCGCGAGCGTCAGCGACTTGATCCACTCGGCGAGCGACACCCCTGGGCCGTCGC
This sequence comes from Gemmatimonadaceae bacterium, assembly GCA_031426115.1. Lineage (GTDB taxonomy): Bacteria > Gemmatimonadota > Gemmatimonadetes > Gemmatimonadales > Gemmatimonadaceae > JANPKQ01. The sequence continues at coordinate 29,555 of JANPKQ010000359.1, read as the reverse complement.
GTTGCGCTCCAACGAGTCCCACGGCCCACTGGTGCGTCCAGAGATCGAGCGACGTGCTCGCGACGGCGCGCAATGCGGCATCGGGGGGCAGGTCCGATCGCCAGAACGTCTCGAATCGCTCGGGCCCGAGCGCGGTTGCGAGGTCGGCGAAATAGCGGCCGCTCATCGATCCCCAATGCTCGTCGCGAGCGCGGAGCATCATGAGCAGCTCGCCAGCCCCTGCGCTGTCGCTCGCCCCCAGCGCTCCGGCACACAGCTCGGCGTGGCCCGCCGCACATCCCCGCCCCTGCGGCGAAAGGGCGAGCGTGGAGCTCGCATGCGGAGCCCCAGCGTTCGCGAGCTGCCAGCGTGTTCCGAGATCCGCATTCGTCGGCGGCAACGTCCACCATTGCGGATGCGCGGCGAAGCGATAGCCGCGAGCGCGCAACCACCGGTCGATCCCTTCGCCCGGCGAGCCGAACCGCCCGACGAACCCGCACGGTCCGACAAGTGATGCTGCCGCGCGGGGCAGCGCCACCGCGGCGGCCAGCGCACGCTCCGTCCCGGGGCGAACGATGGTGCGCGACTGAAGGCCAATGATGGCGACGCATGACTCGCCGGTCGTGCCGGCGTCGCTGCGGGGAACGACGTAGTCGTGTGAGATCTGGCCACGGCCGGCCGAGAGCCGATCGATCGAAACCGCGGTATCGACGATAACCGCGACAGTTACCGGCACGCGAGCGCTGTCGATGCCGAGGCTCGACCATTGACGCTGGATCGCTCGCTCGAGGATCGACCGGTGCGTTGCTGGCAACAGGGGATCCACGATGATCGCAGGGCCCGCACGATCGGCGCTGCGCGCCGACGCGATCTGCGCGAGGACGGCATCGCGCCGAACGAGTGCCTCCCATCGCAGTGACGCTTCGCCAACGCGCCGCTGGAGGTCACGGAGCCGAAGCGAGTCAGCCGGGACCTCGGGCTGCGTGCGCGGCGTTGGCTCCCGCCCGATCGCGTTGAGCGCCAGCAGCGCGCACACGGCAGAGGCACCACCGATCCAGCGGGTCATCGTCAACGCCATCTCGAGCTCCTGAGGGAGAGCGCGCCGCACGCACCGATCCAGAAGAGCGTGGCGACCGCGGTGAGAGGTGGGATGCTGGGAGTCGTTGGCCGTCCGGTCATCAGATGCCCGTGCCACCGCGCGACGAGGGAATCGGCGGGCATTCCTGCCGCGAGCGCAAAACGTTCGGCGATGGGCAGCCCTGCGCTCGCCCGCAGTCGCGAGTACGCGCCGGCTCCGCCCTGCGCCATCGCCCAGTGGGCAAACCCGCGCCGCAGCACGGTGGGCGAGTAGCTGCTCGCGAGTCGCTCGATCGAGAGCTCGCGCAGTCTCGCGATGCATGCCGTGTCCTCGGAATCGACGACGCACCGGTCGAACTCCGCGGCGCGTCCCGGCGTGCGGAGCAGCGCGACGTTGCCCTGGACGACCATGCGACGCTGCGCTGCCGTGTACCCTTCCATCACGGGGTCGTCCGCCGGTGTGAGTCCCAGCGCCTTTCTGCATCCGAGCACATCCCCGGCGAGACAGCGCCGCGAGATGTCGGTGGAGGCGGTAGCGAGGTCGACATACGCGCCCTCGAGCGTCTCCTGTGACTGGGGAGTCGCGGAGAGGGCACTCCGCAACCAGAGACGAAGGTCATCATCGAGCGCTGCATGTAGCGGCAGCGAGGCGGCAGCCTCCAACGCACGTACAAGGTCGCCGTCTACGGCGTGTGGATCACGCAAGGAGATGACGCGTTCCTGGCTGCCGATGCGCCCGGCCCCGGGACGTGCGCCGGCGAGCGGTTCCGGCCGTCGGACGCGGATCACGTGCGTGGAGTCTCCATTCTGCACCACACCGTGCAGCAGCGCGACGAGGGGATAACCCGTGAGCATCGCTGCTTCCGTCCCGAAGACCCGATCGAGTGATGCGGACGCAGTGGCAGCAGCACTGGCGACGCGGCCGACGATGGCCGAATCGGCCATCACCCGGAGGTGTCCGCGCTCCACGAGCGTTGCGCCCGCGTCCCTTCGCCGGAGGCGCTCGCCATCGGCTGCGGCTTCGCGTGCGGCTCGCCATTCGGGCAGCAGCCGATCGAGCTCGGCGCGCGCATCCGCGGTGGATTGGGCGCGACCGATTGCCGGGATCGCGGTCAGGAACGTGCCGGCGAGGAAGATCCACCGCACGAGGCGGCCGCTCCGAAGGCTACACATCGATCAGCATCCAGCGGCTGTTGAACACCCCGAACAGGCCGCGGCCATCCATCACCCGTTCGATGAACCAGAGGAACGGACTCGCCCGGATTCCGATGATCTCGCCGGTGACCTCGAAGAGGATGATCGCGCCGAGGACGGCGAGCAGGATGCCGGCGGTGCGCTTGGTGCCGGAGGCGATCGCGAAAAACACCGCGTACGCGAGCAGCATCGCCAGCGCGAAGCGGAGCGCGAGCGCGAACGGGTGTGCATGGAGTCCGGCCGGCAGTTCGACGGACGCGATCGCCACCAGCGCGCCGAGCGTCAGCGCGAGTAGCGGTGCCCCGAGCGTCGTTGCCCCCGCGCCGAAGCGCATCGCCACGTAGCGCCACCGCTCGACGGGAAGGGAAAGCGCATAGACGTGCCGCCCGGAATGGTCGGATGTCCACGCCGTTGCGGCGACGAGCAGGCCGATGAGCGCTGCGCACAACGCGTAGAACATCCCGAAGCTCTGCACGGCGCCGAGGAGCAGCCGTGCGTCCGACTCCGCCAGTGCCCGGTCGGCCGCCCGCATCGACAGCAGCGGCAGCGCGAACGCGAGGCAGGTGCTGGCGAGCAGCATCCCACGCGACCACTTCCATTGCGTGGCAAGTATGGCTCGGAACATCAGACCTCCGTTGTGGTGGGGGTACGTGCAGCACGAAGCATCTCGACAAAGCCATCTTCGAGATCGAGGTCCACGACCTCGCGCACCGTGGCGCCGGCACCCTCGATGTACGATTGCATTCCCGGCTCCCAGCCCCGAACGATCCATTGCTCGGCGGCCGCATCGCTTCGATCGCGCTTGAGGACGACGAACGGCGCATTCGCCATGTCGCCGGCCGCGCCTGCGACGTGAAGCCGCTTGATTCCGTCCTTGAACGTCTGCATCGGCAGCTCTGCCACGAGCCGCCCCCGGTCCATCACACCGACCCAGTCGCAGATGCGCTCGAGCTCGTGCACGAGGTGGCTCGAGATGAACACCGTCGCGCCATGCTCGGCCACATACCCGAGCACGCTCTCGAGCATGTCGCGGCGCACCACGGGATCGAGTCCGTCGGTGGGCTCATCGAGCACGAGCAGCTCCGGGCGCTGGGCGAGCGCGAGCAGCATCATCAGCTTTCCCATCTCTCCTTTCGAGAGGCTCCCGACACGCGCGTCGCTCCGCAGCTGGAACGTTGCGGCGAGTGCCGTGGCCCAGGCCGAGTCCCAGCGCCGGTGGAACGCCGCGTGGAATCGCATGGCCTCCGCGACGGTGAGCGACGGGTAGATATGCGGCCGCTCCGGCACGTAGCCGACGCGCGCGAGCACGGACGGTGTCGCCGCGGGCATCGGGCTGCCGAGGACGGTGATCTCGCCGCTGCGAGGGCGGAGAAGCCCTAGGAGCAGGCGGATCGTCGTCGTCTTGCCCGAGCCGTTCGGTCCGAGAAAGCCGTAGACAGCGCCGGCGGGAACCGTCAATGCGAGGTCGGTGACCTCGAAGTGTTCGCTCGCGCGGTAGCAAAGGGAGCGCGTCTGGATCGCATCTGTCATTGTGTGTCTCCGGTCAGCTCGTCGCGAAGCACCGCGGCGAAGTCCTGCGGTGAGATTCCGAGGCGTCCACCTTCCGTGAGCAGCTCGCGAACGAGCCGGCGGGCAGCTGCTTTCCGCTCGGCGGCCCGCCGCGCGGGTGCGAGCTCGTGGACGAACGTGCCCGCGCCCTGTCGCATCTCGACGAAGCCGTCCGCTTCGAGTGAGCGGTACGCCTGCACGACCGTCGCCGGGTTGATGCGAAGGGCCGCGGCGAGCTGGCGCACGGAAGGAAGTCCGGCGCCGCCCCGCAGCTCGCCCGCCGCAATGGCGAGCCTGACACGCGATGCGATCTGCGCGTACAGCGGCGTCGGGCTCCGCGCGTCGATGCGGTCGAGCAGCTGGAGCGAGAAGGAGTGTGTCATTGTTGTAATACACTTACGACTGTATCGGCCAACCGTAACACTTCCCGGGCGTGGCGTTTCGCAAGTGCGTGGGGCTCCAGCACATGCATCTGGCTGCGGGAGCGACGCCGACGGGCCGGGGGCGCTGTGGATTGCTTGTCGCGGAAGGGCCGGCGCGCTATACTGTCAACCGCAGTCGCACCATCTGCGGGCGTAATTCAGTTGGTAGAATGCCAGCTTCCCAAGCTGGACGTCGCCGGTTCGAGTCCGGTCGCCCGCTCCTGAACGCAAAAGCGCCGCATTCCTTCGGGAAATGCGGCGCTTTGCTGTCTCGACAAGGACCAAAGACCAAAGACCCGAGCCCAGAGCCCAATGGCCAACGACTGACTTTGCCAAGCCGCGTGGCTTGGACGACCAGTCTACGGCTGGTCGTTGGCTGATGGGCTATGGGCTGTAGTCTTTGGTCGTTGGCTTTATTGCAACAGACTACGGTCAATTGCTGGTAGAGCTGCCGGGTTGGTCGCTACCCTGCACCTTGTATGGGCAATCACCGGGAATTACTGGTCTGGCAGCGCGCCGTCGAGTTCGCGGGGCGGATCGACCGCGAGACGCGACGTCTCGCACGCGGACACGGCGAGCTCGCGGATCAGCTTCGGCGCGCCTCATTGTCGATTCCGACGAATCTTGCCGAAGGGGCGAACAAGGGCAGAGACGCCGAGTTCCTTCGCTTCATCAACTTCGCGATCGGCTCAGCGGCCGAATGCGACTCGCTCCTCGCGCACGCGGCGCTGGTCCGCGCCCTGGACGCTCGAATCGTTCACGAGCTCGTTGAAGACCCGACAGTCATCCGGAAGATGCTCTTCAAGCTGCGCGCTGCACTGCAGTGAATCCCGGAGGCTTGCGGCAGGTGAGGTGAGGTCCGTCGCCGCCCCGGGGCATTGCCATTGTTCACGCTGCAGCGGGGCGGCCCCTCTTTCGCCTGCACCTTGCGCGCGCGGTCAGTAGTCGCGTACGTGGGGTAGGCCCATTACGGTCGCCGACGATCCTGTGTCCGGCTTTCTCTGGCGGATCTTCCCAATTGTCGACGCGACCAGATTTACCGAGCCCGCCGGAGCGACTCATGGTCGCACTCGCGCGCGTGGCCAGTTCGCCATTGAATTCCGACAGTGAGCTTTGCGCTGCGGTGCGCGAGTTCACGATCGCCCTGCGGAATGCAGGCTTTCCTCCAGAGCGTGTGGTCGTGGCGGTCAAGGCCGCTGTGCAGCATGTCGTTCGGCTGCCGCGAACTGTTGGGTTCGCCTCAGCGGGGGACGACCCCGGAAACGACCTCATGGCGTGCGTCGTGACCTGCTGCATCACGGAATTCTACCGGCTACCGGACCAGAACCCGGCGGCAGATCCGGTTGCATCGCGCGCGCAGAACGACGCGAGGGGCAACACCCCTGGAGACCGGTGCATGAAACCGCTGCTGACCGAGGCGTGCGCGGCTGAATTCATCGAGGCGCTGGCGGGCGCCAGCGGCTGATGGAGGCCGTAGGCAATGATTAGCAAGGGAATAGAGGTTCCGACACTCACAGAGCTCATGCTGAATGCAGACGACGTACGGCTCGCTCGGATCGTTTTCGTTGGATCCGGCGAAATGGCGACGCGTTGCCGCGCGTTCGACTGGGCTGCGACTCCACTTGGGCCCGTCAACAGGTGGAGCCAGAGTCTGCGTACCATTGTTTCCGTGCTGTTGGCCTCGCGGCACCCAATGTTCCTCTGGTGGGGCCCGCACCTGATCCAGATCTACAACGACGCGTACCGGCCAAGCCTCGGCAGTGCTGGCCGTCACCCGCAGGCACTCGGGATGAGTGGGCCGGTGTCCTGGATCGAGATCTGGAGCATCATCGGCCCCCAGATCGACGGAGTGATGACACGAGGCGAGGCAACGTGGCACGAGGACCAACTCGTTCCCATTGAGCGCAACGGGCGGATCGAGCCTGTGTACTGGACATACGGCTTTAGTCCGGTGTTCGACGACGATGGGACCATTGGCGGCACGCTGGTGGTGTGTACCGAGACAACCCAGCAGGTGCAGTCCGTGGCCGAACGCGACCAGCTCATCGTCGCCGAGCGCATGGCGCGCGCCGATGCTGTCGCTGCCCGAGAGCAGATGGCAAGCGTTTTCGCACAGGCACCAGTCGCGATCGCGGTGCTCGACGGCGCGGACTTCCACTACACGGCTGCCAATCCCCTGTATCAGGAGCTCATCGGTCACCGCAATCCGGTGGGAATGACGCTCGTCGACATGTTCCCGGAGCTGGGTGGGTCCGAGATCGAGCGGGTGTTGAGGAATGTGTTCGAAACCGCAACGCCATTCGTTGCGAACGACTATCTGATCCGGTTCGACTCGCAGGGCACCGGCGGCATCGACAACTACTACGACCTGGTGTATCACCCGCTGCTCGCGCCTGATGGGCAGGTCGGTGGGATTGTCGTCGTTGCGGTGGATGTCACTGAGCGGCGTCGAACGCTGCTGGAGCGTGCCCGCCTTCTCAACGCGGCGGAGGCTGCACGGGCCGACGCCGAGCTCGCCAGCCACGCCAAGAGCGAATTCCTGGCTGTCATGAGCCACGAGCTGCGCACGCCGCTCAACGCCGTCGCCGGATATGTGGACCTGATGGAGCTGGGCATCTACGGCGCCATCAACACCGAGCAACGCGGTGCACTCGCTCGAATTCAGCTAAGCCAGCGGCACCTCCTCGGCCTGATCAATGGCGTGTTGAACTACGCCCGGGTCGAGGCCGCGGCCGTCCACTACAACATGACGGACGTGGACGTGGGGGAAGTGCTCGATGCCTGTGAAACTCTCACTGCGCCGCAGATGCGCTCACGTCGCCACTCGTTCCATCTCGAGCCGGGGATTCCCGGGCTCGAAGTTCGAGCGGACGCCGAGAAGCTCCAGCAGATCATTCTCAACCTGCTCTCGAACGCAACGAAGTTCACGGCTCCGGGCGGGCAGATTGTAGTGTGCACCGCTGTGGCGAACGGCGACGTCCTGATCTCGGTGACCGATACGGGTCGAGGCATTGCCGCAGCCCATGTCGCGCGCGTCTTCGACCCCTTCATTCAGGTTGACATGACGCTCACGCGGGCGAACGAGGGCGTAGGGCTGGGCCTTGCGATCAGCCGGGAGCTGGCCCGCGGCATGGGGGGCGACTTGACGGTCGAGAGCGTTCTCGACGTCGGCAGCACGTTTTGCGTGCGCATGCCCTGCACGAACGCCGAATTGGGAATGGGTGCGCCCCCCACGCGGCCATGCGTTGCGCGGGTCTAACACTGCTGCCCGCGCCGTGGGTCAAGGCAGGCGAACGGCGCTACGTCCGCCAGCTGAGGAGGCTGAGGTCCGCATCGGACAGTGCACGCCAATCAGCGCCATAGTACCGAACGCGCCGAAATGCGTTCGCCGATTCGAAGATCAGGGAGACCGCGCCGTCGGTGACCTGCTGAAACTCGAACACCTGCCAGCGGACGAGTCGATCATCGAGAAAGACCCGCCCCTCGATGTTGCCTCCGGGTCGGGTGCCGTCGTTTCGTCGGGCAGGAACCATATGCGTCTCCCACGTCACTGTTGGCAAACGTCTGTGCACGATCAGGTCCACGATGCCAGAACTCCTGGCCGAATCGATCCAGCGCGGGAGCGCCTCGTCCCGTTGACGACTCTGCTGGCCGTCCTTGCCACGCCGACTGCGGACGGGCAGGGGATGTTCAGTTACCCACGCGGGAACCTGTGGACGGCACCACTTCTCGAGTAAAAGGTGACTCCATGTACGATCCGAAGATTCTCGACTCCCGCATCCAGCTGGAGTTCGAAGGGGCCATGACCCAGATCCGACACACCCTCTCACCTGCCATGTTCGACGCAGCCGTGCTTGTCATCGCAGCGAGGTTCGAAGGGTTTCTCCGGGCAAAGGTCCCGGTTGACCATCCGATGCTGGTTCGGCTCGACGAACATCGCGCGAACGAGAAAGAGTGGAAAGCGGAAGCGCTGCGCGCGATCGCACTGAGTCGACTGCGCTATGCAGTCTATCGGCCTCGGCCCGGGTGACACGGTTCGACTCTCGGGCCCACCGCGGGATTCCGCTGCGCTTGTGATCGTTGTGCTCGGCGGCGGCCGACGATCACTCCCGCCGCTTCGCCCGGTTCGTTGGCGTCGCTGTAAGCGGATCGTCGGGCCAGTGGTGCTTCGGATACCGCCCGCGCAGATCCTTTCGAACATCGAAGTATGTCGTGCGCCAGAAGCCGGCGAGGTCGCGGGTAACCTGTACGGGCCGGTGAGCCGGCGACAACAGGTGCACCGTCAGCGCGATGCGTCCGCCGGCGATCCGCGGCGTCTCCGTGCACCCGAACATCTCCTGCAGCCGCACGGGCAGCACGGGTGTTTCGGGGTCGCTGTAATCGATCGGGATGCGCGAGCCGCTGGGCACGACGAGGTGCGTCGGCGCCATCTCGTCGAGCGCGCTGCGCTGTTTCCAGTCCAGCGTCGACAAGAGGATCGCGGGGAAGTCCAGTCGCCGGAGGTCCTCGATGCGCCGGAGCCCGACCAGGTGCGGCCCGAGCCACTCGTGCAGCGTTGCGGCAAGCGCCTCGTCGGATACATCGGGCCAGCGTGAGTCATGGCGCGCCATGAAAGTCATGCGCTCGCGCAGGCGGAGCGCGGCGTCAGTCCACGGTAGCGCCGCGATCCCCTCGTCACGAATCCCGTCGAGAAGCGCTGACGCCCCGCGGGCGGGATCCACGTCGCGTAGCGGCGCATCCGAGAGCACGAGGGCGCCGAGCCGAGCGCGACGACGGGCGACGAGCGAACGCGTCGCCCGATCCCATTCCACCACCTCCTCGGCGACGATGTCACCGCTCAGGTGCTGCTCGATATCCGCGAGCGCGACGGGGGCGGCGAGGAAGATCCGGCTCTCCGGCCGCTGGTCGTCGAGGTCCGCGATGACGATGTACTGCTCTGCGCTCAGCGCCCCGGGGGTGCTGAGTATCGCACCACGCCCATTCCGGAGGAGAAAGCGGCCTCCCGATGGGTTGCTCGTCGCCTGCGGTGCTCCCACAGTCCCGCCCGTGCGCGCGGTCGGGTCACTCGAGCGTCGTTGAGCAATCCGGTCGGGATACGCGAGCGCGAGCAGGAGGCCAGCCCCTTCGACCTCGTCCGTCGCGCCGGCCCGAGCGCTCGCCGGAACGTCGGATGGGGAATGCACTCGACCAGGGCGTTCCGGCCTCGCCAGCCGCTGCCACTCGCGGGACTGCTCTCGCACCCGTCTCACGCCGTCCCGGTCTACGTCCATTCCGTGCGCAGATCCACCGGCATCGCCCCCCGTTGCGCGGACGACCTCCAGTCGCAGCCGCATGTCAGCATCGCGAATCCCTCCGTCCTGTCGCAGCACATCACGCTCGCCGAGCAGCGCTGCGATGTCGCATGCGAGCGCGACGAGGTCGGGCGGGGCAGAGAGGATCATGTGTGCGAGCCGCGGATGCATCGGCAGGCGCGCCATCCGCCGTCCGTGCGGTGTGATGCTGCCATCGGCGTCCAGCGCACCGAGCTGGCCGAGCAGCTCGCGCGCCTGCGAGTAGGCTGCAGCGGGAGGCGGGTCGAGCCAGGCGAGGCGCGTTGGGTCAGCGATCCCTCCCTCGGCGAGCATCAGCACGAGCGCAGCGAGGTCCGCTTCGAGGATCTCCGGTGCCGAGTACGGAACGAGGTTCCCCTCTTCGTGCTCGGCCCAGAGCCGGTAGGCGATGCCCGGTCCGACGCGTCCGGCTCGGCCGCGCCGCTGATCGGCGGAGGCGCGTGACACTCGGAGCGTCTCGAGGCCCGTCATTCCGGTCCTCGGAGAGAAGCGCGCCACGCGCATGAGTCCCGAGTCCACGACAATGCGCACGCCCTCGATCGTGAGGCTCGTCTCGGCGATAGAGGTCGCCAGGACGACCTTCCTCTGCCCGAGCGGGCTCGCGGCGATGGCAAGGTCCTGCTGGTCGAGAGGCATCGTCCCGTGCAGTGGTACGACGCGCGTGCCGCGGGGGAGCGGCGGCGACTCCAGCAATCCCGCGACGCGGCGGATCTCGGCGACCCCCGGAAGAAACACGAGCACGTCGCCAGCCTCGCCGGCGATGATTTCGCGCACCGTTGTCGCGACGAGGCCCTCGATGCGCTGGTTCATCCGTGCTGCGACATGGCGAGTCGTCACGGGGAAGGCGCGCCCTTCGCTCCTCACGATCGGGGCGTCGCCGAGGAGCGCGGCCACGGGCGCTCCGTCGAGCGTCGCGGACATGACCACAATGCCGAGATCGTCCCGAAGCAGCGCACGGGTCTGGAGCGTCAGCGCGAGACCCAGGTCGGCGTGGAGGCTCCGCTCGTGGAACTCGTCGAAGATGACGAGACCGATCCCATCGAGCGCGGGGTCATCCTGGAGCATCCGACCGAGCACTCCCTCGGTGACGACCTCGACGCGCGTCCGCGGGCCGACGCGAGTGTCGAGTCGCACGCGATACCCGACGGTCTCTCCGACCCCCTCACCAAGCAGCCGCGCCATGTACGCCGCCGCTGCGCGCGCCGCGACGCGGCGTGGCTCGAGCATCACGATCTTCCCGCGGAGCCAGGGCTCATCGAGCAGTGCGAGTGGAACGCGCGTCGTCTTGCCCGCGCCCGGTGGCGCCTGGAGCACCGCTACGCGGCGCGCGAGGAGCGCGGCGCGAAGGTCCGGGAGAACGGCATCGATGGGCATCGCGGGCGCGTGCAGGAGTCGAGCGGCCATGACGGAAGCTAGCGTCACCGCGTGCGGGATCGTCCGCTCATGAGATCGCCGGGCTCGCGCGCTTCCCGTGATCGCAGCACCGCGCCGCTTCCCCCGGTCGCGTTTCCCCCGGCATACTTCGGCATGCGAACCCACCGCCTGCTATCCGCGATTGTTTTCGTCGCTGCCATGGGCGCCTGTTCTGCGGCGCCGCGCAGCGATGTCCCACCGTCGATTCCGCTCGACGTACCAGTGCTGACGCCACAGCAGAGCGGGACGTCAGCGCTCCTCCAGGCCGTGAGCGCGGTCAACGACCGCGTCGTCTGGGTGAGCGGCCATTCCGGGACCTGGGCCAAAACGATCGACGGTGGCTCGACCTGGGTTACGGGGCGCGTGCCTGGTGCCGACACGCTGCAGTTCCGCGACGTTCATGCATTCGGCGCGGACACCGCGTTCCTCATGAGCGCGGGCAGCGGCGAACTGTCCCGGATCTTCAGGACCATCGACGGCGGGCGCACGTGGACGCAGCAGCACCTCAATCGCGAGCCCGAAGCGTTCTTCGACTGCATGACGTTCTGGGATGCGCGCACGGGGGTCGTGTTCAGCGATGCAGTGGCTGGGCATCACTTCATGCTGCGCACCGTCGATGGGGGCGAGCACTGGGAGCGTATCGCCACGGAGCGGCTACCGGCCGCGGCCGCGGGGGAAGGTGGATTCGCTGCGAGTGGCACCTGCATTACCAGTGTCGGGAAGGGAACCGCCCTCGCCGGAACGGGCAACGCGCCGCAGGCGCACGTGCTGAAGACGACGGACATGGGCCTGAGCTGGACGGCCCGAACTGTCCCGGTGGTGAGCGGCGAGGCCGCGGGCATCGCGTCGGTCGCGTTCCGGGACGCGTTGCACGGCGTCGCGCTCGGCGGGGAGATCGGGAAGGCCGCGGCGCGCGGTGACTACGTCGCGGTGACCACCGACGGAGGCGAAACGTGGACGCCGGGGGGCCGCTTCACCTTTGCCGGCCCGGCGTATGGTGGTGCGTATGCGACCGGTGTCGCGCGTCCACCGCTCGTCGCCGTCGGCCCCGGCGGCGCCGATATCTCGCGCGACGATGGCCGCTCATGGTCGCGCCTCGACACGCTCGCCTACTGGAGCATCGGCTTCGCGTCGCCGCGAGCGGGGTGGGCGGTCGGGCCCCGGGGTCGAATCGTTCGCATCAGGTTGTACTGAGCTAGTAACGCGAGCCGCCGCCTCCGCCACTCGTCCGTCCCGAACCGCCGAAGCTCCCGCCTCCACCGCCCGAGCTTCGTCCCCCTGAACTTCCGGAGCCGCCCGAGCTCGAGGGTGGTGTGCGTCGGGCGAGTACCACCGATTCCTTCGTCACGCGGTTGCAGCTCTCGCACCGACTGACATCCTCGGCGAGGCCGGTTGACGTGTATGTCGGCTGCTGGAGAATGCTGCGCTTTGTCTTCATCGCGCGCACTGAGCACCCCGCACACACGCGATATCCGCTGAACGCCTTCGCGTACGGAAGCACGAGGGTCTCGCCGCAGGTGCACTCCCAGACATCGTAGTCGATGCTGCCAATCCGCTCCTCGACCTGCTGCCCGGCGCTCAGCCCCGCGTCGTCCTGAGCTTCGGCCAGGCGCTGCATCCGGGATCCGCACTTCGGGCACCGGCGTGCGCGCCGCCGAAGCCACAGGGGAATGGCCGCGAGCATGCCGCCGAGCGCCAGGATCCCGCCGATGATCGCAGCGACGAAGCCGGGGCTCTTCGACTCATTCGTCGCATCGACGAGCTGCCCGACGGTTGCGGCGTCACCCTGCCCGGTAAGGTCTGCGCGGATCTCGTTTGCGATGGCCTCGATGCCGGCTCCGACTGCCGCCTCGTAGTTCCGCTCGCGTAAGTGCGGGATGATCGCGTCGCGACAGATGGTGCCGCCCGTCGCGTCGGTAATCATCGCCTCGGCGCCGTTGCCGGTGGTGATCCAGCAGTGACCCGCACTGTCGGGTGCGAGCTCCTTCGGCACGATGAGGAGCAGCACTCCAAGGTCGCGACGCGCAGCGCCGACGGAGTCCACGCGTCCGATGCCCCACGTTCGATAGATCGCGACGCCTGCTTCGTAGGCCGGGTAGTCTCCGATCGATGGGACGATGGCAACGCCGATGTCGCCGAATCCGCTGTCCTGCACCGCCGCGATTCGCGCGTCGAGCCGTTGGCGGGCGTCCAGTGTCAGAAGCCGTGGCACATCGGCGATGAAGCTCGCCGGCGCTGGCGAGGGAGGAACCAACCTTGCCAGCCGGGGCGGCACGGGCTGCGGCGCTGCGGCCTGCCTCGCTGCTGGCAGCGACATGACGGCGGCGGCGATGAGGACACGAGTGAGCATGACTCGAGCGGAGGTCGGTGGTGAGACGTCGCCAGCAGCGCTACAGCCAGCGACGGACCTGTCGCCGGTATTCACTGTACTCGGTCGGGAACGCCGACGTGAGGTAGCGCTCCTCGCGCGCGATGACGAGGCGCACGAGGAGAAAGAGCACCGCCGGAAGAAACACGAGCGGCCAGATGTCGTTCATGAGCAGCGTGAAGCCCGTGTAGGCGCACGTCATCCCGGTGTACATCGGGTTGCGCGTGAACCGGTAGGGGCCCTGCTGTACGATCCGCGCCGCCGGCTGGTTGGGGAAAACCGCTGTGCGGTGCGCGCGGAAGGTGGCGATGCCCCAGAAGATCAGCGCGAGCCCTCCGGCAATCAGTACGAGCCCAACCGGCTCGTTGAGACGACGGAGGGCATCGGGCAACAACGGGAGCGGTCGCAAACCGCTCAGCCACCAGCCGACGAGCAACCCACCCGCGAAGAGGAAGGGCGGTGGAAAGCGAACGCCCGGATGGCGAAGGGGCTTGGGATCGTCGATCACGCAGACGCACCCGCGACGGGGAGCGTCAGGCGCAGGTGATCTTGCCTTCCTGGACGGCGGGGGCGACCGGCGCGGCGGCACCGTGATAGATCGCGCACACGAGCGGATACGCCAGCGGATGCGTCGTCGTGGCGGACCAGCCGATCCCGGTCCCACCCTCGGTGATGGTCACGACGACGCCTGCCGACGACGTGTATGGAAGCGCCCCGAGGGTCGCCGCGTAGACGTGATAGTCGCCGAGGTATTCTTCCTGGGCCGTCGCGAGATTCCGAAGATCGGCGCGAAGCACGGCGGAGAGGGCGCGTCCCTTCGCCCGCTGCGTCCTCGGAATTGCAATGCCGGCGAGGATGGCAATGACCACGACCGTAATCAGCAGCTCGATGAGGGTGAAGCCTGATTTGTGTCGGGTCATGGCGGTCCAGGGTCCGTAAGGGGTAATGGCTGACGGCGATGGTGCGTCGTACAGGGCGCGGCAAGTCGCGCCTCGGCCCATGTAAAGGCAACCGCAATGCCGCGATTAGCCGCCTCATATCCCCTTGCACACCAGCGACTTGCGGGGCGAATCTGCCAGAGTGCCGCAGGTCACAGACCTAATTCGCGGCCAACTGTGGCACTCCGCCACACCGAAATCCGGTGCTGGCGTCGCTTCCAAATGACGCGGCGACAGGCAGATGGGCACAACTTCGCCGCCGCCGAGCGCGCTCAGCGAGGGCGCGTGGAGACGAAGATCGCGCCGTTACCGTATCCCGTTCCCCATCGCTGGGAGGCCGAGATGCCGTCCAGCCACTGGAAATAGGCGATGCCGCTCACTGGGAGGGTTCGGAGCGCGTCGATCGCGCCGAGCCTCACGTCGTCGAGTACGACCTGAACGCCGCCAGGCTCCCCGACGATCGTGTCGCGGCCGCGCACGCGGAGCCATTGGGGTCGTACGCTCCGAATGAGCTCGTAGGCATTGGGCCACTGGCCCTTCTCGATCTCGGCCCGCGCGAGGAAGTCGCGGTTGGTTGCGGGCGACGACGCGGCGGACGCGCCGCGCGTCGCGCAGCCCGAGTGGGGGATCACCAGTGCGATGAGGAGGGCTGCACGAAATGCGCGGCGCATCGGGGTCTCCGCGGTGGTTAATGAGTGCGGCGCGGGAGTGCGTCGCGGGAAGGGTCGTTCGGAATCTCATTCGGAATCGAGCCCTTCACAAGACACGCCCCGCCTGCCGTCAGGCGTAGAGATCGTCGAGATCGGCGCGGGCGAGCTCGGAGAGGAACGCGGCGATGCGGTCGCTCACCGCGGCCGCGTAGCGAGCGCCCTTTTCCGCGGAGGCCGCAACCGGATTGCCGACACCGGTGTCGTCCGTGACGCTCTTCCAGTGGCGCGGGGCCCACGCCCAGCCTTCACGAAGGGCCGCGACGCGGAAGCGTCGGGCATGGCCGTCGCCCGCCTCGGAGAGCGGCGCTACGAGATCCGGGGCGATGTGCATCATGACGCTCGTCTCGAGCTCGCCGGCGTGGTCGCCGAGGTCGGTAAAGTGGTCGCGCGGATTGATGATCTGATACCAGTTCAGCGTGCAGATGAAGACGTCCGTCACCGCCTGCAGCTCGCGGATCATTTGCCGGAAATCGTTCCCGCCATGCCCGTTGAAGATCACGAGCTTCCGAATGCCCTGGATCTCCAGCGATTCCACGAGATCACCGAGCACCGCCGCCTGGGTGCTGGGATTCATGTTGAGGCACAGCGTGATGTCGATCTGGCCCGTGTTCACACCGAACGGCACGGCGGGGAGGACGATGACTCGTGTCCCGGTCTCCCATGCAATTCGTGCCGCCTCCGCCGCGAGTCGGTCACACTGGATGGTGTCCGTTGCATAGGGCAGGTGGAGATTGTGCGCCTCGGTCGCTCCCCAGGGGAGAATCGCGACCTCGTACGACGTTGATCGCACGGTCTGCCAGGACGTCTCGGCGAGTATGTAGGGGCGGCCGGTCATGGGAGCGTATGAGAGTGGCTAGTCGAGTTGAACCTGCCGGACGTCGAGCACCTCGGGAATGGCTTCGAGCGCCTCGATGACCGCGGCCGACAGCCGACCATCGATGCTCACCGCGGCGAGTGCTTCCCCGCCCGCGGAGAGGCGGGCCTGATGGTATTGGCCGATATTGACGTTTTCGTTGCCGAGGATCGTCCCGACGCGCCCGATGATGCCGGGAACGTCGCGGTTGCGGATGACGACGAGCGTGCCGTGCGGCACGATGTCCACCCGGTACTCGCCAATGAGCACGAGCCGTGGATAGCCCTCCGCGATCAGTGCACCACCGACCCGTGCCTCACCCGCCGCAGAGGAAAGCCGAAGCTCGAGGTACTCGGCGTAGTCGCCGTGCGCCGCGGCGCGTACGCGATCGACGCGGACGCCGCGCGACTCGGCGACGTGCAGGGCGTTGACGAAGTTCACCGACGTGCGCCCCACGGCAGTGGAGAGCGTCCCGATCATCGCGCCAACCGTCAGCGGCCGAAGTGACTGTTCCGATCCGCCGGAGTAGCGCACCTCGGCACGCTGCACCGGCCCATCCACGAGCACCGATGCGAGCTGCCCGAGGCGTTCGGCGAGCTCCATCATCGGGCGGAGCTTTCGCATCTCGGCGCCGCCGATCGCCGGCGCGTTCACGGCCCGCGAGAGATCGCCCTCGACAAGGGCCGCCCGCACCGCGTCCGCAATCTCCAGGGCAACGCTGTGCTGGGCCTCGACGGTGGACGCGCCGAGGTGCGGCGTCAGCACGACGTTGTCGAGGGTGCGGAGGGGATCATCGGCGGGAAGAGGCTCCTGGCCGAACACATCGAGCGCCGCGCCGGCGATGCGTCGCTCCGTCAGCGCGCGGTACAGCGCCCGCTCGTCGATGACGCCCCCGCGGGCGACGTTCACGACGAACGCACTCGGCTTCATCATCGCGAGCTGGGCTTCGCCGACGAGATTCGTCGTGGAGTCGCTGAGCGGCACGTGGACCGAGACGATGTCGGCCTCGCGAACGATCTCGTCGAGCGGCGCGAGCTCGAGACCGACCGAGCGTGCCCGCTCCTCGGTGAGAAACGGATCGTAGGCGAGAACCCGCATCCCGAACGCCCGTGCGCGCCGGGCGACTTCGCTCCCGATGCGTCCCGCGCCGAGAAGACCGAGGGTCTTTCCCTGGAGCTCGGTGCCGTTGAAGCTCTTGCGGTCCCACTGGCCGGCGCGCATCGACCGGTCGGCTGCCGGAACCCGGCGCGCGAGCGAGAGAATGAGGGCGAAGGTCAACTCCGCGGCGGAAATCGTATTCCCGGCGGGAGCGGTGAGGACGGCGATGCCGCGCTCGGTCGCTGCATCGACGTCGATCGTGTCGATGCCAACCCCAGCGCGTCCGATGACCTTGAGCGTCCCCGCCTTTGCGAGCGACTCGCGGGTGATCTTGGTCGCGCTGCGAACCAGCACGGCATCCATGCCTTCGATCGCGTCGGCGAGTGCCGCGCCCGAAAGGCCTGGCTTCTCGATGAGCTCGAAGCGCGAGTCGGAGCGCAGGGGAGCGAGCCCGTCGGCGGCGATCGCGTCGGCGACGAGAATGCGGAGGCGCGGCGTCATCGCTGGAGCACCGTGGCAAGGACATCGAGCAGGACATCGAGACCAGCGACGGTGTGGTCGCCCATGTGTCCGATCCGTATCTGGGTGTCCTTCATCTTTCCATATCCGGCGCCGACGACGAAACCGCGCTTCTTCAGCTCGGAAACGATCGGCGCCGAGCTCGCGCCGGGCGGCAGCGCGATGCAAGTCACCGTCGGCGAACGGAACTTCTCGACGACCGGCAGCGTCAGCGCGATGCCCCGCTCGCGCATCTCGTCCACCCACTCCCACGTGCGCCTCGCCATCGCCGCGTGTCGCGCCCACCGCGCTTCGATGCCCTCCGCGTCGATGCGCTCGAGCTGCGCCGCGAGTGCGTAGAGGAGCGACAGGGCAGGGGTGTTTGGCGTCTGGTTCGACGCGACGGACTTCTCGAACTCGAGGAAGTCGAAGTAAACACCGCGCGCGGGAATCGACCGCGCCCTCGCGAGGATCGCTTCGGTCACGACGCCCAGGGCGAGACCCGGCGGGAGCGCGAGCGCCTTCTGCGATCCCGTGAGGACGAAGTCGAGCTTCCAGCCATCGGTCTCGACGGGCGCACCGGCAACGCCGGTGACGCTGTCAACGAGAACCGCGATGTCCCCCGCTTCGTGCGCCGCACGCGTGAGCTCCGCAATGGGATTCAGCGCGCCCGTGGACGTTTCGGAGTGCACCACCGTGACGGCGTCATAGTCCTTTCCCTTCAGCGCCTCCGAGAGCGCCTCCGGAGAGTGCACTTCGCCCCATGGTACATCGAGGCGGTCGGTCGGGAGGCCGCACGCACGGGTGATGGCGTGGAAGCGCTCGCTGAACGCGCCGTTGACGAGGCACAGCACGCGCTGTCGTGCGGCGTTGCGGACTGCGCCTTCCATGAATCCGGTCGCTGACGACGACGAGACGTACACGGGCCGCTCCGTCCGGAACACGCGCTTGAGGGGCGGCTGGATGCGCGCCATCAGCTCCTCCATTCCCTTGCCGCGATGGCCGATCATCGGCTGCAGCTGCGCCTCGAGGATCTCGCGCCGCACCTCCGTGGGGCCGGGGAGGAAGAACCGTCCGAATGCGTCGTGATCGGTCATCGGTGATGTTGATTCCGTGTCGGGGCGTTGAAGGAGCCGGGCATCTCGAGCAGGGCGCGGCCGTGGTGGAGCAGCGCTCGACTCTCGGCGTTGCCGTCGCCGGCGACGCCGAGTGCGAGGGCGAGTACCGGGGCGAGCGATGGGGCGCGGACGACGACGTCGGCCGCTGCCGTCACCGCCGGCCGATCCGCGATCCCCGCAAAGGCCACGAACAGGTCGGCGGCCGGCGCGGCTTCGAGGTCGGTCGCGCCATCGCCGACGAACATGATCGGCGACGGGAGCTCGTCGCGCCATGCTGTCAGGAGCTCGTGCTTGCCTCCTCCTCGTGCGAGCGGCGACTGCGCATCGAAGCCCGCGTATGCGCCGTCGGCATCGAAGTGGATGTCCACTGCACCGACGTCGGAGTCGGCGATCCCGAGGTGTGCGGCGACGGCGGCCACCGCGGGTCGCAGCCCGCCCGACATCACTCGGACGACGACTCCCGCTGCATGGAGCGCCGCGATGACCTCCCGGGCGTCGGGCACGAGGCCCGCGATGTACCGGTCGCCGAGCTCGTCGAGCTGGACTCGAGTCGGCCGGATGAGGTCGAGGCGGCGCCCGTAGACGGCCTCCAGCGGAATCTCGCCGAGCATCGCCGCCCGGGTGAGGCGCTCGACGTCGGCGCGCCGCGCGCCCGCCAGCTCGTCGATCCCCTCGATCTCCGAGAGGGTGGAGTCGCAGTCGAAGACGACGCTGCCGTAGCTGGGGGCGAGGCGCCTCATGCGAGGGCGCCGGAGCTGGGTGTCAGGAGAGCGGTTCCGCAGAGCGTCGCGCGCGGGGGGCAGTCGATGTCGTGCGCCGCAGATATGCTACCCGCCGATCCGCGGCGGGACAAGCGATCCGCGGTTCCACGGGCGCGAGACTCCGGACCCCGTCAGGGCCGTGCGGGCGATAGATTTCGGGTCTCGGACCCGCGATCCGCGGGCCGCGCCACTCCAGACGTTGCGATCTCCCCACCAGACGTGGACATCGATCCGAAGCTCGAGGCGTTCATTCGGCGCCGCCGGACGTTCGCCATCATCAGCCATCCCGACGCGGGCAAGACGACGCTGACGGAGAAGCTCCTGCTGTACGGGGGCGCCATCCACCTCGCGGGGGCGGTAAAGTCGCGGCGCACGCAGCGTCACGCGACATCCGACTGGATGAAGCTCGAGCAGGAGCGCGGCATCTCGGTGACGTCGAGCGTCATGCAGTTCGAATACGATGGCTACCAGATCAATCTCCTGGACACGCCGGGCCACGAAGATTTTTCCGAGGATACCTACCGCACGCTCGTCGCCGCAGACAGCGCGGTGATGCTGCTCGACAATCGCAAGGGCGTGGAGGAGCGCACACGGCAGCTCTTCGAGGTGTGCAAGCGACGGCGGATGCCGATCTTCACCTTCGTCAACAAGTGCGACCGCCCGGGGGAGGACCCGCTCAAGCTGCTGAGCGACGTCGAAGCGGACCTCGGCATCGCATGCCATGCGATGACCTGGCCGATCCACCGCGACGGAACGTTCGTTGGCGTGTACGATCGGAGGCGCTCGCTCATCCACCTGTTCGACCGCAGCGCCGACCATGGTGCGTCGCGCGCCGAGGTGCGCGTCGGCTCGATCGACAGCCGGGAGATCCTCGACCTCATCGGGGAGGGGGCGCACCAGCAGCTGCTGCACGACGTCCACCTGCTCGACGAAGCCGGCCACCCGCTCGACGCCGCGGCGCTGCTCGGCGGCGAGCTGACGCCGGTGTTCTTCGGGAGCGCCCTGACGAACTTCGGCGTCGAGCCGTTCCTCCGCGATTTCCTCGAGCTGGCTCCAGCGCCGCTCGGCCGCGAGTCGAACATCGGGACGATCGAGCCCACGCAGGCAGCGTTCACGGGATTCGTCTTCAAGATCCAGGCGAACATGGACCCGCGGCACCGGGACCGCGTCGCCTTCCTCCGGGTCTGCTCGGGGCGATTCGAGGCGGGGATGCAGGTGAAGCACGTTCGGTCGGGGAAGCAGATCCGGCTCGCCTCGCCGCAGACGTTCCTCGCGCGGGAGCGCACGGCGGTCGAGGAAGCGTGGCCCGGCGACGTCATCGGCGTGCTCGATCGCGGAACGCTGAGGATCGGCGACACGCTCTCGGCCGACGGGGATCTCGAGTTCAGCGGTATTCCGCGGTTCGCGCCAGAGCACTTCGCTCGCGTGGTGCTCGAGGATCCACTGCGGCGCAAGCAACTGGATGCGGGGCTTCGACAGCTCACTGAGGAAGGTGCGGCGCAGGTGTTCTTCACCTCGGCAACCGAAGTGACGGGGCCGACGCCGATTGTCGGCGCGGTCGGGCTCCTGCAGTTCGATGTCATGATGCACCGGCTCGAGCATGAGTACGGCGTGCGGTGCCGCCTGGAAAAGATCTCGGGGCGGTTCCCGCGATGGGTCGTCGGCCCGGAGGAGGAGATCGACCGGGTCGCGCGGGACCGCGGCTGCATGCTCCTCTTCGACGCAAAGGGGCATCCCCTCCTGCTCTTCGAGGACGCGTGGACTCTTCGGTGGACCACGGAGCAGGTCACGACGCTTCAGCTGCTCGAGATCGCCCCGTAACGCCCGATCGTCTCAACGACGAGCCCGCCCGGCGCGACGGATAGGGGGAGGGGGGATACGACCCGCGGCCCTTTCAAAACGTTCGGGAAGACGAAGCAATCGGATCACAGGCGGCCCGGATGGGCGCGGCGCGGGCGGTTCAGCTCGCCGATCCGGTGCTACGAACGACGGTAACCCGGGGGGGTATGTGACACTTTCCCTCGGAAGTCGCCGTGTTTCGCGCACGCGGTCCAGCGCGCGACGACCGTTCGATTGTCATCGATCGCGATGAGCTCACCGATCGCAACGCGACGCCGACGGAATGTTCACAGCGCGCTGACATTCCCAAATGCGGGTTCGGATGCTAATGTTTAGCCCGCCACCGAGTGTCGCCCTCGCGTGTGACGCAGGCATCGAGCGCGCTCCTGCACCGCCATTCTTCTACGAGGATTCCATGCTCTCCTATTTCTCCGGATTTCGAGCTCGTCAGGGTGTGAAGCTCGTGTGCGTACTCGGTGTGATGGCGGCAACTGCCGCGTGCGGCGACGACGACGGCCGGGATCCGTTCAGCACCCGCCGGACCGGCCACGCCATCGACCTGCGCGTTGCGCGTACGTCGATCGCGCAGGACGACACGGTCACCGTCAAGCCGGCGATCACTGACATCCAGAGCGGCGACACACTCCGTCCGACGTACACCTATCTCAGCACCTCGCCGACCATCGCCAGCGTCGGCGCGGCGAACGGCCTCGTGCGCGGGCTGCTCCCGGGCACGACGATGATCATCGCGAGCGCGCGGTTCAACGACAGCACGTACAGGGACACCGTGACGATTACGGTGACCAACGCCAACCGCGCCGCAACCGCCGCGATCCTGACGCCGGACACGACCTTCTTCCTCGGCGACGCACGGACGCTGCGGACGCTGCTGCGCAACCCGAACGGGGACACGCTCGCGACGAGAGCGCGCTCGTTCACGAGCCGCGACACGACGATCGCGCGAGTCTCCTCCACCGGGCTCGTCACGGCGCGCGCAGCAGGAACGGTTGGCATCATCGTTTCGGCCGAGGGCCTCGCGGATACGGTGAACATTACGGTCGTTCCTCGCCCGGTCTCGACGATCACGGTCTCGCCGAACCCGGCGAATGTGCGTGTCGGGAACACCGTGCAGCTCACCGCGGAGCTCCGCGCCGCGAACAATGAAGCCCTGACCGGACGCACCATCGTCTGGAGCAGTGATGACCCAACCGTTGCCACCGTCAATCCGACGACGGGGCTCGTCACGGGTGTCGCCGGAGCGGCGGATGGCGCATCGGCGGTAATCCGCGCGACCTCGGAAGGCAGGGCCGGCTTCGCGACGGTCATCGTCCGCCCATAACACACGCCTCTGTACAACGGGCCAGGCGAACGTCGCCTGGCCCGTTTGACATCGGTACATCCCGCCGCGCGCGACTGGGAATGGGGCGGGGAACCTCGACGATCGTCCCCGGTGTTTCATCCGTCGAAACGCTGCGGCATTTCCCGCGCAAAGACGCGCTGGAGGTGCAGCGGTGCAGGGGATTGCCGAGGCGTTTCAGCCCGATTACAATCCGCTCTGGCGCGGCGGTCGCGCTGATGGGCCCACTCGAATCCACATCGCAACCGAGGAGGTGATCAATTGTCTAGTGACGCTAGCATAGGCAAGGGTCGCCGTAGCTTCTAAGGCTACACGGCTTCGAAAGGACCGGCGACACTTGCCGCTAGGTCTGTGAAAGGTGGGGTCTGGTGTGCGCTGAGCGCCGCCTGACCCCACCTTTCCGCTTTTGACTGGCCGGAACGCGAGGATGTTGGGACGCTCTAATCGCGTATCGGACAAGCATTTCCGGTCGTCAGTACCCGTGACCGCCGCCACAACCGACTCCCCGCCCCAACCATCCTCGAGCGATACACCGCACGTGCTCGAAGGGCGAATCGCGCTCATCAGCATGCGCCGCCCGCAGATTCTCGCCGGGCTCCTGGTCTCGCTGATGGTCGCCCGTGCCGTCGGCCTCGCAGTGCCGGTGCTCGCGTTCGTGGTGCTCGCCGGTTGGCTCGTCGCCGCTGCGCTCTTCCGCATGGTCATTCGGAGCCACGGGGCGCGACAACTCGTCGGGATTCACGCGATCTGGCTGTGCCTCGACGCGACGTTCATCACGGTCCTCCTCCACTTCGTCGGCGCCGGGTGGTGGACCGGCCCGGCACTCTTCGGCCTCGTCGCCATCGCCGCGGGGCGATCGCTGCCGAGACGGGAGGCGATCTCGGTCGGGCTGTTCGCATCGCTGGCGTTCCTCCTGCTCATCATCCTTCACGCACCGACGACTGCGGGTGCATACCGACTCGCGCCGACGCCGGCATTCGAAGGCGCGTACATTGTCGCACTGGTCACCGCGGCCCTGTGCGGAGGCATGCTGCTCGTGCTGGTGGCGCGACAGGAAGCGCTGCTCTTTCAGGTGAAGCGGTCCGAGGACCGGTATCGTCTCGTCGTCGAGACCTCGTCGCACATCATCGTCACGGTCGCCCCGTCCGGGTTGATCACCTCCGTGAATGCTGCGGCGCTCGACGACTCCGGATACACGACCGCCGACCTCGTGACGCGGTCGTTCGCCGACTTCGTCTTCGTCGAGGACCTGCCCGTCGCTGGCGCTTTCGTGGCGCGCGCGTTCCGCGGTGAGGAAACCCGCTTCGCGCTCCGATTCCTTCGCAAGTCGGGCGAGCAGCGCTGGCTCGAGGGCGTTGTGTCGCCGATCCGCGAGCACGCATCGGTGACGGGCGTGCTCGTCATCTGTCGCGACGTCACCGAGGAACGGTCCGCGACCAACAGGCTCCGCGCGAGCGACCAGCGCTTCCGTACCATTGTGGACACGGCGTTCGAAGGCATCTGGACGGTGGACCGTCACTCGCGTACCGACTACGTGAATCGGCGCCTCGCGGACATGCTCGGCTATACGGTCGAGGAGATGTTGGGCCGCGAGCCGAGCCTCTTCGCCGCGGGATCGGGCGACCGGGTCTCGTGGGCGGACCGCGAACGGATCGGAGATGGCGGCGTGCTCGAGCTCAACCTTCGGCGCAAGGACGGCGCGTCCATTTGGGTGATCATCTCGACGAGTCCCCTCCGCGACGCGGCCGGCGGCTTCGAGGGCGCCCTCGCGATGGTTACCGACATCAGCCACCAGAAGCACGTCGAGCAGGATCTCCGGGCGGCGAGTGATCATCTCGCGGCGATCATCGAGACGCAATACGAGATCGCGTCGGCCGATCTCGATGTTCCGCGCGTCATGGAGCTCATCGTCCAGCGCACGCAGACGCTGACCGGTGCCGCGGGCGCCGCGATCGAGCTGCTCGAGATGCGCCAGGAGCTCCTCGGCTCGGGCGCCGAGCTGGTCTACATGGCGGCCAACGGGGTCGTCGCATCCCTGCTGGGCGTCCGCCGTCCACTGACGGGCAACCTGTCCGGCTTCTGCGTGCGGTCGGGCGAGCTGGTCTCGTGCCCCGACACCGAAACCGATCCGGTGGTAGACCGAGAGCTTGCTCGGCGGACCGGTGTGCGGGCGATCCTCGCCGTGCCATTGCTGTACGAGCGCCAGGTCATCGGAGTCCTCGAGCAGGTCTCGCTGACCCCGAACTTTTTCACGGAGCGCGACATCGACACGCTCCGGCTCATGGCCGGCGTGCTCTCGGCGGCGCTGGGCCACGCCCGCGAGTTTGCGGAGAAGAAGAAGCTCATCGCCGCGCGCACGGATGCGCTCTCGGCGCTCCAGGCCAGTCAGGAACGCTTCCGAACCGCCTTCGAGTGCTCCGCTGTCGGCATGACGCTGACGGCCTCCGATGGCCGGTTCATGCAGGCGAACCGCGCGCTCACCGAGATGCTCGGATTCACGGGTGAGGAGCTCGCCACGATGGAGTTCCACTCCCTCACCCATCCCGATGACGCGGCGGCCAGCACGGCAGCGATGAACCGTCTCATCAGCGGCGTCGTCACGAGCTTCCAGATGGAGACGCGCTACGTTTGCAAGGATGGCGGCCTGGTTTGGGTGCTCCTCGGAGTATCCGTCGCGCATGACGTCGATGGGTTCCCGCTGCATTTCGTCTCGCAGATGGTGGACATCACCCAGCGCAAGCGGGCGGAGGCAGAGCGCCACGAGCTGCAGATCCAGCTGGCGCAGTCATCGAAGATGCAGGCTGTCGGGCAGCTGGTGTCGGGAGTCGCGCACGAACTGAACAACCCGCTCGCCGCGATCCTTGGCTTTTCGGAGATCCTGCTTCAGGACTGCAAGGATCCGGATACGCGCGAGTCGCTCAACATCATCTTCGGCCAGGCGCAGCGCTCTCGCGCCATTGTCCGCGACCTGCTGTCGTTCGTGCGCACCCGCCAGGGCCGCCAGCGTGCGCCGACGGACATGCGCGAGATGCTCGAGCGCGTCACCCTCGCGCTGGCGCCGGCAGCCCAGCTGGCGGGGGCAACACTCGAGGCCGTGATCTGCGAACCGTGCCCATCGATGACCGTCGATCGCGCGGGGCTCGAGCAGGTCGTCACCAATCTCGTGATGAACGCCGTCCAGGCCGCGGGCGGCGGCACCGTCCGCATCCGCGCCGGCACCGTCGGTGACCACCTCGAGATCGCCGTCGAGGACAACGGTCCCGGAATCCCGTCGGACGTCGTTCAGCACATCTTCGAGCCATTCTTCACGACGAAGCCTGTCGGACAGGGAACGGGACTCGGCCTCTCCGTGTCGCTCGGCATCGTCGAGCAGCACGGTGGCACGCTTCGAGCCGAGAATCGGTCCGCATCCGATGGGGGTGGCGCGCGGTTCGTCATCACCCTCCCGCTCGCACCAGTCGAATCATCGAGCCTGGACGCCACTCCTCCCGCGGGGCTTCCAATCTCTCCGCGTCGAACGCCGATCGCCATGGCAGTCATCCGCGAGCCCAGAATCGTGCGGCCCTACGAGCGCCGTCCCGTTCCTCCAACGGATGCGCTCCGCAAGCCGCACGTCCTCGTCATCGACGACGAGAACGCGATCCGCAATGCCTTACGCCGCTTCTTCGAGCGCCGCGGATGGGTCGTCGAAGAGGCATCCGACGGCGGCAAGGGACTCGAGACGCTCATGGCGCGCGACGAGAACTACTTCGATGCGATGGTGTGCGACCTGAAGATGCCGGGAGTGTCAGGGATGCAGGTATACAGCACGCTGGCGCGCAAGCGTCCCGCCCTGCTCAAGCGGCTGATTTTCGCGACGGGCGACGTTGCATCGGCCGATGCTGCCGCGTTCCTCCAGGAGACGCGATGCCCCGTGCTCGAGAAGCCGTACGAGCTGTCGTTGCTGGCGGAGACAGTCGACCGGGTGCGCGCCGCAGCGGCGACGACACCGGCCCCAGGGACGCGACAGACCGCGTAGCACTCGGCCCGGGAGTCGCTCCACGACGCAGTACCGTTCCGGCCGCGCGCCCCGCATCTTCGACGGATGACCGAGCACGCGCACCCACCGGAGACCGCCGAGGGCTGGTACGCCCTTCATCAGGTGTTCGCGATCGATCGTCGCGCGCTGCGTGGCGTTGACCGCGCGGAGCTGGCACGCGTGAAGGCATCGGCAACCGAGTGCCTGCGCCGGCTCGGCTCGGAGGCGGGAGCGGGAAGCTCCGACGGCCACGGGTGGACGGCGGTTGTCTCGCTCGTCGGTTCCGCGGGCGACGTCATGCTGGTGCACTTTCGGGAGTCCCTCGACGCGCTTGGCGAGGCGCAGGACGCGGTCGCGCGGGAGGAGCTGTTCGACTACCTGCGGCCCACCTACTCGTTTCTTTCGGTCACCGAGGCAGGCTTCTACCACCTCTCGGCCGACGCAACGCGGGAAGCCGAAGCGTCGGGGGGCAAGCATGGCGATGCCGTGTACACCGCGCGCCTGTCGGAGCGCATGGCGAAGGAGCTCGAGAGTCCGCATATCCGGCGACGTCTTTACCCGCCGGTTCCGCCCGAGATGCCCTGGGTCTGCTTCTATCCGATGTCGAAGCGGCGCGAAGCGGAGCAGAACTGGTATGCGCTGACGCTCGCCGAGCGAAGCCGCCTGATGATGGCCCATGGGCTCACCGGCCGACGGTACGCCGGGAAGGTGGTGCAGATCATCACCGGCGCGATCGGCCTCGCGGCGTGGGAGTGGGGCGTGACGCTGTTCGCGAAGGACCCGCTGGAGTTCAAGCGGCTGGTGACCGACATGCGGTTCGATGAGGTCAGCGCGAATTACGCGGAGTTCGGGGAATTCTATGTTGGGCGGCTGGTGGACGGGGCGAAGTGGGTGGCGGGGGTGGGTTAGGAACAGGTCTGTGCCAAACTCGGAAGGATCTGTTCGGAGTTGTCAGAGGCACAGGCGGCAGAGGCGCAGTTACAAACTGAGGTGGGAGTAGGGGGTTTCGGGGAAACGATTCGGCCTCTCGTGCCATCATTAGGATTGTGCACGACCCGTCAGCGAAACCTGGATGGGGGCTGGTGGCGTAGGGCCGGGATCACTCGCGACGAGACAGGGGGTTTTTCCATGTGGGCCATGCTCAAGTACCTGATCACCCGGCTTGCGCTGCTGCGCTGGATTCTCGGCAGCCTTGGCTCGCTCGGCGCGTTGATCCCGCTGCTGATGCTGCTCAAGGGCATCGGGCTGCCGGTGCTGATCGTGCTGGCGGTGATCGCGCTGCCGATCCTCATTGTGCTGCTGCTGATCGGGTTGCCGATCTTCCTCGTGCTGATCTGTGGGGGGATCCTGCTCGGGATCGCGTGGGCGTTCCTGACGGTGGGGGCGGTGATCATCAAGCCGCTGCTGATCGTCGTGCTGCCGATGATGGTGATGGGCTACTGCCTGTGGTGGTTGTTCTCGGGGCGGAAGCGCGGGGGCGGGGAGCGGCCGGCGTAGGCAATTAGAGGGCTCTAATCGACACGCACTCGGGGAGCCCTCCGAAGCGGGCTGGAGCGGAAAAAGATCTTGCCGGGACGATTTGGGGATGCCATGGTTGCATCCCCTTTGTCCATCAGGAGAGCCCTATGGCCAGACGCGCGCACATCTCGGTGCCACCCTCCTCTTCGCGGCCGTCGCCATCGCGGCGTGCAGTGACGCTGTCGTCCCCGGTCCCGATCCATCATCCGTGGGCGTCATGCGTGATGAGGCGATCTTCAGCGAGGACCTCGATGGGTCGTGGGTGCCCGATGGCGTCGGTGATGGTGCATCAGACGCCGTGGGCGCCACCGCGGTGACGGCCGCCCGCGCTTCCGGCGACGGCGTCGTCCTGCCCAACGCCTACGCGTACCAGATGGGGAACTTCAACAACCGGTTCCCGCACGCCATGCACAACATGCGGTACCAGCAGGTATTCCCCGCCTTCGAGCTCGGCGCGCTGCGGTCGATCAGTGCGCTATGCCTCCGCCGCGACGAGCGGGCCACGGGCGCGGCGCAGACGCAGCGCCTGACGATCAGCATGGGCCCGAGCCTGAAGGACCGTACGACGCTCGGTCCTGTGTTCGATGCGAACTATTCTGCCCCGCCGACCGCGGTGTTCTCCGGTGACGTCACGTTGCCGGCGAGCTCCGGACGAGGGACGGTGGAGGACTTTTACATCTGCATCGACTTCGACCGGTGGTACCGCCACTCCGAGGGCACCAACGTCATCGTGGAGATCGTCAACAGCAGCTCGACGTCTCTCGGCCACTTCTCGGACGCATGCAGCCGCACGCCCACCGCGCTGCAGTGCACCACCCGGCGGGCCTACGCCATGTCAGCGACCGCTGCGACCGCGACCAGTGTGTTCAATTCAGGCCTCATCATGAAGTTCATCGGCCGGTCCGGAACGACGTCGGTGCGCACGAACGAGACTGTTCCTTTCGAGGGAGTCTTCGGCGGATGCACCGAGCCGATCGCGTTCACCGGGTCGATCCACCTCATGACGACGCAGACGACGTCGGCCTCCGGCAACATGCATTTCTCAACCCATGCGCAGCCCCAGGGTGTGTCGGGTGTCGGGCTGTTCACGGGGGCGAAGTACCAGGCGACAGGGGTTACGAGGAACGGTGACCACATTGGCATGTCCGGGGCGTTCAACAGCTCGTACGTCAATAATTTCAGGCTCATCGGCCAGGGGCCGGACAACAACCTGCTGATCCACGAGAACTTTCACGTCACGTTCAACGCCAACGGCGAGCTGACGGCGATTCACGAGAATTTCAAGTTCGACTGCAAGTAGGTTTGTGCCGTTGGCCCCTCGCGCCCTGTCGGCGCGAGGGGTCTTGGCCCTGTCGCTTCACGATGCGCGGCGGGAGCGCTGCTTGATGGGTTTGGTGCGCCCCGTTAGACTAGGGGTCTGTCCGCAGGACGTGCGGCGGACGGGACGTAGCGCAGCCCGGTAGCGCACCTGAATGGGGTTCAGGGGGTCGCGGGTTCAAATCCCGCCGTCCCGATG
>JANPKQ010000358.1:0-9024 GCA_031426115.1 Gemmatimonadaceae bacterium | reverse complement strand
GGTTCCGGACAGAGAAGGAGTCCACCGAGCCACAGCGCGAGGCGCTGCTTCCCGACTCCCTGAGGCCCATGCAGCAGAATGCTCGCCGGCAGGGCTCCGCGGGCGGCAGCCTCCGCCATGCGGCGACGAACGGCTTCGTGGCCGTACAGCGGGATCAAGGTCACCCCGGAATATGGTCCTCCGGGCGAGGCCCCGGAAGGACGAGGATCAGGCCGGAGTCTGCCGTGGCGGTCGGTTCCGGAAGAGCGCGCCTGCCGCCAGAATCTGTTCGGGGAGGCCGAGGAGCAGGGCGGCATCGCCCGGCTGGACGCTGTCGGCGCCGTGCGGGTTCACGACCATGGTCCCGTCACCGCGCTGGATGGCGACTATCGTCGCGCCGCTGCGCCCTCGAATGTTCGACGCGAGCAGCGTCGATGAGGCGATGGCGCTGCCTTCCTCGGCGCGGTAGACCTCGAGCGAGATGTTCGACAGGAACCGTTCGATCCCGATCGCCGACGTTGGCTCGCGCGAGCTGGACCGAAAGGCTTCGTATCCACCTTTCCGGATATCCTTGATGCTGCGGTCGATCTCTTCGCGCGGAACGAAGAAGCGCCGCAGCACCCGCGAGAAGATCTCGATGGACGTCTCGTACTCCTCCGTGACGACCTCGTCGGACCCCAGGGAGAACAGCGGGTCCATCTCCAGGGTGTAACGTGTCCTCGCGATGATATGGACGTGCGCGTTGCGGTGTCGGATGGCCGCGACGGTCGCGCGCGTTGCAGCAAGGTCGGAGATCGCGATGACGACGACCCTGGCGTGGCTGATGCCGGCGTGCTCGAGGATCTCCGGACGGCTCGCATCGCCAAAGATCATGGGGATCCCCCGGTCACGCTCGTTGCGCACGGTGTCGGGGTTCATCTCGACCGCGACGTACGGAATCCGATTGTGGTTGAGGACGCGAGAGAGGTTTCGCCCATTCAACCCGTAGCCCACGATGATCACGTGGTCGGCGAGCGGCGAGGTTGTCGGGTTTTCGAGCCCCGTCACGCCGCGCCCCGCCGACAGGCCCCGCGGGAGATGGCGCTCCAGCCACCCCGCGACCGCCGGCGAAAGGGCATGCAGCGCCGGCGTAAGGGCCATCGTGCCCACCGCGACGGCGAGGAAGAGCTGGTAGAGATCAGCGTCGAGCAACCTCGCTTCCAGTCCCACCTTCGACAGCACGAACGAGAACTCTCCGATCTGGGCGATCGCGAGCGCCCCGATGACCGCCGTCCGGAGCGAGAGACCGAGAAGCCAGGAGACCCCCATCGTGACGACCGTCTTCAGAGTGACGGTGGCGATCAGCGCCCCGAGGATGAGCAAGGGGTGCGCGAGCAGCGTCCGGACGTCGAAGAGCATGCCCATCGAAACGAAGAACAGGCTGTTGAACACCTCACGCAGCGGAAGCATCTCGCCGAGCGCCTGATGGCTGTATTCCGACTCGGAGATGATGAGGCCAGCGATGAAGGCACCGAGAGCGAGGGACAGCCCGATCCGCGAGGAGGCCCATGCGGTACCGAGACAGAGCAGGATGATCGTGAGGAGGAAGACTTCGCGCTTGCGCGTGTCTACCACGACGCGCAGGAGGCGCGGCACGACGTACTTGGCGGCGATCACCGCTCCGGTGAGGAAGAGGAGTGCCTTGACGCCCACCCAGAGGATCGTCACCGGCTCGCCACCGGTGCCACCGAGGTAGGGCGTCAGCAGGACGAGGGGTACGATGCAGAGGTCCTGGAAGATGAGGATCGCAAGCGCCGCGCGGGCGGCGGGGGTCGCCATCTCACCGCGGTCCGCAAGCAGCCGAAGCACGATCGCCGTGCTGCTGAGCGCCACCAGCATCCCAAGGAAGATCGACACCGGCCAGGCGAGTCCGAACAGGCGCGCAAGCAGCGTTGTGGCGAGCAGCGTCAGACCCATCTGCAAGCCGCCTCCGACGATCAGAAAGCGCCGGATCCGCATCAATTGCTGAATCGAGAACTCGATGCCGACAGTGAACAGAAGAAGAACGACGCCGATCTCCGCGAGCGCCTCGACCTGGTGCACACCCCGGATGAGGCCGAACCCGTACGGGCCGCAAACCACTCCGGTGATGAGGAACCCGACGATCGGCGGGATGCGGAAGCGGTGGAACAGGACGACGACGGCGACGCCGAGCCCGAAGAGCACGAGCAGGTCGCGGAGTACGCCAAGGTCAGCCACGACACACCTCAGCGATCGCGTGCGGGCGCACGTAATTTCCTGCAGGCCCTGCCGACACCTTCACAGAAGCGAAACGTGGAAACGACTGACATCGAGCTGGACGCGCACGACGATCGCCGCTCGGAGCGGGAGCGGCGGAAGGTGAGTCCGCGACGGGACCGGTGGCTTCCCCGGTTCGCATTCTACTCGCATCTCTGGGTGGGGGTGATCTTCACGGTGGTGCTGCTGATCATCTCGGTCACGGGGATCCTGCTGAATCATAAGAGGGGGCTCGGGCTGATGCCCGAAGTGGAGCACGTCCCGAGCGGCGAGTTCGCGGCGGCACTCTCGCTCGATGACCTTGCGCGGCGCGCGCTGCGCGCTGTCGGCGACAGCACTGCTCCGGACCTCGCGATCGACCGGATGGATGTCCGCCCGCGGGACGGCATCGTGAAGGTCCGCCTTCGCAACGCATCGTCCACCGAGGTGACGCTCGACGTCATCGATGGGCGTGTGCTGACCATCGATGCGCGCGGCGATGTCTTCCTGGAGAAGCTGCATTCCGGAGAGATCTTCGGGTCGCAGGGCGTGCTCCTCAGCGATGCCGGGGCGGTTGCCCTCATTCTCCTCCTCGTGACGGGCTACTGGCTCTGGCTGCGCCCTCGGTGGCGCCGATGATGGGCCGGTTGGCGATGCTGATCGGGCTTTTCGTCGTTCCCGGATTTCTCCTGTGGGCCGGGCATCACTGGCGGCGCACCGGGCCCCGAATGCGCGGGGCGTTCTGGGGCGGCCTCATCGCGCATACCGTCGGTGCACTCCTCGCGACGATTGCCGGCGTGCTCTGGCCCGTCGAGTGGGAACCGAGCGACATCCTCCGCGGCTTCCTCGGATTCTGGTCGATGCTCGTCCTCTTCATTGTGGGGGCGGGGATCGGCGCACTGGTGAATGGCCGCGACGCTGTTGCCCCCGCCCGGGACGCCGCATGAGAGTCTATCCGGCGCTGGCGCTGCTCGTCGCCTGGGCAGTGCCTGTCATCGCACAGCCGCGTGTTCGCGCGCGGGATCTCGGCGTAGCGCCGGGTGTGTTCCAGCCCGGGCCCCTGAACGCGATCACGGACGTTGCGGGCGTTCGGGTCGGGCAGGTCACGATACTCGACGGTGACTCGGTGCGGACTGGAATTACCGCCGTGCTCCCGCACGCGGGCAACCTGTACCGCGAGCGTGTGCCGGCGGCCCTGCACGTCGGCAACGGATTCGGGAAGTTGCTCGGCGCGACCCAGCTCACCGAGCTCGGCGAGCTCGAGACGCCGATCCTCCTGACGTGTACGCTCTGCGTCTGGAAGGCCGCCGACGCCATGGTCGAGTGGATGCTCGGGCTCCCGGAGATGGGTGGCGTGCGCTCGATCAACCCCGTAGTGGCGGAAACCAACGACGCGGGGTTGAACGCGATCCGCGCTCGGCCCATCACAGCGGCGCAGGTGCGGGGCGCACTGACCACGGCCAGCGAAGGCCCCCCTGCGGAAGGAAGTGTGGGTGCCGGGACCGGCACGTCTGCCTTCGGCTGGAAGGGCGGCATCGGGACGTCGTCGAGGAAGCTCCCGGCGGGCCAGGGGGGGTGGACCGTTGGCGTCCTGGTGCAGTCGAACTTCGGTGGCGTGCTTCAGATGATGGGTGCGCCGGTCGGGCGGGAGCTGGGGCGCTACTCGTTCCGCACCGACACGACGCGCGACCGCGGTGATGGCTCGATCATCATGATCGTCGCGACGGACGCGCCGCTGTCCGACCGCAACCTGGGCCGCGTCGCGGCCAGGGCGATCATGGGCCTGGCTCGAACGGGCTCCTCCGCGTCCAACGGCTCGGGCGATTATGTCATCGCGTTCTCGACGGCGCCCGCGGTGCGGCGCCCGTTCGATGCGCGGCGTCTCGCGACGACCGAGCTCGCCAACGAGGACATGTCGGCCGTCTTTCAGGGGGTCGTCGAGGCAACGGAAGAGGCGATCTACAACTCGCTCACGATGGCAACGTCGGTGACGAGCCGGGGTCGCACCACCGAGGCACTCCCGCTCGACCGCGTGCGGGAGATTCTCGCACGGTACGGAATCGCTCCGCGGACTCCGCGCTGACATCGGCCCCGGGCACAGTTCGTGACTGAGCTCACCAGTCAACGAACGGTCTGCATGGATCTCCGGGAGGAGCAATGACGCCGAAACTCGAGAAGCGGTCAGTCCTTTTCATTGCAACACATGGTGTCGAGCAGGTCGAGCTGACGGAGCCGTGGGCTGCGCTGGAAAGCGCAGGCGCGATCCTGACCCTGGCCGCGCCGGACGCGGGCGAGATCCAGGCGATGAAGCACGATGAGAAGGGTGATCGGTTCCGCGTCGGTAAGACGCTGGCGGAGGTGAGCGCCGCGAATTTCGATGCGCTGGTGATTCCCGGCGGCGTCGCCAATCCGGACGCGCTGCGGATGGACAAGCACGCCGTTGCGATCGTCCGGGAGTTCCTTGAGTCGGACAAGCCCGTCGCGGCGATCTGCCACGGCCCGTGGCTCCTCGTGGAAGCGGATGGTGTCCGCGGTCGAACGCTCACTTCATGGCCAAGCCTTCAGACCGACATCCGCAACGCTGGCGGGACGTGGGTGGACAAGGCGGTCCAGGTGGACCAGAAGCTCATCACGAGTCGGAAGCCGGAAGACCTTCCGGCGTTCTGCGCGCGGATCGTGACTGATTTTTCGACGTCGATCAGGGAGGGGAAGCTGGACGACGTCGTTGAGCAGAGCTTTCCCGCGAGCGACCCACCGCCGGGCCCCGTATCGATCGGCCATCTGCGCGGAGAGACGGAAGCGCGCCCATAGTCGGGGCGCGGCCGCTGCGGCGCGGAGCGCTCAGCGCTTCGCGCGTGGGACGACGAACTTTTCGGCGGTGTGCGTCTCGGAGAAGCGGACGACCTTGGTGTCAACGAGGCCGGCTTCGCGACCAGCGGTCATCACCGCACGTTCGGTAATGCGGCTGTGCCCCTTGGGGCGGAGAACCCAGATTGCGCCCGCAGGGCCAAGGTGGGGAATGAGCCCCGGGAGCTTGCGAAGCGCCTCGATCGTCTCGGCGCCGAGGAAGATCATGTCGCACCCCTCGCCGGCTTCGCCGTTGCGCACCGTGATACCGCGGTCCATGAGGCGGGCGCGGAGCTCACCGTCGCCAACGTCGACGAGTGCAACGATCTGTCCCTCGCGGACCCCGAGCTTGTCGAGGACGCTCTTCGGGTGGCGGATTCGATCCGCCCACTGCTCGGCGTAGGCACCGAGCTCGAAGTCCGCGATGCCGCCCGGGTATCCGACGCTGAGGACCCCCTCGTTGGTCGCGAGCGACGTGATGTCGCGGTAGGGGATCGCCACGCGCACATCGCCGCGGAAGACCAGATCGTCGGTCTCGAGCAGGGCACGCCCGTGGGATGCCTTCCCGGCGATGGTCGCGTTGCAGCGCACTTCGAGTCCCACGGGGAGCCTAGCGGCGCTTGCCGCGTGCTGCGCTGCGGGCGCGTCCCGCGGGGCGAGCCTTCCCGCGCTTCTTCGCCGCACTCTTTCGAGCGGAGCCGCTGCGGGCGCCGGCGGCGCGTTGCGCCTCGATGCGTGCTGCATCACCGAGCGCCGTCAGTCCGCGTAGCGCGGCGGTGCGGTCGGCGGCAGAGAGCCGGCCGAGGAGGGCGGCGACGCGTCTCGGGTCGAGCGAGGAAGTGGCTTTTCGAACGCGAATGCCGGCGGGAGAGAGCGTGAGGTCGAGCCGGCGTCCGTCGATGGAGTCGCGAACGCGCCGAACGTAGCCTTCGCGGACGAGGCGGCCAATCGCGACCGACATGGTCGGGGCAGTGACGCTCATCTGCGCGGCGAGGGCCTGCAGGCTGGTTGGAGTTTCGGCGTCGAGCTGGTCGAGAATCAGCGCCTGCTGCGGGCTGAGGGACCGTCCGGTGCTGAGGGCCCGGGCATCGAGGCGGCGGCATGCGTAGAGAACGCGCGGTACCAGGTCGACGACCTTTTGCACTGCGCTAGCGGGTGGGTTGGCCATGCGGTGAAACTGTAGCCGTCGCTTCGGTTTGTCAAACGATGCGGTGAGCTTGCGCAGGCCGGTGACACGCCACCCGGCCGTCACCTTTGTGGCATAAAGTACTTGACAGGGCGTTCCCCGACGCATAACATATGCGCCATGGCCTCCGCCCGCCCACTCGCCACCCGGTCTTCCAGCGAACCCCCCGCGCTGCACGCGCGCGCGATGGACAACCTGGAGTTCATCCGCGACACGATGGAGCGCGCTGGCGCGTTCACGGCGGTGTCGGGGTGGGGGACCGTCGCCGTGGGTGTGTCGGCGATCGGGGCGGCCGCACTCGCGGCCAGCCGGCCGACCACCGACGAGTGGCTGATGGTCTGGCTCGGGGAGGCCCTGCTGTCGCTGGTGATTTCCGGCTGGGCGATCAGCCGGAAGGCGCGCCGCGCACGGATGCCCCTGCTGTCCGGGCCGGGCCGGAAGTTCGCCACGAGTTTCGCTCCACCCATTCTCGTGGGCGCCGTGTTGACCGCGGTCCTGTTTCACACACCGATGGTCGTCGTGCTCCCGGGTCTCTGGCTGATGCTCTACGGCACCGGTGTCATCACCGGTGGCGCGTTCTCCGTGCCGATCGTGCCGGTCATGGGCGTCTGCTTCCTCATCGCCGGTATCCTCGCCGTCCTGCTTCCCGTGTCCTGGAGCGATGTCCTCCTCGGACTCTGCTTCGGCGGCCTGCACATCGCCTTCGGCATTCCCATCGCGAGGCGTCACGGTGGCTAAGCACGGCGCCCTCCCCGACGATCGCCGGAAGCCCGGCACGGATCCCAAGCTTCGCACCGTCAAGGGACGTCCGTCAGACGTCCTCGCGCCCGATCTCGACCGCCTCATCCACGAGCGGATGCGGCTGGGCATCGTCAGCGCGCTGGCGGTGAACGATCAGCTCAGCTTCAACGACCTCAAGAAGTTAATGAAGACGACGGACGGAAATCTCAGCGTTCACGCGCGCAAGCTCGAGGATGCGGAGTACGTCACGTGCACGAAGTCCTTCGAAGGGCGGGTACCCCGCACCGAGTACCGCCTCACCGCGGCAGGTCGCCGTGCGCTCGAGCGGTATCTCGATCACATGGAAGCCCTCATCCGTGCGACACGCGACCGCTGACAGCGGAGCGCGGCGCCTTTTTTTTGGGGTCTAACTTTATGAAGCAAAGCCCTTTGCTCAACGCCGGTCCGGATCTCCACGTCGGCGTCATCATGGACGGCAACGGACGCTGGGCGGTCGCCCGCGGACACCCCCGGGCCTTCGGCCACGCCGAGGGCGCGCGCGCCGTCGTGCGGGTGGTGGAGGCGGCGCCGTCGCTCGGCATTCGCATGCTGACGCTGTACGCATTCTCCTCCGACAACTGGCGCCGTCCCCCGCGCGAGGTCGCATCGCTCATGCGCCTCTTCCGGAAGTACCTCCATGCCGAAACGGCTCGCTGCGTCGAGACGGGCGTCCGGCTGACCATCATCGGCCGGCGCGACCGCCTCGGCAGCGCACTTCGCCGCGCGATCGAGGTTGCCGAAACCGCTACGGCCAGCGGACGGACGCTCGACCTGCGCATCGCCATCGACTACTCCGCACGCGACGCGATCGTGCGCGCCGCCGCTGCCGCATCCGGCGAAGCCGCGCTGACGACGGAGCGATTCGCCGAGCTGCTCGCCGCCGCATGCGGCGGACGCGCCGACACGCGCGACGTGGACCTCCTGATCAGAACGGGGGGCGAGCAGCGCGTCAGCGACTTCCTCCTGTGGGAATCGGCGTACGCGGAGCTGTACTTCACCGGGCGCATGTGGCCCGAGTTCGGGGCGGTGGAGCTCGGCGCGGCCGTGCGTGCCTTCCATTCACGCGACCGCCGCTTCGGCGGTCTGTCCGAGGCGGTGGCCGGATGAGCGCGGCGACGCAGGACGCCGAGGCGACCGCACCGGCGCGGGATGAATTGCGCGCGGCCTCACTCCGTCCCATCACCCGGTTCACCGGAACACCGGCGAGGTCCACGCGGACGCTGATCCTTGCGATCGAGCTTGGCATCCTCGCGGACTATCTCCTGCGCTCCGACGCGCCCGGGGCGAACATCACGCTGTGGTGCTGGGCGCTCATCGCTGCGGCGGCAGTGACGACGTCGGCGTCGGACATTGCGCTGGATGCCCGGCGGATCGCCCTCCTGGCGGTAACCGCATTCTTCGCCGCGGTACCGGCGTGGCGCGACTCGGAGGAGCTCGTGCTGCTCTCCGGCGTCGCGGTCCTCGTCCTCCTCGTCGTGAGCGCCTGGACCGCCGGCTCTCCGGCCTTTGCGCTCGCGCAACGTGCCGTCGGGTCATACATCCGCGCGGCCGTCACCGGTTTTCTGCACATCCTCATCGGCGCTGCTCCGTTGCTCGCGGCGGAATCGCGCACACGCGCGGAGCTGCGGACCACCTACCGGCGCCCCCTCGTCTCGGCCATACGCGGGGTGGCGATGTGCGTCCCTGTCGTGCTCGTGCTTGGCGGACTGCTGATGCAGGCGGACGCCGGCTACGAGAAGCTCCTCAGCGGCTTCGTACGCTGGGACACCGGAACGATCATCTCCCACCTCGCACTCGCCGGAGTCTTTACCTGGCTCGCGGCGGCGTACATGTGCGCATCGCTTCACTGGGAGCGCAACGAGACCGTGCGTCCGTGGTCCATTCGCCTTGGCGTCATTGAGGGCGGAATGGTGCTCGGTGCCGTGAACCTGCTGTTCCTTTCCTTCATGCTCGTCCAACTCCGCTACCTGTTCGGG
>JANPKQ010000357.1:0-15151 GCA_031426115.1 Gemmatimonadaceae bacterium | reverse complement strand
TCGGTCCCTTCCGGGGGCGGGCCTTCCATCTGCCCGTCAACGAAGCTCGTGTCGTGGTTGCGGCCACGCAGAAGCGCGAGGAAGGCCAGCTTGTCGGCCGACTTCATGTACGCCTCCTTTGGCTCTACGACGCCATCGTCCACGAGCTCGATCAGCGCGTCGCCGAGCGTGATCATGCCGTGCCGCCGCGATGTCTGCATCACCGACGGAATCTGGAAGGTCTTCCCCTCGCGGATCAGGTTCGACACCGCGGGAATCGAGAGAAGGATCTCCCGCGCCGCAACGCGGCCGCCCCCGATCTTCTTGCAAAGCGTCTGCGAGATGACGCCCTTCATCGACTCGGAGAGCATCACGCGGATCTGTTCCTGCCGGTCCGCGGGAAACTGGTCGATGAGGCGATCGATGGTGCTTGCGGCCGTCGTCGTATGCAGCGTGCCGAAGACGAGGTGCCCCGTTTCCGCCGTCTCGATGGCGATGGCCACCGTCTCGAGATCGCGGAGCTCGCCGACGAGGACGATGTCGGGGTCCTCACGCAGCGCAGCGCGGAGCGCGTGCTTGAAGGACGTCGTGTGCAGTCCAACCTGGCGCTGGGTGATGACGCACTTCTTGTTCGGGTGGACGAACTCGATCGGATCCTCGATCGTGATGACGTGATCGGTGCGGCTCCGGTTCACGAGGTCCACCAGCGCGCACAGCGTCGTGGACTTTCCCGATCCCGTTGGCCCGGTCACGAGCACCAGACCCTTCGTGAGGTAGCAGAGGTTCTGGACCTCGCGCGACACGCCCATCTGCTCGACGCTGACGACCTGCGCGGGGATGACGCGGAACACCGCGGCGGCGCCGCGACGGTCACGAAGCGCGTTGGCGCGGAATCGCGCGAGCCCTTCGATCTCGTATGCGTAGTCCGTGTCGTTGAGCTCCCCGTACTCCTTGCGATTCCGGTCGGGCATGATCGCGAAGAGCATCGCTTCGAGCTCGTCGTTCTCGAGAATGGCCTTCCCGGCAATGCGGTGCATCTCGCCGTGAATGCGCAGGATCGGCGGCTCGCCGCAGCGCAGGTGCAGATCGGACGCGCTGTCTTCGACGAGCATGCGGAGCAGCCCGTCGATCTGCAGGCGCGACTTCGACGGAGTGACGGAGACGCTCAGCGGAGCGGCCGACGGGCGCTGCGGCGGCGCGGGCGCGAGGACAGGCTCATCGTACGGCTGCGGTGTCTCGATCTCGTCCTCGCCGGGCTCGGCAACCGCGGCGGCGGTCATCGTCTCGACGGGAGCTGGCGCGGCAGCAGGCGCGCGAGGCGCCGCGGCCGCCGGCTTGCTCGCTGCGACCTTCGCCGGGGGGGCCGATGCAGTGGCGCCCGCGCCCGCAGGCTGCGGCCGGAAGGGCGCCGGTCGCGGGGCGGCGGGTGCACTCGCGGCCGAAGCGGCCGCTGGCGTCGCGTCGCCATTGCCTGGAGGTGTCGCACCGCCGAACGGAGCACGAGGATGCCCGTGTACGGGTGTCATCTGCTCCACCGGCGCACGCTCCTCGACGACCGTGAACGCGTCGGTCAGCGCTTTCGCCCTGGCATCCTCATCGACCTTCATGGACGCGATCCACTTCCCGCTCTCGCGGTTGATCTCGGCGACGAAGACACCGTCATCCGAGACGTAACCGAAGCTCGCCGATTCCCCGCCTTCCAGGCGACGGACGGCTTCCGGCGGTGCGATCTCGCGCAGCAGCGCGATGAGCTGCGGTGCCGTGAGGGTCTGCTTGGTCACCGGATGGGAGGTGCTGCCCTTCTGCAGCTTCGCGACGTCGTTCTCCGTGAGGACGAGAACATCGGCGCGGTTGCTGACCATCACGGAGAGAAGTCGGTCGAGTTGAGGCATGTCAGTCGAGGGGATGCACGCGCTCGATGAGGTCGCGGTTGATCAACCGGATCTCGTCGGGACAGTGGAGCGCGAAGAAGCGTTCGGGAAAATGATTCAGGAAGTCGAGCGGGCGCGGCGCGGGCCCGGGCATGTCCAGATAGACGGCGCCCTCGCGTACGCTGCCCCCGACAAGGGTGACCGCGATCATCACTCCGGGGTGGCCTGCGTCGCGGGCGGTGTTGCGGCGGGACGGAATTTCGCCCGCGACCTCGAGCACGCGCGCCTTGGGGATGAGCAGCGTTTCCCCGGTCTCCGTGACCAGCGGGAAGAACAGCTCGGGCTCGTTGAGGATGTCGCCCGGATCTTCCGGCGCGCTGCGGTGTCGGGCGTGACCCTGCACGAACATCGCCCCGACGATGCGCTCCCCCCCAAGCAGGGTGAGGGTCACCGGGTGCCGGTCCTTCTCGATCCGATACTCGTTGGAGCGCCTGGTACGGGCGCTCGCATCTACGGGGTCTGCCACGCGTTAGGGACGCGCCAGCAGACGGGTCCGTCACCGCCGCGCGCCGACCGGACGTCCTGACCGAGACCGGACGTTTCTACGGATGAAGATGCCGCTCTCGCTCGTACATTTCCTGTCGCTCGAGCTGGATGGTGACGTGGCCGATGCCGAACAGGCGCATCGCGTCGTGCACGTGCTCGAGGACGTGCTGCTGGCGCTCCGGTTCCCGGACGATCGCGTGCGCGCTCATTGCCACCATGCCGGAGGTGACGGTCCACACGTGCAGGTCGTGCACCGATTCGACGCCGGGAATGGCCTCCAGCTGCGCTCTCACGGCACCCAGGGAGATGTGGGCGGGGCTCGACTCCAGCAGGACGTCCACGGACTCGCGAACGAGCCCCCAGGAGCCACGCACGATGAGGAGAACCGTGATGAGTGATACGATGGG
This sequence comes from Gemmatimonadaceae bacterium, assembly GCA_031426115.1. Classification (GTDB taxonomy): domain Bacteria; phylum Gemmatimonadota; class Gemmatimonadetes; order Gemmatimonadales; family Gemmatimonadaceae; genus JANPKQ01. The sequence goes on along the minus strand of JANPKQ010000357.1, from coordinate 12,348 downwards.
GTCGGCGCGCCACCACCCCGTGTAGCTGACGAGCACCGCGGCGGTGACTGTCCCGACCGACCCGAGCAGGTCGCTGAGGACGTGCAGGTACGCCCCTCGAACGTTGAGGCTCGACCCGGATGTGGGGTGCAGCAGTCTCGCGGCGATGAGGTTCACGATGAGGCCGCCCACGGAGACGGCAAGCATCAGCGGTCCGATCACCGGCTCGGGGGCACGGAGCCGAAGCACGGCCTCCCACGCGATCCACACCGAGATGAGCAGGAGGGTCGCGCCATTCAGGAAGGCGGCGAGGATCTCCCAGCGCAGGTAGCCGAACGTCTTCTGCGGAGTGCCGGGCTGCCGGCTGAACCACGCCACGAACAGGGAGAGGCCGAGCGCCGCGACATCCGTGAGCATGTGCCCGGCGTCCGCGACGAGCGCGAGCGAGTTCGACAGGATCCCGCCGACCACCTCGGCCACGAGGAATATCGCGGTGATCGCCAGCGCCCAGCGGAGGCGCACCACGATCTGCCGATCGCTCGCGCGCCCGTCACTGGCACCCGCATCACCGTGTGAATGGGGGCCATGGCTGTGCCCGCCATCGTGGCCGTGCGCGTGTGCGTGCATCAGCGAAGTCGCGTTGACCGGTGGCGACGCGCGGGCGCGGCCCGAGTCGCGGGGACTGCTGGCGGCGTTTGCGCCGCACCCGGTAACTTGTTCACGTGATCGTCAAATTCCTCGCCATCGGCGCATTGCTCGCCCTGAACGCATTCTTCGTTGCCGTCGAATTCGCCCTCGTTCGCTCGCGCCGGACGCGGCTCGAGGCGATGGTGCGCGGCGGCGACACGCTCGCCCGCTTCGCGCTGCGCGCCACCGGCAACCTGGGTCGCATGCTGTCGGCAAGCCAGCTCGGGATAACGCTGGCAAGCCTCGGGCTCGGGTGGGTCGCCGAGGAGACGATCGGGGAGCTGTTCCGGGAACTCTTCATTCATGTCCCGCTTGGCCTCGAGATTCCAGCGCGTCTGACGATCGGGGCCACGATCGCGCTGATGGTGGTCACTTACCTCCACGTCGTCTTCGGCGAGCTCGCGCCGCGCGCGACCGCGCTCAACCACCCGGAGCGCGTCGCCCGCTGGCTCTCACCGCCGTTGATGGTCTTCGCGACAGTCGTCACTCCCTTCATCTACCTGCTGAACAAATCCTCGCAAGTGGTGCTTCGGCTGTTCGGGCAACCCGGCAACATGCGCGATGAGCCGGTGCATTCGCCGGAAGAGCTGCGCATGCTCGTGGAGCAGAGCCAGGAGGGAGGCGCACTGCTCCAGGGCGATGCGGACCTCATCGAGGGAGTCTTCGAGTTTTCCGAGAAGACGGCCGAGGATGTGATGACGCCGCGGATGGCCATCGTGGCGCTCGAGCTCGAGGCAACGCTCGACGAGACGGTGGCCGCGATCCACGAGGGCGGTTTTTCCCGCTACCCCGTGTACGACAAGTCAATCGATGAGGTGGTGGGCCTCATCCTCGCCAAGGACCTCATCCCGGTGCTCCATGCGCGCGCGGCCGCCGACGCGTCTTCGACGCAGTTCTCGCTGCGGACCATCCTTCGCCCCGTGCACTTCGTGCCTGGCTCGCGCGAGGTGGAGGAGGTGCTCTCGGACTTCAAGCGCATGAAGGAGCACATGGCGGTGGTGCTGGACGAGTACGCGGGGACAGCGGGGCTCGTGACGATGGAAGATTTGCTCGAGGAGATCGTCGGCGAGATCCTCGACGAGTACGACGAGGCCGCGGCGCCTGACGCACTCCCCTCGGCCGGGCACGTCATCGTCGCCGGCGCGACGCATCTCGGCGAGCTGAACGACCGGTACGGGCTTTCGGTGCCCGACGAGGACTACAGCACGATCGGCGGCTTTGTCTTCGGGACGCTGGGGCGCCTGCCCGTGCGTGGCGATCGCGTCAGCGCGGGTGGAGCGGTGTTCATCGTGCACGCGATGGAGGGACGGCGCATCGATGCCGTTTCAGTGGACCTGCACAGCGCGGGGGACCGGCGGACCGAACTTCGCGCCGAGCCGGAGATCTAGGCGGACTGATGCAGGGCGCGGAAGGCGCGGCGCTCATCATCGTTCCCGACGGACGTGCTACCGCGCCCGTGCGGGCGTCCGCGATGCGGGCCGCGCCGTCGCCAACCGGTTGGCGATCACCGCGCACAGTCTCGCGGCATTGATGAAGCTCGACGCGTCGGCCAGCCCTTTGCCCGCGATGTCGAGTGCCGTGCCATGATCGGGTGAGCATCGCGGGAACGGCAGGCCGAGCGTGATGTTCACCGCCTTGCCGAATGACGCGACCTTGATCGCGGTCATGCCGACGTCATGATAGGGCGCGATCACCGCGTCGAACGAGCCGCGCATGGCGCGCACGAAGACGGTGTCGGCGGGGAACGGACCGTCGATGCCGGCGGCGGCGGCGGCCGGCGCGAGGATCGCCTGGTCCTCATCGCCGAAGCGGCCGCCATCGCCCGCATGCGGATTGAGCGCACAGAGCGCGATGCGCGGCGCGGCGATGCCGAACCAGTCGCGGAGCCCCGCGCGCGTGACGGTCGCGACATCGACGATCGCCTTGCCCGTGATGGCGTCCGGAACCGCGCGCAGCGGGAGGTGCGTCGTGGCGAGGACGACGCGCAGTCGGTCCGACGCGAGCATCATGGCGACCTTTGCACCCGTGAGCTTTGCCAGCATCTCGGTGTGACCGGGATGGTCGTACCCGCCTGCCAGCAGCGCCGCCTTGTCGATCGGGGCGGTGACGATCCCCTGCACTGCGCCTTCCTGGACGAGCGAGACGGCCCGGGCGATGGCCAGCCCGCTGAGCCGTCCGGCCTCCGCGGCCCCCGCGTCCGCGCTCCAGTAGCCGATGCCCACGTCGATCGGGACGCCGCAGCCTTCCGGACCAACCGTGACGAGCTCGCATTCGCGCGAGAGGTCCTCGTCGGCGAGCGCCGCCTTCACGATCTCTGGCCCGATCCCCCGCGGGTCGCCGAGGGTGACGGCGAGCTTCGGGCGGTTGAGGGGCGTCGGGTGCGTTACCACGACCCCGCCCTGCCGACGCGCGGCACGTCAGCGCCCCGCGCTACCGACATCAGAGCTGGACCGAAACGTAGATCTCCCTGCGCAGGCGGTCGATGAGCTTCCGCATTCCCTTCCGGAATGCGAGATCTTCGCGAATCAGCTTGCGCCAGTCGTCGACGGTGTATTCGCGCGGTTGTTCGACGGCCGTGATCATCACGACGTGCACGCGCGGTTTCCCCTCTCGATCCGGCATCTGGAACGATGGGGCGATGTCGCCGGCTTTCAGGCCGTTGAGCGGCGCCTTGTATTCCGGCCGGAGCGAGTCGAGTGGAATCGGCGTCGGAATGCTCGGTGGCTCACCGGCATCGTGGTACTTCGCGACGAGTGAATCGAACGAGGCGCCCGCACGCAGTGCGTTTGCAAGGCTGTCGGCGAGCTTCACCGTATTCGCGAGGTCCACCGTGTCGGTGACGGGGCGAATCAGGAAGTGGCGCGACTTCACTTCACCGGGCGCGACGCGGTCCACGCGTGCGACGTGGTATCCGAACTGTGTCTCGAAGACCGGGCTCATCGTGCCGGCCGGAAGCGCGAAGATCCACTGCTCGAACTCGCGCACCAGTCCGCCGCCGCGCCGCCACCACCCAAGATCGCCGCCGTTCTCACGGCTGCTCGGGTCGTCGGAGAACTTCTTCGCGACCTCCTCGAAGCTCGCACCCGAATCGATGGCGGTGCGAAGCGAATCGGCCTTCGCGCGCGCTGCCAGCTTCGCCGCCGCGCTGGGCTGAATGGGGATCACGATCTGCTTGAAGGTGACCCCTCCGAGATTCGTCCCGAACTGCGGGCGGTTGGAATTGAAGAACTCCGTGATCTCCGCCTCGGTGACCGGCGCGTGGGGAAACTTGCCGTCCTGCTGGAGGTTCTGGCGATACCGCGCGGCGAGCACCGAATCGCGAAGGCGATTGATCTGCAGCGACCGGAACGCTTCCACCGACGCGAACCCCTGACGGCGCAGTGCGACGCGCAGGACGCTGTCGTTCGGAAACTGGCCGCGGATCGCCTGGATCTGTGCATCGAGCTGCGTCGAGAGCTGAGTCTCATCGATCTCGACTTTCGCCTTCTTCGCTGCCGCCACGACGACGCGGATGTCGATGAACTCCTCGAGCGCCTCGCGCACCGCCTTGTCGCGCCCCGCCGAATCCGTGGGGTATGTCACGCCATCACGCAGCGCCATCTGCTGCGCCATGCCCTCGACTTCGCTGAGGAGGATCGGCTCGTTGCCGACGATCGCGATCACCCGGTCGATCGGAATTGGGCGCGATGCCCCGACCACGGGTTGGGTCTGCGCCGCGGCGAGCGCGGGCAGGAGGACGAGGAGGCTGAATGAAAGACGCATATGGGCCAATGTTACCCCGCGCTGCCGGACGGGGTCCGGCAGCGCGGGTGGGTGATTCGAAGGGTCAGCGCGCGCCCGGCGGCGGGCTTCCTGGCGGCGGACTTCCCGGCGGAGGAGCATTGCCGCCCGGAGGGTTGCCGGTCGGCGACTGGCCGGGCATCGGGACGGTCGAAGGCGGGCGCGGCTGGTTGGCGCGCGTCGAGTCGGTGGCCGCACGCATGCCCACCGCCTGCTCGACAGCCCGGTCGAGCCCGGCGGTGACGACCTTGCTGTCGTACTTTTCCTTGAGCATCTGCTCGAGGGGTTCGGGCACCTGGACGAACTGCGCCTGACCCGTGAGCAGCGCGTCCATGTACCGCTCCACGCGTGCAGCGGCAATGCGCTCGCGATCGCCCTCGGACTTGCCACTGTCGGCGAGCATCGCCGGCGCGACGCCGAGCTGCTGCCACGCCATCTGCACCCACTGGCTGAAGCCCGCGCGCATCTGGCCGAGCTCCGCGCTGTCCGGTCCGAGCTTGGCGCTGTCGGCCATCTTCAGCAGGAGATCCTGCTGCACCATGCGCTTGATGAACTGGGTCAGCAGCGAGTCGGGATACTGCGCGATCGCCTGACGGAGCTGCATCTGGTTCTGGGGCGGGATCGAGCGAATGAACTGGGCCACGCGCGACGCCTGCAGGTTGCCCGCCGACGAGCTGGCGACGACGGTGCGGTCATCCCGGTGGGCCTCGAGGTCCTTCGCGACTTCGCGCAGCACCGCCGGTCCCTTGGGCTTCACTTCGACCTTTGCGTTCTGCTCCATCTTCGCGAGATAGGTGCTCTCCGCGGCGACGGCACCGCCCTCGGACATCTTGCGGCCGAACTCGGAGCGAACCTCGGCCAGCATCGGACGACGGATGATGTGGTAGCCGTAGGTGGTCCGTACGAGCGGACCGATCTCGCCCGGCTTCAGCGCGGCGATGCCCTTCTCGAACTCCTCGACCATCGCGCCCGGCTGCGGCGCGCGCGGGAAGGCGGGATACATACCGCCCGTCGCCTTCGACCCCTGGTCCTGCGTGTGGCGAACCGCGAGCGCGGCAAAATTCGCGGCGGTCGGGTTCGCACGGGCCTGGGCGAGCACGGACTCCGCCTGACGGCGCACCGAGTCGATCTGGGCCGGGGTGGCGCCTGCCACGGTCATGAACAGGATGTGCTGCGCCGAGAGAATCGTCCCCTGGGCGTACATCGCCTCGGTGACCGTCGTGTCGCCCCTCCACGACTTGGAGAGGGTGTCGATGAGCTTCGCGGTCTTGGCCTGCGCGATCGGCATCCACATCGCCGCATCGATCTTCTTCGGATCGTTGAGCGAATCGTTGCTCGCGGCTGCCTGGGCGAGCAGCTGGTAGTTCACCCACACCTCGGCGATCGCGCGGGCCGTCTCGTTGTTGGGCTGAATTTCAGGGGTGCCGCCCATCATCTGGGCCAGGCGGGTGACCGAGAGCTCCTGGGAGCCCGCGCGCGCCACGGTGTCGACGTGGGCGGTCATCGCTTCCTTGAAGCCGTCGCAACCGGCGAGCATGACGGTCGCGCCGAGCGCGATCGAGGCGAAACGTTTCATTCGTGGAATCCGGGTGAGGAGAGCGAGCCCCCGCGGGAGCGGAGGCTCAGGAGATGCCGCGCAGCGCCCGTGCCAGCCCTGACAGGATGTCCGAGCCGCCGAGGCGCGTGAGCTTGAGTGACAGCGGGTGCGGCCGACGCACCTCTGCCTTGAACTGCACACCATGGAACGCGGCCGACAGGCCTTTCATGCGGGGCACGGCGTTCTCGCGAAAGGTAACACGGGCTTCGTCGCCGCGCACCATGATTCCCTCGACCCCCAGCGCCCCGCCCACCACCCGCAGCAGGGCGCTGAGAAAGAACCGCTCGGCAGGCGGTGGCAGCGCCCCGAACCGGTCCCGCACCTCGGCCTGAAGCGTCTCGATCGCCGCCGGATCCGTAAGCCGGGTCAACCTGCGATAGATGTCGAGCTTGGCCTCCGGCGACGCGATGTAATCGTCGGGCAGGTGCGCCGGCGTGTCGAGCGAAACGTCGGCCGGGTGGAGCGCGGGCACGGCGTCGCCGCGGAGCACACGCTGCACGGTCTCCTCGAGCATGCGCAGGTACATGTCGAAGCCGACGGCGTGCACGAATCCCGACTGCTCGGCGCCGAGCAGGTTCCCTGCCCCGCGCATCTCGAGATCCTTGAGCGCGACGCGGTAGCCCGAGCCCAGCTCGGTGTGGTGCTCGAGCACCTGGAGGCGGCGCTCCGCTTCCTGGTCGACGTTCTCGGGCACGAGGAGGTAGCAGTACGCGCGGCGATGAGACCGGCCCACGCGGCCGCGGAGCTGGTAGAGTTGCGCGAGGCCGAAATGATCGGCGCGGTTCACGAACATCGTGTTCGCGTTCGGGACGTCGAGCCCCGATTCCACGATCATCGTCGAGACGAGGACATGCACATCGCCGTTCACGAACCGGCGCATGATCTCCTCGAGCTCGCGCTCCTTCATCTGGCCGTGCGCCACCGCGAAGATCGCGCGTGGCGCGAGGCGGCGCAGGTGGTCCGCCATCGCCTCGATCGTCTCGATGCGGTTGTGGACGAAAAAGACCTGCCCACCGCGATCGAGCTCGCGGGCGATGCCCTCCTCGATCAGCGCATCGTCCATCGGCTCGACGAAGGTGAGGACGGGCGAGCGGTCGCGCGGCGCCGTCTGCATCAGCGTCATGTCGCGGAGGCCCGCAAGCGACAGGTGCAGCGTTCGTGGGATCGGCGTTGCGGTGAGCGTCACGACATCCGTCTCGAGCTTGAGCTGCTTCAGCCGCTCCTTGTGCTTCACGCCGAACCGGTGCTCCTCATCGACGACGATGAGCCCCAGGTCGGCGAAGTGCACGTCGGGGCTGAGGAGCCGATGCGTCCCGATGAGGATGTCCACCTTCTTCTCTTTCACGAGAAGCAGCGCTTCCTGCTGCTCCTTCGCCGTCTGGAATCGGCTCAGCACCCGCACCGAGACGGGGAAATCCGCGAGGCGGTCGCCGAAGGTTCGTGCGTGCTGATCGGCGAGGATCGTCGTCGGCACGAGCACCGCGACCTGGCGGCCTGACTGCACGGCCTTGAAGGCGGCGCGGACGGCGATCTCGGTCTTCCCGTAGCCGACGTCGCCGACGAGCAGCCGATCCATTGGACGCGGGCCCTCCATGTCGCGCTTCACGTCCTCGGTCGCCTTGCGCTGATCCGGCGTGTCCTCGAAGAGGAAGGACGACTCGAGCTGACGCTGCCATGCCGTGTCGGAGAGATGCGGCGGGCGGCTCGCGATCTTGCGTCGCGCATAGAGATCGAGGAGCTCGACCGTCATCTCCTGGATCGCGACGCGGGTTCGCTCGCGCTGCGCGGCCCACCGCTTCGCACCGAGCTTGTGCAGCCGCGGCGGTGGCGCATCGCCGCCCGTGTCGCTCGCGGCGCGATACCGTTCGATCTGGTCGATCCGATACAGGGGGACGTTGAGGCGATCGCCCCCCTCGTACTCGATGACCGCGACCTCGACCGTGCTTTCCTTGACGAAGATCGTCTCGATGCCGCGATAGATCCCGATTCCGTGCTCGAGATGCACGACGTAGTCGCCGGGCTTGAGCGCGGTGATCGTCTCGAGCGATGCACCGGTGCCGTACCGCCGTGCGCGACGGATTCGTCGTGCACGGCGAAAGATCTCGTGGTCGGTGAGGATCCGCAGTCCGGGCTGGCTCGCGCCCGTCGGCGGAAGGATGAAGCCTCCATCGAGCACGCCGATCGACAATGCAGCCGGCGACGGATGTGGCGTATCCTCGTTCAGGAGCTCGTCGAGCCGCTCGGCCTGTCCCGCGTTGTCGCAGAGGATGACGGTCGGCATGCCGTCGCGCACGAGTCGGCGGAGTCGCTTCACGTCGCGGTCCACCTGGTCCGGCGAGCGCGTCGGGAAGATGATCGAGCTTCCGTCCGTCCCCGACCCGGAGGCGTGAATCGCCACGCGCCCGAAGGTCATCAGCGTCCGCATGGTCGCGAGGGGCGCCTGATACAGCTCGTCGCGGGAGGGTGCATCCTCGCCCCGGCGGCGGGCGAGCTCGATGTGATGCGCGGCCTCATCCCACGTGCGCTCCAGCTCACTCTCGAGGCGAACACCGAGCGGGTAGACGATGATGGCGTCCGGCGACCAGAGGTCGGGGAGCGTCACGCGCTCGAACTCGCCGACATCCTGGCGCACGCTGCCGTCCACCGGCAGCACGAGCGCGTAGTCGGCGCCGCGCGTGGACCGCTGCGTATGCAGGTCGAAGTGCCGCATCTCGGAGATCTCATCGCCCCAGAACTCGAGGCGAACCGGATCTGCCATGCCGAAGCCGTAGACATCGAAGATCCCGCCGCGAACGCTGAACTGCGCGACGTCCTCGACCATCGACGCGCGTTCGTAGCCGATCGACTCGAGGTGCGCCGCGAGCGCTTCGGGCCGGCGCGTCTCCCCCTTTCGCAGCTCGACCCGCGCCGCGCGCACGGCCCCCGGCAGACGCGTGCGCTCGAGCATCGCGCGCGGCGTCGTGAGAAGGATGCGCACCTCGCCCCGCCCGATGCGTTCGAGCGTCTCGACTCGTTCGCCGGCGACCTCGGCATGCGGCTCGACCTCGCCGAATCCCTCGCGCGGCGGATAGAGCGCGACCGGCGTCGCAGTGGTGAGTGAATCGAGATCGGCGAGCCAGCGCTCGGCGTCGGGGACGCCATCGGCGATGACGACGATGAAGCGTCCCGGCAGCCGCTGGGCGAGCGACGCGACAAGCACGGCGTCGCTGGAGCCGGCGAGGCCTGCGATGTCGAGCTGCGAGCCCGGACGCGGAAGTCCGGCGACGAGCTGGCCGAACGCGGGCAGGGCGCTGAACGCCTCGAGCAGGTGCGGAAGCGCCATCAGCTCACCCTGCGGTTCCCCGCACCGGCGACTGCCGATTCCGCGAGGAGCGCGGCGATCGCGCCAATGAGAAAGGGAACGGCGAGTGGGCGCCTGTCGGCCGTGCCGAACACGGCAGAGCTCCACTGTGCGGCGGTGCCGAACACGCGGACGTCGTCCGCGCCGATCCGGCGGCGGAGGACGGCATCGTCGAGCCTCCCGAGCGCGGACTCCTCGGGCTCGCCATTGACGACAAGAGCGCCCGAGCGCGCGCCGCTCCGCAGGAGGAAGAACACGCCGCTCCGCGTGGGCGCGGAGAATGTCGTGCTCGTGAACGCGGTGCGCCGCCCTTCCTCATCCTCCAAGCCTTCCGCCCAAACGGGCCTCCGCACCGTGGCGCCTGGCGCAGCGAACAGCACGCCGCCGCCGTCACCGGCGAGACGCTGGGTGAGCGCGTCGGCGAGCCAGGGCACGAACGCGGCCCGGATCGGCAGGGTTGTCGCAGACGGCTCCAGCGGCGATGCGATGAGGACGTACCCATCCCCCGCGACGATCCATGGCTCGGGGCCGACGGCGGCAAGTGTATCGTGGGCGTCGCTCCGCACAGCTTCGAGGCGATGCCGCGATGTCGTTGTGATCCGCGCGGAGTCCCAGACCGCTGTTCCGCGCGCCTTCACGACGCCCGGCGCGCGGACGATGGAGCCCAGTCGCCACGGAACTCCCGCTCGCTCGAGGGCGCGGTTGGCCGTTCCGATCCGCACCGGATCCGACGGCGCGACGATGACCGCGGGCAGTGCCGTGAGCTCGTCGGCGGCGACGACGGATACGTCGGTCCCGGGGACGACCCGGCCGCTCTGCTCCAGCGCATCGACCGCGCTGCGAACGAACGGGCCTGCTCCGCCACTCACGCGTACACCGGCCGGCGGGCCGACCGACACGGCGAAGTAGCGCACGTCATCGCCACGAAGCTCGTCGGGCTGGAGCTCGACGCTGCCCGCCAGCCAGCCCCGCTCCGGTGGCGCGGCGCGCACGAGGATCCCCTCGGACGCCGCGACCGTGCCGCGGGCGAGCGTACGCGTTCCCAGCAGTACCCGATAGCTCGTAGAGTCGCCGCCCGCGACGCGTGCGACGACCTCTCCGCGCGGCGTCCACCGCGTCGGCCGTGCATCGGCGAGAACGACGGCGCGGTTCGCCACCGCCGATACGGGCGGCGCCAGGACGAGGACCGGCGTGTCGTTGCTGCCGATGTCCACATGCTCGCTCCAGCTCGACGGCTGGCCGTCGGTGACGACGGCGAGCCTGCGCTCCGCGAGCGACGATGCGCCGAGCGCGCCCGATGCGCGCGTCACGGCCTCGGACATGGATCCGCGGCCAGCGAGCGGACGCACCGCATCGATGGCATCGGCGATGGCGGAGGAATTCCCGCCGGTGACCGCGCCGTCCGCAGTCACCAGCCACAGTTGGTCGGTATTGCCGGCCGCCGCAACCACGCGACGCGCGGCATCCTTGAGCTGCTCGAGCATCGCGCGGCCGTCGTGGATGGCCGACGAGCTGAGGCTGTTGTCGATGACGACGGCGACGGCGGTCGGTGCGTGGCCGGTTCCGGCGAGCCGTCCGACGGGGCGAGCCGCCGCCGCGGCAACGAGCACGACGGCGAGGACTCGCAGCAGCATGAGGAGGAGGTTGCGCAGCCGGAGCTTCCGGCTGTTCTCGCGCTCAGCGCGCGCGAGGTAGCGCGCCGCGGGAAACTCCACGCGCTGGTCCATGCGCCGCCGAAGCAGGTGCACGAGCAGCGGGATCGCCGCGGCACCGGCCATCAGCAGGAAGAGGGGCGCGAGGAAGCTCACGGCAGTCGCTGCCTCGCGGCGAATGCGCGTCGCAGCGGAATGCCGAAGGGCGCGTCGGTCATCACCATCTCGTAGCTCGCGCCGGCGCCGGCGAGCGCCGACCGCCACTCACCGATCGCGGCGTCCACGGTCTGCCGGTATGCCTCGCGCACCTCTCCGATGGTCGCGGGCACTTCGAGGTCGCTCTCGGGATCGACGAACACTGCCTCGCCGGACATCGAAAGATCGTGCTCGCCGGGGTCCATCACGTGCATCACCGTGACGTCGTGGCCAAGCGCGCGAAGCGAGCGCACGGCGCGCTCGACGTCGGGTACGTCCATGAGCAGGTCCGACACCAGCACGACCATTCCCGGGCGGCGGATGAGCCGGGCGGCCTGGGCCAGGCCCGCAGGCGCATCGGACGCCTTCCCCGCGCCGGGGTCGAGCAGCGCACTGACGATCCTCCGCCACTGGGCCGAGCGCGCCCGCGGCGGGATCATCGATCGCACCGTCGCGTCGAAGCGGATGAGACCAACGGCATCGCGCTGGCGGATGAGGAGCAGCGCGAGCGCGGCGCACAGTCGCTCGGCGTACGCGAGCTTCGTGAGGCGGCCGGGCGCGCCGCTCCACGCCATGGAGCGGCTGACATCGAGCACGATGCTCGCGCGGAGGTTGGTCTCCTCCTCGAACTGCTTCACGACCCATCGGTCTGCGCGCGCCGCGATCTTCCAGTCCACGTAGCGGAGGTCGTCGCCCGGCTGGTAGGGACGATGCTCCGCGAACTCGACCGAGAATCCCTTTCGCGGCGAGCGATGCAGGCCGCTCATGAAGCCGTCCACGATCCAGCGCGCGATGATCTCAATGCGACCGAGCGATGCAAGCGTCGCCGGGTCGAAGAGGTCAGCACGTGCTGGGGAGGCACTTTCCATCGAGGGGCGGAAGCTAGGCGCGTGTGGCAAGAGGGTCAATCGACGTCGGTTATGGCGCCGGGGAGGAGACAGCTTCACTGACCGCAGCTACGCACTGAACTTCATTGCGTACTGCGCACGCACTTCGTACCGGGTACCGAGTACCCACCGCCTAAGCGGGACGGGCACGGCAGGCGGAACGGCGGGGCGTTGGGAGGAATCCGGGAACCGGCCGAGGGCGGACGGATGCCCGTGCGCCGTGCCTTGCCT
>JANPKQ010000356.1:0-4846 GCA_031426115.1 Gemmatimonadaceae bacterium | reverse complement strand
TGCCGCGAGCTCGAGCATCCGCATCGCCGGCCCGGCCGACGCAGCGACATCGGCGCCGCCGAGCAGCGTCTGCATCACGCGCTCGGCGTCGCCGGGAAGGGCACGCTCGACGATCCGGCGAAGCCCGCCCGTCGCCATCATCACCCGGAAGTCGTTCACGATGGGGGTGACCCATCGCTCGATGCAGTCGCGGCGCAGCCCCTCGAGGATCGCCATGAGCTCGCCGAGCGAGCGCTGGCCGAGCGTCGCGCGGTTCACGTCGCGGATGTGCCTGTCGAACTGGTCGAGGAACGCCGCGGCATCGCGATCGAGCGTCGTGAAGGCGCGCAGGAGACCCGCGGTCGTGCGCGCGAGGCGCGGCAGCCGGCGCAGTCGCTCGCCGAAGCCAGGGGCGTCGTCGGTGACGAAGTCCACCGGCTCTTCGACGCCCATCATGCGCTCCATGTCCTCCTTGTTCCGCCCGAAAGCCGGGAGCAGGAGCAGTCCCCGATACCAGTTGTTCAGGTTGTAGTAGACACGTCCGTACAGCAGGCCGAGGAGGTTCTGGAGCATCGGGCGGTGGAGCGCGATCGCCGCCTCCGAGACACCGACCGCGCGCATCGTCTGCTCGTAGACGCTCGCGTAGGCGGCGCGCGCGAACGAGAAGGTCAGCGGCGTCGTGACCCCGCAGTAGCTCTCCTGGATGTTGCTGTTGTCCCAGACGACGCGGTGCTCCGAAGGCGTAGTCGCCGCTCGCACGACGGATGTCACGGGCCGCGCCTGAAGGACCCACAGCGTTCCGTCGAGGATCGTCCACTCGATGTCGCGGGGGCCTCCCTCGCGCTCCTCGATGCGCCGTCCCATCGCGGCGAGGCCTGCAAGTGCCTCGCGCTGAAGTACGCGCGATTCGAGCGCCCCCGCACCACCGGCGATTCGAACCTCGACTTCCGCTCCATCGCGATCGATCACGTACTCATCGGCGTCCACCGCCCCCGATACGAGCGCCTCGCCGAGCCCGAGGCAGGCGCTGACGCGCATGCGCGTGCGATCGCCCGTCACCGGGTCGAGGGTGAACAGCACGCCAGATGCGTCGCCATGCACGAGACGCTGGATCACCACTGCCAGCCGCGCCGCATCGCTCAGCGTTCCGCTGCGCCGACGATAGTCGAGCACGCCGGCGGCGAACGCGGAGCGCCAGCACGTGCGCAGCGCGTCCGAGAGCTGGTCGATGCGCCCGCCAACACCGAGCACGGTTTCGAACTGCCCCGCGAACGAAAGCCGATCGCCATCTTCGCCGACTGCGGAGCTGCGCACGGCGAACGGGCCGCCGCCGAGCGTTGTTGCAATCTCGGAGAGCGCGTCGATCAGCCCGACATCAAGCAGGAGCGCGTCGACGATTCCCTGGAGCACTCCCGCGGCACGCAGTGGTGCCGCCGAACCCTGCGCGCTCGCGGCCAGCGCGTCGAGCTCGCGCTGCACGTGCTCCATCTCGCCCGCGGCGATGAGGTGGATCTCGAGCGTGTCGGCAGGCAGCACCACCCACGCGGGCACGCGCTCGCCCGCCTCGGTGAGGCGCGCGAGCGCCGCGGCCTTGCCTCCGATTCGCGACGGCCCGAGCTCGAGTGCGGCCCCAGGGGTCACGAGCAGTGACCGGCGCGCGATGGGCTGCATCGTCGTCATCGAATCACCAGCCCGTGCGCCACGAGCAGCGCTCCAATGACGACGGCGTGCGTCGCGAGCGCGGCGAGCCCGACGGCAGCCTCCGAGCGCTTCGCGGACGCCGGTGTCGGCCTCGCGCGGAAGCGCATCACCGTGACTACCGCGAGGGCTACTGCCGCGACGAGCGTCCCGAGCACGACGACACCGATGCGCCCGCTGATGAGCGACGTGAGCGCGAGTGCGACCAGTGCCGCACTCCCGACGACACCGACCAGCAGCCGGCTCGCGGTGGCGACGCCAAGCGCCTGGGTATAGGAGTCGGCGAGCGGATGCTCCTGCTCCGGCGCACGGATCTTCCGGGCGATCTCGAAAGCGAGGCCAGCGAGAATCGACAGCGCCGCGAACGACCACGAGGCGGTCGCGCGCCATGCCTGCGAAGAGCCCATCGCCGCGACCCATATGGCGGCCATCCCCATCACGACGATGTGCGAGAGGGCATAGACGATGAGGTGGCGCCGGATCCACTCCCTGACGAAGAACTCGCGCGCCATCAGCATGCTCCACCCAACCGCAACGAGCCACGATACCGTGACCGGCCCGAAGCCGCGATCGAGCCACAGGGAGGTCCCGAGCTGGACGACGATCACGACCAGACCCACAATGCGCAGGTGCGCGAGTGTGATGAGTCCGCGCTGGAGCACGCGGCCTGGATGGGCGATGGCATCCGCCTCGAAGTCCTTGTGCTCGTCGAACACCCGCAGCATCAGGAAGAAGCACCAGACCGCGGGGAAGCAGGCGAGATCACGCCAGTCCACGGTCAGCGGACCGACGCCAACAGAGGCCCGCGCGACGAGCAGCGCGGTCACATAGAACACCGCGAAGAACACCGCATTGCGGGCAGGGAACCGCTCCCGCATCCACGCGCCCAGGGCGGGCATCAACCTCGCTCCAGGTCGAGAGCGATGAGGCGCCGCAGCGTCCTCAGCGAGCGCTCGAGAAACGCGTAGTGCCGGGCGGTGTGCGCCATGAGGTACAGGCCGAACCGATTCACTAGGAGGTCGCGCGCGGCGAGCGCAAACCCTTCCCGCCACGTCGCGGCGTCCGGTACGCATCCACCTGCCTCGAGCACTGCCATGCGGTGCAGCTCCACAAAACGGAGCACGTCGTCGCGCTCCACATCCGCCGACAGCACGAACGCGAGCAGCTCGGCGGCATCGTGCTGCGGGACGTGCATCGTCGCGAGCTCCCAATCGTAAACGCAGAGCGTCGGATCCGCCGCGCCACCGCGCAGGCCGAGGTTCCGCGGGTTGAAGTCGTTGTGGATGAGCGTCCGCGGCATCGCCTCCAGCCGGCTCCACCACTCGGGGATGGTCTCGACTAGAGCGACGTGGCGCTCGAGATCCGCCGCGCTCATCAGCGCGGGGAATTCCCCCGCGGCATGCTGCGCCAGCGCGAGCCACAGCGGCTGCATCGCGGTCATGCGCTCCGTGTTCGGCACCGCGCCCAGCCACGGCGTCGCTGCCAGCTCTGCTTCGCGCCCCATCCAGATCGCGTGGATCGCCCCGATCCCGCGCAGCGCGGCAGCAATGTCGGTCGCGGTCCACCCGCTCGGATCATCGGCGCTGTCCATGAGACGCACTCGTCCGTGCAGCCGCTCGAGCACCAGCGCATTCGTCTCCCGAGCGGGATCCCGAATGAGGTCGTAAACCACGGGCACATGGCGGACGAATCTCGGATCGGACTGCTCGTAGATAGCGAGCTCGCGAAGGTGCGTTCCCGCGAAGCCCGTCTCCGGCCGAAATTGCGCGAATGCATCGCCCACCCCCCGGCCGCACGCCGCGGCGAGGCCCTGCATCATCAGGAGCACTTCCGTGTCGAGCGGCTTCACCTTCACGATGACATCGGTCTCGCCTGCCGAATGATGGAGGCGCCGATGAAAGATCCCGATCGCCCTCGAGAACCGGCGCGAGGCGAGATCGCCGAGGATGCTCGCGCCGCCGCTGTCGTCGAGGGGCTCGACCCTGGCGACGCGCAGTGCGGGCGCCGCGAGCGCGCGCTGCATTCCCGGCTCGAACAGCGCGGGCACGAAGTCGCGCTCCGCCAGCGGCTCGACGGGGCGATTGCGGCCGAGCCGCTCGTGCGCCGTCGCGAACTCCCCGGTGCAGATCGACGCCATCGTCGAGAGGTCGAGCGCGAGACAGAACCCCGCCGTGACCTCGGCCAGCCGACGCACGGTGCCAGGGCCGCTGCACCCCAGCGCCTCGAGCAGTGCACGCTGACCGGCGAGATGGGTTCCCCCGCCGACCGTGCCCACGACGAGGCCGGGGAGTGAAAGCCTCGCCCGGATCCCGCCGGGAGCTGCCGTCAACTCGAGCGTCCCGAGCGACGACTCGTGGACGCTTGCGATGTCCTGGCCCGTGGCCGTGAAGATCGCCGCGATGATGTTCGCGATGTTCACGTTGAAGGTCGCCATGCCCGCCGCCGTTGCACCGGACCGCATAGTGTCGTGCGTGCGAAGCAGCTCCGCGGGCGACACCTTGAGGGTGCGAACGAGCGTCTCCGCGTCGATCGTGCATTCCGCCACGACGGCGCAGCCGCGCCCGCCACCGGGGATGCGGTCGCCGACCTTCTTGTCGCTGCTCAGGTTCCCCTCGATGATGAACGAGGTCGGTGTGTGGCCGAGCGCGGGAAGCGCCGCGAGGATCCACTGACAGGCGTTCCACGTCGTGCCCGTGGTCATGTTCTGTCCGGCGGCATCCCCGGTTTCGTACGAGAACACGACGTGCACGACGGCACCGCACACCACCGGCTCGACGGAGCGCAGGTCCGCATGGCGCGATACGCTGGCGACGCACTCGCGCAGCGCATCGAGCTGCTCGACGATCCACCCGGCGAAGGCGAACGCTTCGCGCGGCGTCGCGAACGCAAATGCCGGCGCGCGCGTCATCCGCTGCGCGACGACGCGTGTGCGCACGCCGCCAGCGCGCGTGATGGCGGTCGCGCCTCGCGCCGCCGACGCGACGAGCGCGCCCTCGGTCGTCGCGAGCGGCGCGTAGATGATCCCGCGGGCCGCCTCGCCCTCGAAAAGCAGCGGGCCGGCGATGCCGACGGGGATCTCCACGGCGCCGATGGCGTTCTCGACGTTCGAGCATAGCCGCTCCGGGACGAGGCGCATCTCGTCGAGCGCATCGAGCGGTGCGTTCGTGCG
>JANPKQ010000355.1:0-6549 GCA_031426115.1 Gemmatimonadaceae bacterium | reverse complement strand
TCAACAGCCAATAAGAACGATTACGCGGAAAAAGCACGGATTCAGCGGATACTGCAACAGCAATGAAAACCCAATCACGACATTCCCTACCCGCATCTCCAAGGCCCGAATGCGGTGGATGCGATCCGCCTGATCCGTGCTTTTTCCGTGTAATCGTTCTTATTGGCTGTTGATCTTGCAGTAGCCGTTGATCCTGCCGGTGATCCTCTGGGTACCCGCCTTTCTTTTCGAGAGACCGCGACATGAATCGCCTCCTTCGCACCTTGCGTCCCGCCGTGCTCTCCGCGGTCGCGACGATGATCATGACGGCCGCCGGCGTCACCGGCGCGCAGGCCCGGCCCGACTCCATCCCCCTACCTGAGCATCCCCGCCCGGACTTTCACCGCCCCGATTGGCGCAACCTGAACGGCGCGTGGCGCTTCAGGCTGGACCGGGGCAACCGTGGCGAAGCGGCCGGGTGGCAGCGCGCGCCCCTGGCATCGCCGCGGCGCATCACCGTGCCCTTCTCGTGGGGCGCTCCGCTCTCCGGCGTCCCCGACAGCGCCGACATCGGTTGGTACGAGCGAACCATCCAGATTCCCGCGGCATGGCGCGGCAAGCGGGTCTTCCTCGTCGTCGGCGCGTCCGACTGGCGCACCTCGGCGTGGCTCGACGGCGTGAAGATCGGCGAGCACCAAGGCGGCTACACGCCCTTCTCCTTCGAGCTCACTCCGCGTGCGACCCTGGGCGTTCCGCATCGCCTCACGCTTCGGGTGGACGACACCGACCACCCGTTCAAGCTCGAGGGCAAGCAGGGCTACGGAAAGGCGCGCGGCATTTGGCAGACGATCTACCTCGAGGCGCGCGGCACTGCACCGCTCCAGTACGTGCACTTCATCCCCGACATCGATCAGGGCAAGGTCACCGTGGCCGCGCGACTTCTGCGACCGGCGACAGCCGATCTCGAGCTGCGGCTCGCGTTCACCAATCGCGACGGCCAGCCGCCTGCCACGGCGCGCATTCCGCGCGGTACCGACAGCGTCCGCTTCGACGTGCCGCTCGCGAACGCGCGGCTCTGGTCTCTCGAGGATCCCTTCCTCCACGAGGTCACCGCGACGGTGAGTGGGGCCGGGGTCGTCGAGGATCGCGTCGATACTTACTTCGGCATGCGCAAGATCTCCGTCGTGGACCTGCCCGGGACGAGCATCCCGTATGTCGCGCTCAACGGCAAGCCGGTCTACCTCCAGCTCGCGCTCGACCAGGCGTATCACCCGGAGGGCTACTACACCTTCCCGAGCGACGCCTTCATGCGCGATGAGATCCTCCGCTCCCGACAGATCGGCCTCAACGGCCAGCGCGTGCACATCAAGGTCGAGGTGCCCCGCAAGCTGTACTGGGCCGACAAGCTCGGCGTTCTCATCATGGCCGATGTGCCGAACTGGTGGGGACAGCCGGACTCGACGGCCTTTCGCGAGCACGAGCTCGCGATGCGCGGGATGATCGAGCGCGACTTCAACCACCCCGCGATCTTCTCGTGGATTCCGTTCAACGAGACGTGGGGACTTCACACGAAGGTGAACGGCAAGGACGAGTACCTCCAGCCGACGAAGCAGAAGGTGGTGTCCGTGGTACGGCTCGCGAAGTCCCTCGATCCCACGCGGCTCGTCGAGGACAACTCCATCTGCTGCGGCCGCGGCCACACCGAGACCGATATTAACTCCTGGCATAACTACCTCGCCGGCTGGGAGTGGGAGGGCGTGATGCGAACGATGAGCGACAGCACCATGCCCGGCTCAGGACACAACTTCGAGGAGGGCTGGTCGCAGGGGCGGCAACCATGGATCAACTCCGAGTTCGGCAACGTCTGGGGCTACGAGGGAAGCAGCGGCGATGTCGATTACAGCTGGGACTATCACATGGCGGTCGATGCCTTCCGCCGCTACCCGAAGCTCGCGGGGTGGCTCTACACCGAGCATCACGATGTCATCAACGAGTGGAACGGCTACTGGCGGTACGATCGCTCGGAGAAGGAGACGGGACTCGGCGAGCTCGTGCGCGGGATGTCGCTGCGCGACCTCCACTCGCCGTACTACATCACGATGGGCCGCGACCTCAGCCGGTCTGTGCGGCCCGGTGAAACCGTGCAGGTGCCGCTGCGGGCGTCCTTCCTCGACGACGCGCGCGGCATCGGCGACTCGCTGACGATCCGCACAGAGCTCTACGGCTGGAACACCCTCGGCGAACGCTCCACCTGGCGCACCGCGACGCGAAAGATCGCCGCGACGCCATGGCTCACCGGCGACCTTGCTCCGCTTCCCGTGCAGATGCCCGCCGAGCCCGCGGTGGCGGTGCTGGCGCTGTGGCTGGAGGATGCCGCGGGAAATGTGCTGCATCGGAACTTCACGACGTTCGTCGTCGAGGGTATCGCGCCGAACGATGTGCGTCTCGCGAACGGTCGGCGCGCGCGGGTCGCGCGCGTGGCGGCCGGGGCGTACAGCGACGCGAAGTGGTCGCAGAAGACGTGGACCGTCCTCGACCGGCTCAAGGCCAATGGCGCGGGCTCCGGATTCTTCGAGTATCGCATTCCGTGGCCGCGCGATCTCGATCGCACCACGGTCGAGGGCGCGACCTTCCTCGTCGAAGCCTCGGCCAAGCAGCTTCTGGGCAAGGACCGCGACAGTACCGCGAAGCAGGAAGGCGATTACATGCGCGGCGGCGGCTTCAACGATCCGGGAAAGAATCCGAATGCCTATCCCATGACCGACGGCACGCGCTTTCCGAGCGCGGTGACGGTGTGGGTCAATGGTGAGCGCGCCGGCCGCTACGAGCTCGATGATGATCCGGCCGACCATCGCGGCATCCTGTCATGGCACTACCAGAAGCGCGACCGCAAGCTTCAGGAGGCCGGATCCTACGGCCAGCTGCTGCGCGTCGCGATTCCACGCGAGGCGCTCGCGAAGGCGGCGACCGCCGGCGAGGTCATCGTGCGCCTCTCGGTGGATGAGGGGCTGCCCGGCGGGCTTGCGATCTATGGTGCGCGGTTCGGGCGGTATCCCGTGGATCCGACGGTGATGTTCATCCTTCGATGAACATCACGGTCGGGGCGGCGTGGCGTTACCGCTTCGTCGTGATGATGATGACACCGTGCGCCCCGCGTGATCCGTAGGCCGCGGCCGCGCCCGCATCCCGGAGCACCTCGATGCGGGCAATGTCGCTCGGCTGGAGCGCCGCGAGCGCGCCGCTGATGCCGCCATGGCGGATCGGCACGCCGTCGATGACGCACAGCGGCTCGTCGCTGCCGTTGAACGAGGCAACGCCGCGGATTCGGAAGGTGTAACCATCCGCGTGGTGAACCACCTCGAGTCCCGGCACGCGACCCGCGATCATCTGTTCGATGCGGCCGCCGTGCATGCGGTCGAGCTCCGACCCGTCGATCACCGAGACCGCGCCCGTGTTACGCGATGCGGGTTGCCGGCTGCCGTAGGTCGCGGACACTGAATCGGCCGGATCCGCCTCCGGAGCGCCGGCGGGTCGAGGGGTGGACGCGCAGGCAGTGCCCAGCACGAGCAGTCCGCCGGCGACTGCGGCGAATCCGAGGACCTGCGCCCGTGCATGCATGGTGTCTCCTTGAAGAGTCGGGACCGCAGCCCATCAATGCCGCATTCCCGGTGCCATCGCAAGCCCGGCTCGGCGGTTCGGTGTCCCCTGGTCGATCCCGTTCGTCTGTACAGTGATCGCCCCCTGCCCGGATCGACCGCGGTCGGGGCGGGAGGTGACCCCATCCAAATGGACATTGCTGTGTCACAGTTCACGAGATCGCTCATGCGCACGATCCTCATCCTCTGCCTTGCCCTGACGCAGGCCCTGCCCCTGGCCGCCCAGACCAGCACTCGCCTGCGCGAGATCGCCGTCACCTTCGACGATCTCCCGCTGGTGATCGGACGGCCGGCAACCATCGAGGAGCACGAGAAGATCACGACGATGCTCGTGGATGCGATCACCCGCCACCGCATCCCGGCGGTCGGCTTCGTGAACGAGGACAAGCTCCACGACGGCGGGCGCCTCGTTCCCCGTCGCGCGGCGCTGCTCCGGCAATGGACCGGCGCCGGTCTCGAGCTCGGCAACCATACCTTCTCCCACCCGGACCTGCACCGCGTTTCGGCCGAGGCGTTCCGCGACAACATCCTGCGCGGCGATGTCGTCACGCGAGAGATCATGGCCGAGACGAAGCGGAAGCCGCGGTTCTTCCGGCACCCGTTCCTGCACACTGGCCGGGACACGCTGACGCGGCGCGAGATCATGAGCTTCCTCGACGATCACGGCTATCGCGTCGCGCCCGTGACGATCGACAACTCCGACTACATCTTCGCGCGCGCGTACGACAAGGCGATCGCCGCCGGCGACACGACGCTGCAGCGCCGGGTGCGCGACGAGTACCTCGGATACATGGATCGCGTGCTGGCGTACTACGAGCGGCAGTCCATCGCCCTGCTCGGCCGCAACATCCCGCACGTGCTCCTGCTGCACGCAAACACGCTCAATGCGCGTACCTTCGAAGCGCTCGCGACCGCGTACCAGAAGCGTGGGTATCGGTTCGTCGCGCTCGACTATGCGCTCCAGGATCCCGCGTATGCGCTGCCTGACTCGTATGTCGGCGACGCCGGGATCACCTGGATCCATCGGTGGGCGCTGACGCAGGGCCGTCGCGGGTCGGCGTTTGCCGGCGAGCCCATCGTCCCGAAGTGGATCGAGGCAGCGGCGGCGTAGCGCTGCCCGCTTTCGGGACGTCGCCGTTCCGGAATCCGGACGGCGGCGGGAGTCAGTCGAACCGCTGATCGCGCGGAAGTCGGTGGGGAGCAAGAGCTTCCCACATCGCGGGCGCGGCACACGGCTCGCACTGGTGATCCGGATGCGCACGGGGGCGGCCAGCGCGCCCGCCGGCTCCACGCGCCCGTCGATACCGATCACTCCCGCTTCCCGAGAATCCGCCATGGCCAGCCGTCTCATCGTCGCTGCTGCGTCCTTCC
Organism: Gemmatimonadaceae bacterium; assembly: GCA_031426115.1. Classification (GTDB taxonomy): domain Bacteria; phylum Gemmatimonadota; class Gemmatimonadetes; order Gemmatimonadales; family Gemmatimonadaceae; genus JANPKQ01. The sequence goes on along the minus strand of JANPKQ010000355.1, from coordinate 1,543 downwards.
TCACGATCGTTTCCACGGCCGCGGCGCAGTCACCCGCCTCTGCCGGCGCTGGTGCACCGCCAGCGCGGGTCACCCTCGCGCAGTTCCGCGATGCGCGCTGGCTCGAAGGCACGTGGCGAGGCCGGATGCCGAACGGGAAATACTTCTACGAGCGGTACACACGCCTCGACGACTCGACCATCCAGATCCTCCACTTCCCCGACTCGACACTGGCTGCGTCGAAAGAGGGGGATAGCATCACCCTGCGCGGTGGGATCGTGCGCAACGGACGCGCCGCCGCGATCCGCTTCGACGCAAAGGGCATCGACTTCGCCGCGCCCCCGCGGACCACACCGCAGTACACCTTCGTCCCATCCGCCGGTGGCCGCTGGACCGCGACGATTCATCCTGCCGGCCAGGGTGGGCAACCGATCGTCTACCAGATGGAGCAGTTCGCGGCGGCGACACAACCGACGAACGATCGCGAAGGAGTACAGCGGGCCGTGCTCGACTACGTCGAGGGGTTCTACGATGGTGACACGACGAAGCTGCTGCGCAGCGTCTGGCCGCAGGTGCTCAAGTATGGCTATGCCCGTAACGCAGCCGCCGGCACGTACCGCGGCATGCAGATGGCTTTCCCCGCCGGCTTCAGGAGTTTTGCGGAAGGAGTGAAGGCGGGCCGCAACCAGACGCCGCCGAACGCGCCGAAGACCATCACGATCTTCGATGTCCAGGACCAGACGGCGAGCACGAAGCTCACCGCGTACTGGGGCACGGACTACCTGCTGCTGGCGAAGGAGAACGGGCGGTGGATGATCACCCACGTGCTCTGGCAGACGCCGCGGCCCGCCGCGCGGTGACACACTCGAGGCATGGCGTCATCCCGCGCCGTCTGCGACACCGTCTCGCCGCCACAGCCACGGCGGTGTTGTGCGTTGCAGCGGTCGCGTGCACCGATTCCGGCTCCCGCGCTCCCGCGCCCAACTCGAGCCACCGGGCCGCGCTTCCGCGCGATACCGCGCCGGCAACGCAGACAGACTCGCTGGCCTACCACGTCACCATGCGGGATGGGCTCTATGTCGCTCCTGTCGCCGTGACATTCCGGAACATCTCTGCCGACACCGCCTACTTTGTGAACTGCAATGGTGCCGTCAGCACCGGGCTTCAGCGCGAGACGGCTGGCGGGTGGGTGGACGCGTGGACCTCCGTGCAGGACCAGTGTCTCAGCGCGCCGATCATCGTCCCGCCCAGCGACACGCTCCGTCGTCGCGTGCTGCTCTTCGATGGTTTTGATTCCACTACCGCGACGCCATCGCCAACGGGTGCGCCGAGTGATGCACCGGCGGTCTATCGGGTGATCTGGCACGACCTCGTGCACCATTACAAGGCAGGTTTGCCCTTCGGCACCGAGCCGACGATGACACTGCGGACGTCGAACCGATTCGTGCTGACCGGCGCGCCTCGCTGACGCATCTCCTCGGGAGTGATCTCCCGATCAGAGCCCCGTCGGCCAGGTCTCCGGTGGCTCGCCCCGCGTCCACGGCGCGGATTTCTCCAGCGGCTC
>JANPKQ010000354.1:0-17612 GCA_031426115.1 Gemmatimonadaceae bacterium | reverse complement strand
ACGGCGGCGTCGAATCGGGCGCGCAGCGGGTGATTCGGGTCGGTGGTCACCGCATGCAGGAGGTTCTCGATCGCCGTGACGATCTTGTCGTGGATCTTGTTGTCCACGCTCTCCGGCAGCCACCACGGGCTCTCCTTCCGGATGCGCTCGCGGATCATCTCATCGTTCTGGTCCACGACGCGGTCGAGCAGCTTCAGCGCCTCATCGAGCAGCTCCTGATGACGGTTCGACGCGGTGATGAGCGAGAGCGCATTGCCGACAACAGGCGCCACCCGCGTCGCGCGGATGCGGGCGATGACGCTCCGATCGAGCAGGTCCTGCACATCGTCGTCATGCAGCACCTGCACGGTGCCGGCAAGCGCCTTCGATGCGTGCAGGGAGATCTTCCGGGCATTCGCCGGCTCGCGCAGCCACTCGCCGATCCGGCGAGAGACGCCGATCTGTTGCAGCTTAGCGCGGATGAGGTCGCGCGAGAGGAAGTTGTTCTGGACGAAGCCGCCGAGGCTCGCGCCGATGCGATCCTTGCGGTTGGGAACGATCGCGGTATGCGGGATCGGGATGCCGAGGGGATGGCGGAAGAGCGCGGTGACGGCGAACCAGTCTGCGAGCGCGCCGACCATGGCGGCCTCGGACATGGCCCGGATCCATCCGAGCCACGGATATCGCGACTCGAGCAGCCGGGTCGCGATGAAAATGACCGTCACGACGACGAACAGGCCCGTGGCGATCCGCTTCATGCGGTTCAGCCGCGCCTGGCGCTCGGCGACGTTCTTGAGGTCGGGGAGGGGAATGCCTGGCATTGGGTGGGGTGAAGTTTCGGGTGCTGCGGTCGTCATGGGAAGTGCACGACGCCCTCCCACCCTACGTGGCCATGCCCGCAACCGATACAATCTCGCAGCTGGACCTTCTCGTACGTGCCCGGTACGCACTGATCGTGCTCGACACGGTCGAACCGGAGCGGGCCGACGGACTGGTGCGGCGGATCGCGTCCGACCTGTCGCTGCACTTCTTCGGATGGACCCGCTCGAAGGGGTTGCGGCGGGGCGGCGATGCCGGCGCTCCGTACATCGACGACACCAAGGAGCCGCACGCCGCGCTCCAGACGGTGGAGCGCGAAGGCGCGGGCTGCTACCACTTCCGGGAGCTCGGCCCGCACCTCAGTGATCCGCTCGTCGTCAGCCACGTCCTCGATGTCGCGGCGGCGTTCTCGATGAAGCGGGGCGCACTGTTCCTCTCCGGGCACGACATCCAGCTCCCCGATGCGCTGCGCCCGTACGCCACGACGCTGCACATTCCAGGGCCGACGTATGACGACTTCCGCGTGATGCTCGAGCGCGTCACGCGCGACCAGATGGCTCGCATGCCGATGAAGGTCGAGATCAGCGCCGAGGACCGCGTCCGCTTGCTGAACAACCTGGCGGGCCTCACGCTGGTCGAGGCGGAGAAGATCGTCACGCGCCTGATGATCGAGGACGGTGCGCTGCGCGGCAACGATGTCGAGCGTGTCATTGCGGCGAAGCGGCAGGCGGTCGAGCAGGAAGGGCTGCTCGAGTTTCATCCGGCTCGGGAGGGCATGTCGGATGTCGGAGGCATGGATGGCCTCAAGCACTGGCTCGGGCAGCGCCGGCTCGTGGTACGCGATCCGGAGCGCGCCGAGCAGTTCGGGCTTTCCTTCCCGAAGGGCGCGCTGCTCCTCGGCGTCCCCGGGTGCGGGAAGAGTCTCTGCGCGAAGGCGGTCGCGCACGAGTGGGGGCTGCCGTTGCTGAAGCTCGATCCGGCGAACCTCTACGACAAGTACATCGGCGACAGCGAGAAGAACTTCAAGCGGGCGATGCAGACAGCGGAACGTCTCGCGCCGATCGTGTTGTGGATCGACGAGATCGAAAAGGCGTTCGCCTCCGGCGGCGAGGAGGATGGCGGCGTGTCGAGGCGCATCTTCGGGACCTTCCTCTCCTGGCTCCAGGATCGTGAGGGCGATGTGTTCGTGCTCGCGACGTCGAACGACGTGTCGAAGCTGCCTCCGGAGTTCATCCGGAAGGGGCGCTTCGACGAGATCTTCTTCGTTGACCTTCCGATGGCCGAGACGAGAAAGGACATCCTCGCGATCCATCTCCGCAGACGGAAGCGGGATCCCGCCGGGTTCGATCTGGATGCCCTCGCCGGAGCGATGGAGGGGTTCAGCGGTGCGGAGATCGAGCAGGCGATCGTGTCGGGGCTGTACGCGGCGTTCGCGTCGGGTGCGCTCCTGACAACGGCAATGCTGCAGACCGAGATCGCGCGGACACGGCCGTTGTCGCAGACGATGGCGGAGCGGCTGACTGCGCTGAGGGAGTGGGCGAGCGACCGGACGGTGGGGGCGCACTGACTCCGCTGCCCGAGCTTGATCTCCGGGCTTTGGGCTCTCGCTACTGACCGCGACTACGGACGGACCGGCATTGCGCACTGCGCACGTACTTCGTACCGAGTACCGAGTACGCACCGCCAGAGCGGGACGGGCACGGCAGGCGGAACGGCGGGGCGTTGAGAGGAATCCGGGCAACCGGCCGGGCCGAAGGCGGGCGCTGGGTACCCGTCCCCTCCCTTCGTGGGCGACTACTGGGACTGCGCACCACTACGCACTGCCGCTCGTTACGCGTTCATGCACCCGTGCGCAGTAGCCAGTACGCAGTGCGTGCGCAGTAAGCAGTGAAGTTCAGTACGTAGCTGCGGTCGGTGACGCTGGCGCCAACCGCGAATATTTACGTCACCAGCCGCCGTGCTTCCATCATGACGGGGGTGCCGCGAACAATGCAGAAGGCGACGGTGGCGTAGACGCTGGCGTACGCAACGACGCTGAGGCCCGTGCCGAGCAGGGCGAGCAGGCCCGGGGTGAACAGCAGGATCATCATCGGAAAGGCAATCGCCTTGGCGCCGCCGTAGAGCGCGCGGCTCATCCGGGAGCTCACGAGCAGAGTCCCGAGCCGGCTGCGCATCATGGACGTCGCGCCGAAGGCGGTGAAGCCGCGCTCGAGGGCGAGGCTGCGGAGCCCATCGACGACGATGCCGCGCGCGGCGACGACGATCGCCACCCAGACGGGCACCCAGCCAAACACGGCGAAGGCGATCCAGTAGGTCATCTCCACGACGCGATCGCCAAGGATGTCGGCGACGGCGCCGAATTTGGAGCTCTCGTTGCGCTTGCGCGCGACATACCCGTCGAGGGCGTCCATGACGATGATGAGAACCGTCAGCACGGCGGCCGTGACGTAGACCCCTGTCGTGCGGACGTGCAGCATGCCGACGACGAGGAAGGCCATGAGGGTGCGGACCAGCGTGATGAGATTGGCCATGCTGTCCTCCGAAAGAGTGATCGGGCGCGTGCGCCGGGTCGAGTCGGCGAGACGCGGGCCGTCCGGGGCTCCATGAAGGTCGTTCGGAGACCGGGGGGCATCCCATACGTCAGGTGACGTAGGCGCCGCCCGGTGTGGGGGGCCGGGGCATTTGCGCCGCGGCGACGCGCGGTGCACCTTGAGCGAATTCCCGCGACCGAGGGCGGCCCAGCGAGCGTAGCCGGGCCCAGACGCGATCCCGGGTTCCCTCGCCCGCCACCCGTTTACCCGGACCCCCGGACATGAAGAAGCTGCTGTACTTTTCCGCCGTCCTCACCGCTGCGGCGACCGTCGCCGCTGTCAACGCACGCCAGGCTGTCGCGACCGATGAGCACGGGGGGCACGGTGCCCACGATGGCGTTCCCGGTGGGATGCAGGTGGAAGGAATTCCGCCCTCGGGCGCCAACGCGGCCGCGCGCATCGCGTCGTCACCGCGGCGCGGGCAGTGGGTCGCCATCAAGGTCGGCGCGACCGACAGCGTCATGGCGTGGGTGGTCTATCCGCAGCAGACGACGGCGAAGGCGCCGGTGGTCATCGCGATTCATGAGAACACCGGACTCACGACGTGGACGCGCAGCGTCGCCGACCAGCTCGCTGCCGATGGCTTCATCGGCATCGCGCCGGACCTGCTCACGATGAAGCGCACAGGCAATCTCACGACCGAATGGTCCTCGGACTCGGGCCGCGCGGCGATCGGCACGCTGAGCCCCGACGATGCGCAGCGGATGCTCGATGCGGTCGCGAAGTACGGCATGTCGCTGCCGCAGGCGGCGCCAAAATACGGCGTCGTCGGGTTCTGCTGGGGCGGTGCGCGGTCGTTCCTCCACGCGGCTCACGCGCCTGCCCTGGGCGCGGCGGTCGTGTACTACGGGTCCGCTCCTCCGGCTGAAGCGCTCGCCGCGATACGCGCGCCCGTGCTCGGCCTGTACGGCGGCAACGATGCGCGCATCACGGCGGCGGTGCCCGCCACCGACTCGGCGATGAAGCGGCTCGGCAAGAGCTACGAGTACAGCATCTTCGAGGGCGCCGGACACGGCTTCCTCCGCGGCCAGGACGGCGGGGCCGGCGCGAACATGAAGGCGGCGCAGGAGGCGTGGCCGAACACGCTGGCATTCTTCCGGAAGCATCTCGGCGCGTAGTCCTGGCGTTCGGCCGATCGTAGCCGCCGCCCGCATCGCCGGGCGGCGCGCTACGTCGGCTGACGTATGGTTGCCCGAGCGCAGGGGTGGCATTCTCGGTCATACGACCCCGGTCAGGCGCCGATTCCGGCGACGCCCCTCACGCGCTCACGGAGGCCTTCATGCAGGAATACAGCTGGCTCGGACATTACGACGCTGACGTACCGGCGACGCTCGAGCCGTATCCCGATCGGACGCTGCTCGACTACCTCACCGAGACGGCGGCGGAGCACCCGGATCGCCCCGCGCTGCTGTTCAACGGCGGGAAGGTCAGCTACGGCCAGCTCGAGCAGCTCAGCAATGCACTCGCCGCGGGCCTCGTGGCGCTCGGCGTTCGCCCGGGCGATCGGGTCGCGCTGTGTCTGCCGAACTGTCCGCAGTTCCTCATCGCGGAGTTCGGCGTGTGGAAGGCGGGCGCGATCGTGTGCCCGTTCAATCCGACGTACAGCGATCGGGAGATGGAAGAGGCGCTCGCCGCGACCGGGGCCGAGACGCTCATCGTCCTCAATAGATTCTACGAACGGTTGAAGGTTCTGCAGCCGCGCACATCGCTGAAGCGGCTGATCCCGACGAACATCAAGGAGTACCTGCCCGCCGCGCTGCGCATCGCGTACACGCTGTTCAAGGAGAAGGACGAGGGCGAGCGCATTCAGCTGCATGAGGGGGATGTAAACCTCCATGAGCTGCTCGAGCAGTACGAGGAGTCGCCTCGCCCGGCGCTGGCGGTCCTGCCCGAAGATCCCGCCGTCATCCTCATGAGCGGCGGCACCACCGGCGCGCCGAAGGGTGTCGTCGGCCGGCACCGGGGGATGGTCATCGCCGGCCTGCAGCTCCGGGCCTGGCTCCGGTCGGCGATGGAGGAGTGGACCGACACGATGATGCTCCCGCTGCCACTGTTTCACGTGTTCGCGAACATCGGCGTCCAGAGCCTCGCGCTGATCAACCACAATCCGATCTCGCTCATCGCGAACCCGCGCGAGCTGCGCGACGTCCTCAAGGAGATCGAGAGCGTCCGGCCTGCCTTTCTAGTCGCGGTACCGACGCTGCTCAGCGGCATCATGGCGCATCCGCTCACGCGGAAGGGAAAGATCGACTTCAGCTCGATCAAGCTGTGCTTCTGCGGCGCCGCCGCGCTGATGGCGGAAACAAAGAAGCGCTTCGAGGAAATGACCGGCGGTGTCATCGTCGAGGGGTACTCGCTCACGGAAGCACAGATGGCGGTGCTCGCCAATCCCGTGCGTGGCGAGAAGAAGATCGGGTCGGTGGGAATGCCGCTTCCCGACGTCGAGGTCCGCATCCTGGACGCCGAGGATGGCAGCACGCGCCTTCCCGACGGAGAGGTTGGCGAGATTGTCATCCGCGCGCCGCAGCTCATGCTGGGATACTGGCAGCGTCCCGAGGAGTCGGCCGAGATGCTTCGCACGAATGACGCGGGCGAGCGTCTGCTGTATACCGGCGATCTCGGGTACATCGATCCGGATGGCTACGTCTTCATCGTGGACCGGAAGAAGGATCTCATCAAGACGAGTGGGTATCAGGTGTGGCCGCGCGAGATCGAGGAGGTCATCTCGTCTCACCCCGCGGTCGCGGAGGTCGCGGTTGCCGGCCTTCCTGATGAGACCAAGGGTGAGATCGCGAAGGCGTGGATCATCCTCCGTCCGGGAGCGGCGCTCACCGGCGTCGAGATGAAGTCGTATTGTCGCGAGCGGCTCGCACCGTACAAGGTACCGACGCAGTACGAGATGGTGACGGAGCTTCCGAAGTCCCAGGTCGGCAAGGTGCTGCGGCGCGTCCTTCGACAGCAGGAGCTGGCGAGGATTGCGCGCCCGACGCAGCCGGCCTAGTCCGACGCAGCCGGCTTCGTGAGCACCGCGGGACGAGCTGCAACGGCGAACATGATGGCTCAGGGGCGCGCTAAGCGCCGATCGCTGAAAAACGCCGATTGCTGGTCGCTTGACGGCGGAATATCACCGCCTGAAGCGCGGCGGCCAATCCGAGATCTCCCTCGCTGTGCGTTCGCGTCAGGTGCGCCGGGGGAAGTCCTCGCCGATCTTCGCGGCTGAGCGGAGCGACAGGGCGACGAACGTCAGCGTACCGTTGGCGCAGCCGGCGGTGACTGCGGTCGGGGCGCCGATGACGAAGAGATTCTCGTGGTCGTGGGTGCGGCCCCAGCTATCGGTGACACTCGTGGCGGGATCGGTGCCCATGCGGCAGCCGCCGGCGGGGTGATCCTGGAAGGAGTCCACCCGTGGTTGGCTCAGCTCGCCGTCGCCGGCCTTTGCCATTCGTGCGAACAGCGCGCGAATGGAATCCTCGGTGTGTGATCGCAGCGCGACGGACTCCGGGCTGTCCTTGAACTGCAGCTTCGGCATCGGGTCGCCCCACGCGTTCTTCGCCGACGCATCGAGGGTCAGCGCGCTGTCACGATCGGGGAGCACGTCATAGTACGCCCGAATGCGCGCGGTGCCCGTGGTAGTGCGCGAGCGCCAGTCACGAAGGATGTCGTCGCCGAGCATGACGGTTCCGGCGTCGTTGCGAAGCCGGGGTCCGCGGCCCGAGGCGGATTCCCAGATCCGCAGGTCGTGCCGCACGTAGCGGTCGAGTGGGCCGGGACGCATGAAGCGCTTCGAGACGAGGCTGTGCTGCTCGTTCATGCCGGGAAAGAGCCGGATCGGGAGGCGGACGAAGGCGCTGACGTTGCGATGGCCAGCGAGGTACCGTCCGACGTTCCCCGAACGATTGGCAAGCCCGTTCGGGAAGCGCGAGTCGGCGGAGAGCAGCAGCAGGTGCGGGCTCCACGCGTAACCACCTGCGACGACGAAGGTGCGCGCGCGAAACTCTATCGGTTCAGCGGGACGGTCGCGGTGATACGCGAGCGCATGCGTCACTCGCGTCGAGCGCGGGTCGAGGACGAGGCGGCGCACGAGAGTGCGCGGCACCAGCTCCACCCGATTGTCCTTTCGCAGCGCATTCCAGGTGAAGTCGGGCGAGTACTTCGCGCCGACCGGACAGACCGGCGTGCAGGTATCACTCCGGCAGCACACCACCCGGCCTGCGTAGGGAACGGAGTTCTTCGCCGATGCCTGGCTGCTGAACGGGATTCCCGTCTTCTCCCCCCACTGCTTGAGGAGGCCGAGGTTGTACGACAACGGAAGGGGCGGCATCGGGTATGGCTTTCCGCGCGGGTCGAGCTCTGCAGGGCCCTGCTCGCCGGCGACCCCCATCCGCTCCTCGCCTTCCTGATAGAACGGGTCGAGCTCGTCGTAGGTGATCGGCCAGTCGTCACCGATCCCGTAGAGCGACCGGACGCGAAAGTCTTCCGGTGAAAAGCGCGGCGTGACACCACCCCAATGCATCGCGAGCCCGCCGACCTGCATCGAGCGCGACTGGATTCCCTCGGCAGTCTGTCCCTCGAGGTGATCGCTGCCCCATGGCGACTCGCCATAGGCGAGAAAGCGCTGCCGCTGCGCGAACCGCTCGGCCATCGGCACCGTCTCATCGCCAGCCTCGACGACGACGATCCGCGCATTGCGCTCGCCCGCGAGCTTCTCGGCGACCATCGCCGCGGTGATGCCCGAGCCGATGATGCAGATGTCGCTCTCGACGACGCGTCTCATGATGCGGACCCGCGGCGACGGAGGGGAACGGGGCGCTGGCTCACGACAGCGAGCGGGCGGCAGGCGTTTTTCGTGATTGCTGCGTCGTAGCAGAGGTCCGTGGCTTCCGGCGACGCATAGAACGCGCTGAGGAGCGCGAGCGCAACGTGGCTGGCGGAGCCGATGTCCCCGGGGATCGTCTGCGCGCGTTCCGCGGTGAGCTGGGCGCGCACGACGGCCCGCCGCTGGTCGAGCGAGATCGTCGCGAACGCCGCGCCGTGCGCGCGGCGTGCGTCGGCGTCGAGGGAGCGCAGCTGAAGCGCCCAGCGGGTGGATGGGTCGGCGCCGGTGGTGCGGATGCGGTCGGTGCCGTAGCCATGATTCACCTCTGCTCCGGGGCGGTAGCCGGCGACCCATTTCTGGAGCGAGGTCGCCACGCGGCGTGCGCCATCGGCGCCGAGCTCGGAGGGGAGAATTGCCGGGGCCAGCGCGAGCAGGAGCGCTTCGTCTAGCGTTTGGAGGCGCGAGAGCCACGGAACCGCATGCCGGACGCCCGCTGCCGACGGGACGAGGGCTGCGAGCCAGGCGAGGACGGACCGGCGGGAGGTTTCCGGACTGGAGGACATGACGGCTCGGGTTCGAAGTCCCGCCAAGCTATCACCAACGTCTGTCCCTCACCAGCAGCTTGGCACTGCGTACTGGTTTCACTGCGTACGGGACTGACCGAGACTGCATACGGATGGGCACTGCTTACTGCGCACGTACTTCGTACCGAGTACCTGGTACACGGTGCCAGGGCGGGCCTTGCACGGCAGGCGGAAGGGCGGGCGGAGGCAGGAAGAGCGGTGCCAACCGTGCGCAGTAGCCAGTACGCAATGCGTGCGCAGTAAGCAGTGCAGATCCGTACGTAGTCGCGGTCAGTGGCTGGCCGTGACCTTTGCCGGAGCTCGTCCGTCATTCCCTGTCGGCTATCTGTCTCGTACACCATGAGTTAGCCGCGACCCTTCCTACGATGGTCCAGATCCCCGAATGCGGCGCCCGCTGACGATTGGGTTCGAGCTTTCGAACCTCTGCAACCTGCATTGCACCCACTGCATCCGCGGGTCGCATCAGGAGCGGATCGAGCATCTCGACCTCGACCTCTTCCGCCGCATCCTCGATGAGGCGGGCGAGCTGCACGATCCGCTCTCCGTCGTCTTCACCGGTGGCGAGCCGCTCGCAACGGAGCTTTTCCCGCTTGCCGTCGCGGAAGTCGCGCGTCGCGGGATCGCATACCGCTTCGTCACGAACGGATGGCTCATCCCGCGGCACCTGCCGCTCCTCGTGGCGCATCCTCCGACCTTCGTCAGGATCAGCCTCAGCGGCGCGAGCGAGCAGGTGCATGACCGTCAGCGCGGGCGTGGCAGCTTCCGTCGCGCGCTGCTCGCCGCCGCGGTGCTGCTGAGCCGCGGGCTGCGCACCGAGATGTCGATGGTCGTGACGCGCGAGAGTCGCTCCGAGCTCGCGGACGCCGTGAAGCTCGCGAACGATCTGGGGTTGGCCGAGTTCCACTTCATCCTGCCGCAGCCGACGCCGGAGAGTGCGATCGACGGAAGCGATCTCTCGCCGGATGAGTGGGATGCGGTCTCCGGCGAAGTACGCGCGCTGGCGGCGCGCAGTGTCGCGCCGATCGGCCTCGACTACGGCACGTCCCTCGCCCAACCGCGGCCAGCGTGCAACACCATGGCTATGCGACAGATCTACGTCGATGCGAATGGGCGTGTCCCCTTCTGCTGCCAGCTCTCCCGATATGGCACGGGGCCGGAGCCCATCGTTGGAGACCTCACGACGGAGTCGCTCGCTACCGTGTTGGCGCGAGCCGAAGGCACGTACGAGGACTTCAGTGCGGAGACGCAGCGGCTGCACCAGATCGGACAGCGTGATCGCGCGGACGACTACCCGTGCGTGAGCTGCGCGCGGCGCAACGGCCGGACGGGATTCCTCGCGGACTTTCCCGAGCACCCGTGGGCAATGCTTGCGGCGGTTCCAGCATGACGGGCGTCGCCATCGCTCCCGTCGCATGGCAGTGGGGCGACGTCGATGCCGTGTGCCGCGGCGATGATGTCGATCTTTCGCATCGCCGGGTGAACGCCAGGCTATCGGTGCGAAGCGGCCGCCTCGTGCGCGGTGCCGGATACGCGGAGGCGAGTGAGGAAGCGCGGCGCCATCTCGCCCGCGTCGGTGCGATTGTGCGCCTGCGGCAGCGCGGCCGATATCTCGTGCACGCGGCAGGTGCGGTGGACCCGAACGGTCGGGCATGGCTGCTGTCCGGAGACAGCGGCAGCGGCAAGTCCACGCTCGCGTACGCGCTCGCGCGGGCGGGGTGGACGAGCCTCGGCGACGACGGCGTCATCATCGAGCGCGACGGCGGCGGATTCCGCGCGCACGCATGGCGCGAGCCGCTGCGGGTAAGCCTTGGTCTCGCCGGTGAGTTCCCGGAGCTGAACGGCGAACGGGCGCGTGCGCGGCTCGACGATCCGCGACGGCGCATGTCGCTGCCGGTGCCGATCGCTCCGGGGGGTGTGCCGGTGGTCGCTCTCGTATTCCTCGCGCGCGCAGCGACGTTCTCGATCCGCCGCGTTGGACCGATCGCGGCTCTCGCAGCGCTGATCCGGCAATCGCCCTGGGTCATCATCGAAGACGCATGGGCCGCGGAGCATCTCGATGCGCTGCGGCACGCGGCTGCACTGCCCGCGTTCCAGCTCGATCATACGTCGGCGGAGCTGCACAGCATCGCAGGGGTTCTTAGCGAGGTCATGCGATGACGCGATACACCGTTTCTCCCGACGCGGCTGCGGCTGCCGTCGACGATGGCACCGTCGTCCTGAACATGCGGACGAAGCGCTACTACTCGCTGAACGAGACGGGTGCGACGGTGTGGCGGATGCTGGAAAACGATGCGGACACCGCGGCGATCACCGACCAGCTCGTTGCGCTCTACGAAGTGGATGAGGCGACCGCGGCCCAGACGCTGGATGCGCTGCTCGGCGAGCTCGCTGCAGAGGCGCTCATCGCTCCCGCGCCGAAATGATCGCGCGCTGGATGGACCGCGGAATGGCGCTCGGCGCCACCATACTCGTGCCGCTGGCGCTGAAGCTCCGCCCGCTGCCGGATGTCCTGGCCTTCTGCGACCGAATGCCCGGGCGCGTGAGGCCGCCGCAAGCGCCTTACGTCCTGGCGCGGCGAGCGCATCGCTGGCTCGCGCACGGCCGTGGTCCGTGGACGAGCAGCTGCCTCACGCGATCGCTGGTGCTCTACACGATGCTGCGTCAGCACGGCTACGCGCCGCGACTGTCGGTGGGGGTCGCGGGAACTGCACGGCGCTTCGATGCGCATGCGTGGGTGACGATCGCCGGCGTTCCGGTGATGGATCCGCCTGACATCGGAAGCGGGTATGCGGAGGTTCTGTCTCATGGCGCATAGCAGCGCCGTGTACGACTTCGTCGTCGCCATCATCCGGGGGATGCCGGTCGATGAGGGGACGCTGCAGCGAGCGTGCAATGCGCCAGCGCGCATGTGGCGGCGAGTACTCGGGTTCGAGGGTTGCGCACCGCAGGTCGACGCACGGGTCAGGGCGAGTGGGCACGCCGCTGCGCTGCCGGAGTTCGTGCGGGCGCTGCTTCGGGAGGCCACGGCTTCCTCGCTGCAGCATGGCATTCTCGCACACCGACAGCTCTCCGAGATCGCGGAACTCGCGGCACGAAGCGGGACGCGAGTGCTGGCGCTGAAGGGGGCCGCCCAGCTGGTCGGCGGCCAGATGCCCGGCGTCCGCTCGATCGCGGACATCGACCTCATGGTGCCGGCCGGTGATGGAGCGCGCTTTCACCAGTTGTTGACGTCAGAGCTGCGCTACGCCAGCTCCGGACCGGCATATCCTCATCACCTCCCGGTGCTCCAGCGTCCGGGGGGTTTGAGCATTGACCTGCACGTTCGACTCTCGGACGCACCGGTAGCGCTGGACACGATGATCTGGAGTGGAACCCGAACGGCGAACGTCGGCAGCGGCACGATCGAGCTGCCATCGCCGACGAACATGGTGTTGCACGCGCTCGAGCACGGCCTCGCTCTGAACTGGATGGGACGCTACCGGCTGCGCGACGTGCTGGATGTCGCAGCGCTCTACGCGAGCGATGTCTGCACCGGCGATGTCCGTGAATACGTGTCGTCGAGCCCGGCCCGGCGCGCGTGCGAGACTGTACTGTCGGCGGCGCACGATCTCGAGCCGCGTGTGCCGCTGTTCGGATCGGGCGCATGGCGGAGAATCCGGCGAATTTCGCGGGCGCGACTTGCCGTTGGCGCCCTGCCGGCGAATCCGCGCGTGGCGGAGCGATTGTTTCGCTATGCCGGCCTTGTCGCGGAGGGCTCGCCGCGATCGATCGTGCGTGCCGGGCGTGAGGCGGTGCGACGGCTCGCTGGCATGCGATAGGGTCGGGTCGATTTGTGGCATCGCGCCTTTCAGGATCCCGATTGATGGCGGCTTTTCAGGAGCCTGACTGGAAGAGCATGAAGAAACGGAAGAGCATGAAGAAGGGCAACGACACCTCGCTCATGAATGTGGCGCGTGAGACTCTGCGCCGAGGTGCCAATGATGCAGTAGCCGTTGCCCTTTCCGTGGCCTCCGTGGCCTCCGTGGTTGAGTTTGCAGTTGCCGTCATCCGCGGCCTTCCGCGAAATCCGCGGCGGTTGTGCGGCTCGCGGCCAGCATCTGCTGGACTTCACTTGTCCCGTTGCTGCGAGCATCCGTGGCGAGAACGGTAGCCGACGAGCAGTATCGCTGACAGATTGCGATCGATCCCACCCCGTCCCCTCGATCGCATGACGACTTCCAGACGCTCCTTCATCCGCACCGCCGGCGGGGCAATCGTCGCCCTGGCGACGGCGCCGACGCCGGTCCTCGCGGCGCGGCAACGCCGTGCAGATGTGATCCTGCGCGGCGGCATGCTGTTCGATGGGATTGGCGCGGCGGGCGTGGAAAGCGATCTCGCCATCACGGCCGGTCGTATCTCCGCCATCGCGCGCCGCATCACCGGCACCGGTAGGCGAGAGATCGACGCGCGCGGACTCGCGATCGCACCGGGATTCATCGACATCCACTCCCACGCCGACGGGTCGCTGTTCCAGGACCCGCGCGCGGAGTCCGTCATCCGCCAGGGCGTGACGACGATCGTCGTCGGCCAGGATGGGTCGTCGCGGACCACGGGTGGCGGACGCGGCGCGTCGCCGGAGTCCTTCAATGCCCTGTTCGCACGCTTCGACCGTGCGTCGAGTGCGGTGAACGTCGCGTCGATGATCGGGCTGGGATCGGTGCGCGGCGCCGTCATCGGGAACGCGGACCGCGCGGCGACACCGGATGAGCTTCGACAGATGACGGCGCTCGTCGAGCGCGCGGTCGCGGAGGGTGCGTGCGGCGCGTCGTCAGGCCTCGAGTACACGCCGGGCGGCTTCGCGCGGCCCAATGAGCTCATCGCACTCTGTCGCCCGCTCGCCCGGCGCAGGCTTCCGTATGCGACCCACATGCGCAACGAGGACGATCGCCTGCTCGACTCGATCGAGGAATCGATCGCGGTCGCGCGCGGTGCCGGATGTCCGCTCCAGATCTCGCATCTCAAGACCCAGGGCCCGCGAAACTGGGGAAAGCTGGACGAAGTCTTCGCGCGCGTGGAGACGGCCGCGCGGAGCGGGCTCGATGTCGCCTTCGATCGCTATCCGTACATCGCGTACCAGACCGGACTCACGAATCTCTTTCCGATCTGGAGCCGCGAGGGTGGAAACGCGGCGTTCATCGCCAGGCTCGATGCGCCGGATACCGGCATGCGCATCCGCGAGGAGACGCTGGCGAAGGTGGCGCTGATCGGGGGCTGGGACAACGTGATGATCGCGAACGTATCGAACGCTGCCGACAAGCGCGCCGAAGGCGCGCGACTCGGCACCCATGCGACATCGCTGGGCGCAGATCCGTACGAGACTGCCGTCGGCCTGCTGCGGCGAAGCAACGGGAGTGTCGGCATGGTGGGCTTCGCGATGAGCGAGGAGAACCTCGACCGGATCCTGGCGCATCCGCGCGGGATGGTGTGCAGCGATGGTGGCGGCTACGCGATCAGCGGTCCGTCGCGCAACGGCCACCCGCATCCCCGCGGCTTCGGTTCGTTTCCGAGGGTGCTCGCCCGATACGTGCGCGAGCGGAAGGCGCTGACGCTGCCGCAGGCGATCCACAAGATGAGCGCGTTGCCGGCATCGCGGCTCAGGATCACCGACCGCGGCCGGCTCGCGGTTGGACTCGCGGGCGATGTCGTCGTCTTCGATCCAGCGACGGTCACCGATCGTGCGACCTACGCCGAGCCGTTCCAGTATCCGGTCGGCATCAAGGCCGTGCTGGTGAACGGCGTCGTCGCGCTGCTCGATGGTACCCGCGACGGAAAGCCGGCGGGACGCAGCGTGCGCCCCGCGACGTGAGGCACTCCGTCTAGCTCGTCGGCGGACGGATCTTCGCGGTTCTCGGCGGCGGCTCGGGCTTGGGCTCCGGGGGCGTCGGGGCGGGAGCGGGAGCGGGCGCCGGCCTCACTTCGCTCGGCTGTGGCGGGGCGGGAGGCGGGGGCGCCGGACGCGGCTCGGCCTGTCGTGGCTCAGCCTGTCGTGGCTCAGCCTGCCGTGGCTCAGCCTGCCGTGGCTCGGCCTGCCGTGGGGCGGCCTCGCGCGGCTGGCTCGGCTCTGCCTGCCTCGGCATCGACTCGCGTGGCTGGCTTGGCTCCGAAGTGGGCGATGCCTGCGGCGGCGGGACCGGTGCGACCGGCTCTGCCGCGCTTCCGCTTCCGGTGCGCGTGTAGCCGCGACCTTTCACCGCGCGGCCTTTCACTTCCGGTTCCGGCTCGGGTGTCGGCCACGTCGGTGCGGGCTTGGGGAAACTCGGCCCGTTCACGATGACCGGCGGACGCTGAGGCGGCCTCTCCGGCTCGGGCCGCGGCCGCGGGTAGTACGGATACGACGGCGTGTACGGATACGACGGGTAATACGAGCCATAGGGCCAGTACGGGTAGTAGCCGTAGGGCGCGTATGGAGCCGACTCGTAATAGATGACATCGACCTCGCGGCTGCACCGATCGCAGCGGTCGCTGGTCCGGGATCGATTCTCGTAGCTGCCGCCCTGAATCGTGATCGAGCTCGACACGACGTCGGCGCCGGCGCCCTGCGGCTCCAGTGCGACGACCGCCTGGCGCGGCGCATCGAGCCTCACGAGCGTGTAGCTACGGGTTGCGAGCCGCTCCTGGAAGATCTCCGGGCTCGAGAGCACCACGACGAGGTCGATGACGGATCCGGGAACGCGCGCGTTGGCGAGGCGGCGAAGCTGGCGGGCGTCCACCGCAAATCGGGGCATGCGCTGAAGCAGCCATGCCTCGACGACGGCTGCGTCCACCTCGCGTGACGCCTCGACGACATCCGCGATGGTTGGCAGCGCGGCCGCGCCCATGCGGGCGGTGCGACGCGCGAGCTCCCGATCGCCGAGTGCGGTAGAGATGGCGCGATCGAGGGCCGTGGAGTCGGGCGCGCTGCGGTAGCGGACGATGCGAGTGGACTGCTGGCCGCGGACGCTGACGACTTCGACGTCAACCCATTCGCCGGGTGAGGCGATGGCGATGATGCCCGTTGACACGCGCTCGATGCCGCCAGCGCACGTCAGCTCCGATCGCAGGAAGACCCGTCCGCCGGCCGCAGACCAGCGCGCCGTCTCCCACCCCTCGCATCCCTCGCGGCTCACCGGGCGACGCTCGCCCGTCGCGTTGACGCGCATCCGGCTGACGACCGCTCCGTCGGCGACACCGACCACATCCACGCCATCGGCTCCGTCCACCGTCATGACGCACACGCGCTGTGTGCGCGCCAGCATCGGGGCAACGTCGCTCGTGGCCGTGACAGGGGACCAGCAGCCGATCCAGGGAAGCCATCGCGGATCGGTGACGACCGGCGACGGAACCGCGGCCGAGGCCGTGCCCGAGATCGAGAGAAGCGCTGCGAGCATCGCGCCGCGCGCGTGGCTGCGGCGGCTCAATGGACCGTGCTGTGTCATGGTGCCCGTCCTGTGGAAGCGCTGCATGATGCCGGATCCGAGGTCGCCGTGCGAGTGGCGGGGCGCGTCGGCATTCGGAACATGCCCCTTCCGGAGCGTACCGTCTATCCCTGTCGGAGTTCCCCCGTCGTTCCGCGAAGTGCCGCCATGAAGGCCCGGGCGCGATCGCCGGCGGGTCCCGGGGAGCGCGGCCCCGCCCCGCCTGGCACGGGCGCGACATCGAGCACTGCGAACACCGGCCCCGGTGCGGAGAGGACCTCGGGCAGCGCGGACCTCCACTCGGCGAGGCGCGAGAAGTGGAACACCGTCTCGATGCCGGAAGCTCTCGCCATCGCAGGGAAGTCGAGGTTCACGGCGGCGGATCGCGACGTCGCCGCGCCTGGGATCGGCTGCGCGCCGGTGACCTCATAGACGCCATTCGCGAGGAGGACGACAATGAGGTTGCGTGGTGCCGCTGCGGCGATCGACACGAGCGATCCGAGGTTCATGAGCATCGATCCGTCGCCGTTCGCGACGATGACCCGACGATCGGGACGCGCGAGGGCGATGCCGAGCCCGAGGGAAGTCGCCTGTCCCATGCTGGAGGGAAGGAAGACGAGGTCCAGTGGTTGGGTGCCGAGGGCCATCCACTCCCGCGCTGCGCCCATCGTCGTGATGACGACGTCGTCGACCGCGCGCGCTCCATGGAGTGCGGCGATCGCGGCGGGCATCGACATGCTGTTCGTTGCGGCGGGTGTCATGCCTTGCCCTCCGCGATCAGTGTGACGCCGGGTTTCGACGCCGCCCGACACGCTTCGTAGTGCGCGCGGATTGTCCGGAGACCCGATGGGTCGGTGATGAGCTTGTAGTCGATGCGCCAGGCATCGAGCACCGGCTCGGTGAAGATGAGGCAGGTGTCGCCGGGAATCGTGTCCTGGCTCAGGTAGCTGCGATAGCCGATCACGGCGAAGATCGGGAGCTTCCAGTCGTGCAGCACGTTGCGCAGGGCATCGCCCGATTCGAACAGTCCGGTGCACTGGATCATCACGATCGGCGTTGCGCCGCCGAGGTGCAGGCCGGCGGCGACTTGCCATGCCTCACCTTCGCGACAGACGCGAACGACACGAAGCGCATCGCTTTCCTCGAGCGCCTGGTCCCACTGCCCGAGCGTGCTGTCCGGAATCGTCACCACGTGGGTGATGCCGAGCTCCGTGAACAGTGTCGCGATCTGGGTGCCGGAGAACATTGATGTGCCTTGGTGTGCGGAGCGGACGGCGACGGTGGCGCGAGTGGCCTCAATGTATCGAGGCCGCGGAGCGTGCAAGGTTGGCTGGACCGGGTGCTTGGGGCTCGATAACGAATAACGGCAACCGCGGATTTCGCGGAAACG
>JANPKQ010000353.1:0-5442 GCA_031426115.1 Gemmatimonadaceae bacterium | reverse complement strand
CGCGGGTCGCTGTAGGGTACGGTGGGCGACCCGAACACGATGTGCGTCTGGACGCCCGCGCGCTCGACGTGGCGCTCAGAGGGTGGTGCGAGTTTCGGCGTGACGGAGGACGCCTTCGAGCCGCTGCCGCGTGGCTGATCCGCCCATCCAGTCTGCTGGAGGACCTCCAGGAGGTTGTCGTGGCGAACGTTTCCGGACGCGGCGACGACGACCTGCGGCGGATGATAGGCGCGGTCATGAAGCTCGCGAAGCTCGCGAACTCCGAGCGACGACACCGACTCCCTCGTGCCGAGGATCGAGTACCCATACGGGTGGTCGCCCCACATGGCCTCGTTGTGCAACTCGAAGACGAGGTCATCCGGCGTGTCATCAACCTGGCTGATCTCCTCGAGCACGACCTTCTTCTCGAGCGCGAGATCCTTCGACCGGAGGACTGGCCGGAAGATGAGATCCGCGATGACGGACGCCGCCTGCCCGAGATGCTCGTCGAGCACACGGGCCTGGTAGGCCGTGTGCTCGCGGGATGTGTACGCATCGAGCGATCCCCCGAGGATCTCGAGGGAAAGCGCGATGTCCTTCGCGGAGCGGGTTTCCGTCCCCTTGAACACCATGTGCTCGAGGAGGTGCGAAACTCCCATTCGGTCGCGCGGTTCGTGGAGCGACGCAGAACGCACCCACGCGCCGAACGCGACCGATCGAACTCCTGGCATGTGCTCCGAGAGCACGGTGAGCCCATTGGGCAACACCGTGCGGGAGAGCCCGACTTCGGGCCGCGCTGCCGGCGTCACGACCCCGAGCGCGAGCCCCCTCCGCGACCACCACGTCCGCCGCCACCGCCACCGCTTCGCGGGCGACGAGGACGCTCACCGCCGCGACCCTCGCCTTCTCCTCCACGGTCACCAGCGTCGGCCGCCATCGCTCGATCGCCACCGTCGGCGTCGGTCTCCGACGTCGCCGCATCACGCGGCGGACGCTCGCCGCGATCGCTGCCACCACCACCACCACCACCACCGCCGCTCGAACGGCCACCGCCGTCTTCCGGAGTGCCCTCCGGCTTCGGCTGCAACGCCTTCATGGACAGGCGGAGCCGACCGCGCTCATCGCGCTCGATGAGCTTTACCTTGACGCGATCGCCCTTCTTGACGACGTCCTCGGTGCGCTCGGTCCGCGCGTGGCGCAGCTCCGAAATGTGGAGCAACGCCTCGGTGCCGGGCATGATCTCGATGAAGGCGCCGAACGCCATCGTGCTCTTCACCGTTCCCTCGTACACTTCGCCGACGATCGGCTCCGCAGTGAGGGCCATGACCATCTGCCGCGCACGCTCCATCGATTCGCCGCCGACGGCGGCGATGGTCACGAGGCCGGAGTCGTCCACGCTGAGCTCCGCACCCGTCTCGTCCTGGATCCCGCGAATCGTCTTGCCCTTCGGACCGATGAGGTCCCCGATCTTTTCCGGGCTGATGTGCAGCGTGACGATGCGCGGGGCGTACGGCGAGAGATCCGCACGCGGCGCGGCGAGCGCCTTCTTCATCTCGCCAAGGATGTGCAGCCGTCCTTCGCGGGCCTGGGCCAGCGCCTCTTCCATGATCGCGATGTCGAGTCCCTCGATCTTGATGTCCATCTGGATCGAGGTGATACCCTGCTCGGTGCCGGCGACCTTGAAGTCCATGTCGCCGAGATGATCCTCGGTGCCGAGGATGTCGGTGAGGATCGCGTACTTCTTCCCTTCCTTGATGAGCCCCATTGCCACACCGGCAACAGCCGAGCGGATCGGCACGCCGGCATCGAACAGTGCGAGCGCCGCGCCGCAGACGGAGGCCATGGACGACGAGCCGTTCGACTCGAGGACATCCGACACGATGCGAATCGTGTACGGGAATTCCTCGAATGGGGGAAGCACACCCTGAATCGCGCGCTCGGCGAGGTTGCCATGTCCGATCTCGCGGCGGCTGGTGCCGCGCATCGGCCGGACTTCGCCGGTGGAGAAGGGCGGAAAGTTGTAGTGCAGCATGAACGACTTCGTCGTTTCCTTCGGCTCATCGATCGAGTCGAGGCGCTGCACGTCGTTGGCGGTGCCGAGCGTCGCGACGACCAGCGCCTGGGTCTGGCCACGGGTGAACAACGCGGAGCCGTGGGCGCGCGGCAGCAGCGACGTGTCGATGCTGATCGCCCGAACCTCGTTCGCCTTCCTGCCGTCGACACGCTGCTTCGTCGACAGGACCTGATGGCGAAGCGTGTTGTATTCGACGTCGCCGAGGAGGTTGCCGATGTCCTTCGCGTTATCCGGGAAGTCCGCCAGCAGCACGGTGGACAGCTCGCGCTTCACGCGCTCGACCGCCTCGATCCGCGTGTGCTTGTCCTTCTGGTTCAGTGCCTCGGAGATCCTGCCATCAGCGAGCGCCTTGACCTTCGTGACGAGGCCCTCGGGTGGGACCGCCTTGGTCCACGCCATCTTCTCCGCGCGTCCCCGGCCGAGCATCTCCTCCTGCATGGAGATGAGCTCCTTGATGCCGGTGTGGCCGACGTTGATCGCGCCGAGAACATCGGCTTCGCTGACTTCGAGCGCGCCGCCCTCGACCATCACGATCGAATCGTTGGACCCGGCGATCACGAGCTCGAGATCGCTGTACTCGAGCTGCTGGAAGGTCGGGTTCAGCACCCAGCGCTCCTGCACCCGGCCGACGCGCACACCCGCGATTGGGCCGGCGAAGGGGATCTTTGACATGTTGATCGCCGTCGAGGCCGCAACCAGCGCGAGGACGTCGGCATCGTTTTCCTGGTCGGCCGAGATCACGTAGATGTAGACCTGGACCTCGTTCTTGAAGCCTTCCGGGAAGAGCGGGCGGATCGACCGGTCAATGACCCGCGCCGAGAGGATCTCCTCGTCGTGCGGCCGGCCTTCCCGCTTGATGAAGCCGCCCGGAATCTTGCCGGCGGCGTACGTCTTCTCCTTGTACTCGACGAGCAGAGGGAAGAAGGGGAGCGGACTGATGTTCTCGCTCACGGTTACCGCTGCCAGCACCATTGTGTCGCCGAACTGGACCAGCGCGGAACCCGCTGCCTGCTTGGCCATGCGACCTGTCTCGATCACCATTCGCCGACCGGCGAAGGTCCTCTCTACTCTTTCTGTCATCAGCAGTACGCCTCAGGGGTACACAAAACGCGCGGCCGCACTCGTTGCGCCCGCGCGATTGATGTGTCTATCAGGTTAGTGGCGAAGCCCAAGATCCTGAATGATCTTCCGGTATCCGTCCACGTCCGTGCGCCGAAGGTACTCGAGGAGCCTGCGGCGCCTTCCCACCATCTTCAGCAGCCCTTGCCGGCTGTGATGATCCTTCTTGTGGATCCTGAAATGCTCGGTGAGGTAATTGATACGCTCGGTAAGGAGCGCGACTTGAACTCGGGTCGAACCGGTGTCGGTCTCGTGACCCTTGAAACGCTGGACGGTCGATGCTTTTTCGAAAGCCATTGAGTATATTCTCCGCGCATCGCGCGCGTGTGCTTTGCCGAATTCGTTGAAGCACAGCAATTTACTGGTCTGACTCACCCCTGTAAAGGCTCCGCGATTGCCTGAGCGTTACCTCGGCCAAACCCTCGGAAAGTATCGGATCGATGCCGTCATCGGTTCCGGCGGCTTTGCGTGGGTCTACAAGGCCTTTGATCCCGAGCTCGAGATCCCGGTCGCCCTCAAGATTCTGAAGCCGCAGTACGCCGGCGACGAGTCGTTCGAGCAGCGGTTCCGCCGGGAAGCGTCGACCGCGGCCAAGCTCCGGCACCCCAACATCATCAACATTTTCGCGGTCGGGAAGGAGAATGGCGCCGTTTATTTCGCCATGGACTACCTCCCCCAGGGGCTCGCTGACCGCCTGAGCGTCATGACGACGCTGCCCGAGTCGATGCTGATCCGCATGGCTATCGACGTCTCCAGCGCCCTGGGCTTCGCCCACCGCGAAGGCGTCATCCATCGGGACATCAAGACCGACAACATCCTGTTCGACGAGCACGGCAACGCGGTCGTGGCCGATTTCGGCATCGCCCGCGCCGTCGCCGGATATGCGGAGCAGACCGGCACGAACATGGTGATGGGGACACCTCAGTACTTCGCACCGGAACAGGCCCGCGGCCTCGCGCTCGACGGCCGGGCCGACATCTACTCCCTCGGCGTCACGCTCTTCAAGGCCGCCACCGGGTCCCTGCCCTTCACCGGCGAGGACTGGTACGAGATCGCCCGCCAGCACGTCGAGGAAAAACCGCCGCGGCCGCGATCCCTCAATGCCTCCATCTCGCGGGAACTCGAGGACGTCATCCTCCGCTGCCTCGAGAAGGACGCCGAGAACCGCTACCCGTCGGGCGAATCGATGTGCGAGGATCTCGCCGAGATCCTCCAGGAGCGGGGCGAATCCGCCGCGATGCGCACGGTTACCGTGCCGACTGCGGCCACCCTCCCCCCGGGAACGCAACTCCCGAAGTTGCGCCGGCGGCGCAGTCGCGGCATCGCCCCGATGACATGGTTCTTCGTCGCGCTGGCCGCGGTGATCGTCCTCGCGGTGGGGCTGAGCCTCACCCTGGGGACCGACGACGCTCCCACGCCGGGCGCGACCCGCGCCGAGGCGCAGGAGCCCGGGCAGGGTTCGGTGCCCGGAATCCCGATCGGAAGATCCAGGGCAAACCCGAGGCGTGTGCTCGCGATCAGGGCGCCGGAAGGGGCCACGATCATGATCGGCACGGACACCGTCGCCACCGGCAACTGGAGCACGGACACGCTCTCGCCGGGCAGGTACAACGTCAGCGCATCGATCGCGACGAGGACGACCTGTCCCTATGCCGTCGATCCCAAGACCGTGACGGTGACCGACACCGGGACCGTGACGGTCGAGCTGACCCCGCGGGACTGCGGGTGGATCGCCGTGCACCCCAAGTACGGCGGGAACTTCGACAATCCGGAGCTCAGCCTCTCGACGCTCGGCTGGAACCGCAAGTATCCGATCCGCGGCACGACACCGGTCCGGGTGAAGGTCCCGATCGGGCAGCACCAGGTGCTGATCACCGCGAAATACTGCTACCCATTCCGGGACACCCGCGGGGTCAGGGCGCAGAACGACTCGACGAATCCGCTCCAGGTGTTCGCGACGCTCGACTGCAACGTGAAGTAATCGCTCGTCCGCCCGCTGTCGGGCGCACCGGCTGAACCCAGAGCTACAGCCCGCCGATGAGGAATCCCACCACGGCGCCGGCGGCAGTGCCCAGCCAGAACGCCCGCTGTTTGTACCACGGCTGCTGAGGGACGTCGAGGAGGACGGTGTGCGAGGTATTGACGCTCGTCGCCTGACCGGTGATCACCGCCCGGGCAATCTCACCGCTGACGTTGTTGACCCTGAAGCGGGCGACGAGCACATCGCGCTGGCGCGGATCGACGACGATCCCCCTGAGGCCGGGCCTGAC
>JANPKQ010000352.1:0-10750 GCA_031426115.1 Gemmatimonadaceae bacterium | reverse complement strand
GCGCTCCGGGGCCGACTCCCCCATTCGTGAGACCGAGACAATGCATCGCATAGTCAGGCTCCGCCCTGTCGCCATGCTCCTGGTTTTATGCGCAGCGTTGGCCGGCTGTTCCGACGGCGAGCACGCGGGGGCCGTCGGTCCGGAGCCGTCGCCGCGAGTAGTCCGCTCCGACAATGCGGATGCCGTCCTGCGCCGCTATCTCGCGAGCCACGGATTCACTGGCCGGATCGGCGAAACGCTGGAGGCGCGACTGGGCCGGCGCATCGATTACCAGCTTGCCGATGTCGGGCGCCTGCTGTGGTTCGATCCCATTCAGGGCCTGAACGACGACAACTCATGCGCCGGCTGCCACTCTCCGATCAACGGCTTCGGTGACACCCAGTCGATCGCCATCGGCATCGGCAACAACGGGATCGTTGGACCGGGGAGGACGGGTCCGCGCAACCAGCGCCGCACGCCGATGGCGATCAACACCGCCTTCTTCCCGACGCTGATGTGGAACTCGCGCTTCAACGCTCCATCCGGCGATCCCTTCGACAACAGCATGGGCTTCGAGTTTCCCGCGCCCGAAGGACGTTCGCTGTCCTACCTGCCGCACCTCCTCACCGCCCAGGCATTCATCCCTCCGACCGAACGCGTCGAGGCTGCGGGATTCCACTTTCCCGGAAACAGCGATGATATCCGCGGCGAGGTCCTGCAGCGCATCAATGCCAGCAGGAGCTATCGCCACCGTTTCGCGCGTGTGTTTCCGCACGTGAAGGCGGGAGCGCCGATCACCTTCGACGATTTCGGACGCGCGATCGCCGAGTTCGAGTTCACCCTGGTGTTCGCGAACGCGCCGATCGATCGCTATGCGCGCGGCGCACACGACGCCCTGACGCCGTCGCAGAAGCAGGGAGCCACCCTGTTCTTTGGGCGCGCGGCGTGCGTCTCGTGCCACGCAGTATCGGGCCGGTCCAACGAGATGTTCAGCGACTTTCGGCAGCACGTGGCAGGAATTCCGCAGATCGCTCCGTCGCTGGCCAACGTCGTCTTCGATGGCCCGGGCGCCAACGAGGATTTCGGCCTGGAGCAGGTCACGGGGAATCCGGCGGACCGCTATGCCTTCCGCACGTCGCCGCTGCGCAACGTCGCACTCCAGCCGACCTTCATGCACAACGGAGCGTTCGTCCGCCTGGAGGACGCGATCCGGTACCACCTGAATGCACTGGGTCATGCGACGACGTTCAGCACCGCGCGGCTGGCGCCGGACCTCCAGGGTCCCCCTGGTCCGATGCGGCCCGTGCTCGAACGCCTGGACCCGCTGCTCCGTCAGCCCGTGCAACTCAGTGAAGCCGAGCTTCACGCTCTCGTGGACTTCGTCCGCAACGGCCTGCTCGATCCCGATGCGCGGCCTGAGCGGCTGCGAAAGCTCATTCCGGAGAAGCTGCCAAGTGGGAGGCCAGGGCTCATCTTCCGGTAACGGCCAATCGAGATCGGCCCGGTGCGGCCTACACGAACATCGCCGGGCTGATCTCCATCGACACCTCGGAGATGCGGTCGGCCGGCAGTCCGGCCCGACGGGCGTGCATCAGCACGGCCTCCGCATTGGGAGCTTCATACTCGCAGTAGATCTTTCCTTCGGCGTCCGAGACGTAGCTCTTGATCCAGACGACGCCGGTCATCTCCGACAGCACCTGGTTGGAGCGGAGTCCAGCCGTGCGCAGCTCGTCCGAGGTCAGCTTGCCGACCTGGCGTTCAATGATGTAGCGGGGCATTGGATTACCTGTGGGGAGTGCACCGAGGAAACGACAAGGGCAACGTCAACGGCAAGAGCAACGTCAACTGCAGGGAACAACGATACAACGGATGCGGCGGATCGGGCGGATCGCATCGGCGCGCGGGGTAAGATCAGGGCCCGGCGAACGATGAGGATTGATGTACTCGGAGCAATCCGCTCGATCCGCCGCATCCGCTTTATCGTTCTTCCAGGCTGTTGACCTTTGCAAAGACGTGATGCGTGAGCGTCTCATCTCGACGGGATGATGCCATCCGACCCAGGGCGGTGTCGAGAGCGGAGTCCTGGATCTCGGCGGCGATGACTCTCGCGGCGGCGAGTGGTGCACGGGCATCGTCCGTTCGACCCTCGCCGATCAACGCGCGGGCGACACGCTCGAGCATCCAGCCTTCGCCGCGACGGTCACCGAGCGATGGACGCAGCGCGAGCGAGCGTTCGAACGCGACGCGCGCCTCGGCGGCGCGGCCGGTCTCGAGAAGGCTGTCGCCGAGGACCGCGTGGGAGTGGGCCTCGAGACGCCGTTCGCCGGTGGCGGCATTGAGGCGCGCCGCTTCCTCGAGCGCGGTACGTGCCTCGTCATGGCGCTGGAGTTTCTGCAGCGTCGCGCCGAGGCTGTTGAGGATCAGCCCTTCGTGCACCCGATCCCTGCGCTCGCGGCAGAGGCGAAGTGCAGCTTCGTACTGTCGCAGTGCCTCGGCGTACGAGCCGTCCTCCCAGCGCAGCAGCCCGAGGGTGTTGCGCAGCGTGCTCTCCCGCTCGGCGTCGTTCGCTGTCACCGCGCGGTGGAGCGCGTGCTCGTAGAGGTCGATCGCGGAGTGGCCCACTCCACGCGCCCGCGCACAGCGCGCGATCCCCTCGAGCGCGAGCGCTTCGCCGCGGAAGTCTCCCGATCCCTCGCAGCGCTGCTGCACCAGCTTCCAGAAGTCACCGGCTTCAGCGGGCCGACCGCACTGCTCGTGTGCCGTCGCAAGGCGCTGCCAAAGGTGGGTCTCGGTGTGGCGGTCCTCGAGCTGAGCGACGATTTCCGCGGCTTCCGCGAGATAAGGAACTGCTTCCTCGAAGCGACGGAGGCCGACCAGCACTTCGCCGAGCGCGCGCAGCGCCTGCGCGAGACCGTCGGCGTGACGCGCATGCCGGCTGAGGTCCGCAGCGCGCCGGTACGTCGCCAGCCCTTCCTCGATGTGGCCCCGCTGGAGCTGAATGTGGCCGATGGCCGGGAGGCTGAACGATGCCAGGATCGGTAGTTGCCGCTCGATCGCGGTATCGCAAGCCTCCTCGAGGTACCGCAACGCCATCGCATCGTCACCGAGGTCACGATACGCCGCCGCCATCACGGTGAGGACCGCACACAACTTTCTCGGATCGTCCTCCGGCGTGAGGTGCAGGCGAGCCTGCTCCAGCGCCTCGATCGCGTCGCGTGACCGCCCCATCTTGCGGAGGACGTTGCCGAGGCTCGCGACATCGCCCGCGCTGCTGCCGCGCTCCCCCAGCTCGGTGTCGAGCGCCAGCGCCCGCTCGAGCGTGGCGACCGCTTCCTCGTAGCGGCCCTCATGGGAGCGGAGGAGGCCGAAGCTGCGAGCGGCGTTGCGCTCGCCACCTCGATCACCGCGCTCCTGGCTCAGCCGGAGCGCCGTGGCGAGCGAGCGGTCTGCGGCATCGAACCGTCCGAGCAGGGTGAAGACATCGCCCTGGCGGAGATATGCTTCCGCGAGCTGCGCGGACCCGCCGTACGGAGCGAGCAAGGCGATCAGCGCCTCGACGATCGTGATCTGGCGCGCGCGAAGGCCAAGCGTCTCGCAGAGCCTTTCCTGGCGGAAGAACAGCTCGGCGAGCAGCTCGCGTCGCCGCGCTTCATCATCCACGCGCTCCACCCAGGTGCGAACGCGCTCGAGCATCGCGAGCGCGTCGGCGAACT
Organism: Gemmatimonadaceae bacterium; assembly: GCA_031426115.1. GTDB lineage: Bacteria > Gemmatimonadota > Gemmatimonadetes > Gemmatimonadales > Gemmatimonadaceae > JANPKQ01. The sequence continues at coordinate 7,058 of JANPKQ010000352.1, read as the reverse complement.
GGCTGAGACCGTTCGAGCGATCGGCGGATTGAATGCCGTGGAGCGCCGCATCGACCCACTGCTCGGCGCGGCTGTAGTGATGCGCCAGGCGCTCCCGATGCTCGTCGATCCGGTCGGCGTAACGGCGTTCGATCGCGGCGGCGGCCTTCGCATGGAGTGTGAGGCGCTGATGCTCGAGGAGGGTGTCGTACGCGACCTCCTGGGTGAGCACGTGCTTGAACCGGTACGCAGGCTCCGGCGCAACGCTCGTCTGCTGGACGAGGCCGACGCGCCGAAGCTCGTTCAGCGCCGCAGCGCCATCGAGCTCGGGATCGACGAGCTCTTCGAGCACCGCGCGCGTGAACTCCCGACCGATGACGGCGGCGACGCGAAGGGTATCGCGCGTGTCGGGCGCCAGCCGGTCGAGTCGCGTGCGGATCACCGCCTGCACCGTCTCGGGAAGCTGCACGAGCGCCATCGCATCGCCGGCGACGGCTTCGCCGCCGCGGACGACGACGAGCCCCTGCTCGAGCAGCGCGCTGCAGGTTTCCTCGAGGAAGAACGGGTTGCCGCCGGTGCGGTCGTGCAGCTGCTGCGCGAGATCGGGCGCCACCCGATCGGCGCCGAGGATACCGCGGATGACGTCCGTCGAGTCGTCGATGGAGAGCGGCCGTAGGTGCACGACGACGCCGCGCTCGCTGGAGCTCCACTGGATGCCACTCTCGGTCCGGCAGGTGACGACGACGAGCAGCGGGTGCGACGGCGCGATCTCCATAAGCTGCTCGAGCGCACGTCGCGACGCGTCGTCCGACCAGTGCCAGTCTTCCAGCAGGATCACCAGTGGACGGTGATGGGATCGAACCGTGATCAACGCGGCGAGCGCCTCCAGCATCGCTCCCTGCAGGTGCTCGCCCTGGAGGTGGCGCGGCAGGGGATGCGCTTCGCTCTCGACAGAGAGCAGCGCACAGTAGAGCGGGATCGATTGCTCGAGCGACACGTCCGCTGCGCGAACCCGCTCGGCGACCCCGGCGGCAGTGATGGCACCGCCCGCCACGCCGAGCCCGAGCAACTCGCGCAGCGCCTGCACAAACGGGCTGAATGGTGTCGTTCCGCCGTAGGCATCGCACCGCCCGATGACGAGCTGCGCCTCCGCGCCGTCGATGCGTCGCCGAAGCTCGAACAGCAGGCGACTCTTGCCGGCGCCAGGATCGCCAAGGACAGCGGCGAAACCGCCGTCGCCGACCATCGCAGCATCGAGCAGCTCCTCCAGTGCCAGCAGCTCCCTCGACCTGCCCGCGAACGGCGTAAGGGCGGCGCGTTCGGCGAGCTCGAGCCGTGAGTGAATCGGCGACTCGCCGGTGATGCGGTGCGGCGTCACGGGCGATGTGTCGGCCTGGAGCGTCAGCGAGGCGGATGGCTCGGTCTCGACGAAGGCACCGACGAGGCGATGCGCATCCGGGCTGATGAGGATTGCATCGTTGCTCGCGAGCGCGGCGAGACGCGTGGCGACGTCGAGCGGCGCGCCAGTGAGGCGAAAGCGCCGGTCGCCGCTCCGGAGGCGCTGCGCGACGAGCGCGCCCGTGTGTACCCCCGTGCGCATTCGGATGGCCGTGCCCCCGCGGGCGGGGGCGAGCGCACGCACGCGCCGGTGCAGCTCGGTTGCCGCCCGCACTGCACGAAGTGGATCGTCCTCGTGCGATTCGGCGACGCCGAACAGCATCACGGCTTCGTCACCAGCGAAATGGTTGACGATGCCGCCGTGGCGCATCGCGACCTCCGTGATGATCTCGCGGACGGCGCCAAGGATGTGGTCGATCTCATCGGACGCGAGGCGCTCGACCAACGCGGCATGGTCCGCGACGGCGGTGACGACGACCGCCGCATGCCGGCGTTCTCCAGCGAGCGTCAGCTGGGATTCGGGCCGCGGTGACTTTCCCGCCGGCAACGAGCCGTTCGTCGAGGCGGCTGACGCCAGCATGGACGCCGGCCCGCCGAGGGCAATCGCATGGAGCTCTCCGAGGTGCGGCAGCAGCTCGATGGCGCTGGCAAAGCGGTCGGCAGGCGTCCGCGCCAGGGCGCGCCGCAGGAATGCGTCGATCGCCGCGGCGAGATCTCCCCCCGTCGCTCCAACCGGCTCCACCTCTTCCGTGAGAATCGAATACAGCACTGCCTGATTGTCGGGGCCGCGGAACGGCCGGCGTCCGGTGAGCATCTCGTGGAAGACGACACCGAGCGCCCAGACATCCGCGCGGGCGTCAACGATCTCGCCGAAGGCTTGCTCGGGGCTCATGTAGGCGAGGGTGCCGATGACGCCGACGGTCTGCGTGATGCCCGGGTCGGAGAGCTTCGCGATCCCGAAGTCGAGGATCTTCACCATGCCGTCGCTGGTGATCATGATGTTCGCCGGCTTCACATCGCGATGCACGATCCGCCGCTCGTGCGCCTTGGCGAGCCCGCGCGCCGCGTCGAGCGTAATGCGGATCGCGTCCTCGACGGCGAGCGGTCCGGCGGCGATTCGCTTGTCGAGCGTCTCTCCCTCATAGCATCCCATCACGATGTAGAGCTGCCCGTCGTCTGCCTCCCCGATCTCGTGGACCGTGCAGATGTTCGGGTGCTCGAGCGACGCGGCGGCGCGGGCTTCGACGAGGAAGCGCTTCTTCGCGGCCTCGTCGGTGCTGAGGTGTGGTGGGAGGAACTTGAGCGCGACGTCGCGGTCCAGGCGTTCATCGCGTGCCCGGTAGACGATGCCCATCCCGCCGCCGCCGAGCGTGTCGATGATGCGATATCGGTCGAGCTCGGGCCGAACGTCGATGGCGAAGCTCCGCGCGACGCGGTGTACTACAGGACCGCCGGCCGGAGCGAGTATTGGCTTCATCACCGTTTCCGATAGCGTGTCGAGTACCCCCGGCTGGTCGTGCGCCCGCAGCAGCGACTCGACCTCGCGGCGCATCGCTGCATCTGAACAGGAGCAGGCCAGGAACGCGGCGCGCTCCCTGGGCTCCCGCTCAAGGGCATCGTGCAACAGGGTCTCGAGCTGCTCCCAATAGTGGGTTGCGTCTGGATTGGCCGGCGACAACGCCGGATCCGATGATCCCGTCACGACTGCAGCTCGCGATTGAGCCACGCGCGTGCGGTGACCCAGTCGCGCTTCACCGTCGCCGGGGAGAGCGCCAGCATCTCGGCGGTTTCCTCGATGCTGAGCCCCGCGAAGAAGCGGCACTCGACGACTCGGCTGTAGCGCGGGTTGAGTTGCTCGAGACGTCCGAGCGCCTCATCGAGGGCGTGCAGCTCATCCGCATTCTGATCGACCGCGATGAGCGCTTCATCGAGCGTCACGTCGAACTCGCCGCCACCGCGCTTGCCGGCCCGGCGGCGATCGGCGTAGTCGATGAGGACGCGCCGCATCATTCGCGCGGCGATCGCGAGGAGGTGCTCGCGATTGCGCCACTGTATGCGGTCCACGCCGAGGAGCCTCAGGAAGGCCTCGTTCACGAGACCGTCGGTCTCAAGGGTGTGGCCCGTGGCCTCGCGCGCGAGCTGCCGGTGCGCCATGACGCGAAGGCGGTCGTGGAGCAGCGTCAGCACCCTGCGCATTGCTTCGGGGTCGCCGTCGTTGGCGACGCCCAGCAACCGTGTGATCTCACTCCGCTGTTCCATTCCACCTCCGATCGGGCGCGCGCTTCATCGCGAAGCCCGGGGACGAACCGCGCGGACAAGCATGCGGGAAAGCGAGTCGATCGGCTACCCCGCCATTCGTGCGATGGGGGCGGCCAGTCTACTGCATCAGGAAGGCGGAAAAAATGAGTGAAGCGGCTCAGGGCGCGGTCCGGCGGAGGTCATGCCGGTGGTTGGATGCGCCGGCGCTGCGGGGGTTATCTTCCCCGGATGGGCTCACCCGCGAGCGCGAGCTGCCCGCACTGCGGCGCACTGGGTACCAGCAAGTGCTGCGGCGAGTGCGGGCGTCCGATGGTCGCGGCGCCCGCCGGCCCTGGCGGTGTGCGCGAGCTCGTGCGCGAGACGACGGTCGAGGCGCTGGGACTGGATCGGCGGATCCTCGCGTCGCTGCGGGACCTGCTGCTGCACCCCGCCAGGATCGTCATCGCGCACGTCGAGGGGCGCGCCGCTGGATACGTCAGTACGCTGAAGCTCTTTCTCTTCCTCGGCGGCCTTTACATGCTCTGCCTGTCGCTGGTGAAGCCGTACAGCTTCGACCAGCAGGAGCTGATACAGGCGGGGCTCGACCCGTCACGCGCGACGAGCCTGCAGCGAATGCTCACCGAGCATGGCCTGACGGTCGATGAGGCGAACGATCGGTTCCAGGGACGGATGAATGCCGTCACGCCGTTCGTCACCGCGCTGGCGCTCGTGCCGCTGGCGCTGTTCCTCGGAGTCCTGCACCGAGGCCGGCCGATGCGCGACCATCTCACGTTCCTGCTCGTCGCATCGAACTCGGTGTGGCTCATCAGCCTGCTCCTGCTTCCGCTCGCCGTCGTGAACAGGCCGGCCCACAGCACGATCTCGATCCTCGCGACCTACGTCTATCTCGGGATCGGATTCTTCGCGGTGTATCGAGGCGCACGCGGTGCTCGAATAGCACGCTTCGCAGCATTTGCCGTCGTCGATTTTCTCATCAGCGCGGCGATCGGCGTGCTGCTCGCTGCTGCCGTGTTCGCGTCGATCTTTTTTCCCTGACAACTCGGCCTCGGCGGCGTCGAGTCAGCGCGTCGGCCCGGGCGGTGGCGGCGGTGACGACGACGGAGCCGGTGACGGTGATGGTTGCGACGGCGGTGCAGGAACAGGAGCCACGGTCTTGGCCGTGGGCTTCGGCGCGCCGCCCTTCAGGCTTCCGTAGTAGCCGTCGATCTTGCGCACGTAGCCGAGGGTTTCGCGGTATCGCCAGCGCGGCACCGTCGGGGCGATCGACTCGATGTTCGACCATCGCAAATGATCGAGCTGCTGCGCCTGCGCCACCTTCATCGCGCGCGCGAGCGTTCCTTCGCCGGCGTTGTAGCTGCTGAACATGTAGTTCAGCCGCTCCTCCTCGCTGACCTGCTTCGACCAGAGCTTCCACAGGTATCGGTCGTGCATGATGCCCGCCGCGATGTTCCACTCGGGATCGTTGATCGGGCCGAACTCGGGACGTTTCGTCTGGATCATGGCGTAGGTCGAGGGCATGAGCTGCATCAGCCCGCGCGCGCCGACGTAGCTCGTCGCGTTGGCATCGAGGTTGCTCTCGGCCATCGCCTGGGCCTTGAAGTAGTGCCAGTCGAACGCCGGGCCGAAGTAACGCTTGCCGTACTTGCGGAAGGTGTCGTCGTACTGGCTCGTCGCCTTGGCCGCGGCACGCGCCTGGGCGGCCCGCTCGATCGCGGCCCCGGCCTTCTTCATCCCCTTCTGCTGGGCGTTCGCGTCGGGTGCCGCGACGCCAAGCAAGACGAGCACGACAACCCAGGATGGCGCGCGCATCGTCAGCTCAGCGCGTTGCCGATGATGATGGCGATCGAGAGGAAGAGCGCGCCGATGAAGATCGCGACGGCGATGTTCCCGCGCTTCAACTCCTCCGGGAAGTCCACGTTGGGCGTGAGGTTGTCGATGATCCGGTAACTCGCGTACATCAGGATGACGCCGAGGATGGCGTATCCGAAGTTCAGTGCGATGATCGAGAGGTCCACTACTCATCTCCGGGGCAGGGTCCGGAGACTAGGATAGGGCGGATGAGCTCGGCTTGCAACGATTTCCTGCCTGAGATCAAGGGCGCGCTGGGCGCTGATCGCGGAAAGACGCTGATCGCGGGACGCCACGGCGGAACACCGTAAGCCGGAAACGGCGCGCTGGGCGCGGGAGGGCAAACGGCGATGCAAAGCAGAAGGCACACCGGGCGCAGGGCCCGGTGTGCCTTCCTGGACTGCTGAGCAGCTTACCGCTGGACGAGGATCAGGTAGCGCGAGCTCGCCCAGAAGCTGTCGGCATCCGCGATCTGGAGCGGGCCGGCGAAGGTCGTCTTGTCGCGCTCGCGAACCGTCGCCTTGTCGAGGTTCTGGCGCGACACGAGGCGGTAGCGCTTCGTCGAATCGGGCAGCGAGATCTCGCGGACTTCGCGCTGGTCGATCAGGGTGAACATCGCGGGGTCGAGCTTCCGCGCGGGCTGCAGCGTACGGCCGGGGTGCGCGACGACGAGGTTCGCACCGCCCTCGCGCTGAATGACGCCCTTCTCGAGCAGTTCCTCCTCGGTGCCGACGATATAGTAGGCCCGATAGTGCTTCTCGCCGATGGTGCGCGTCTCGGTAACGAGGCTGTCCACGCGAAGCTCCAGCTCGGCGATCCGTGCGGTCTGGCGCTCAATCGTCGCGCCGAGGTCACCGATCATGGAATGATCGCTGGTGAGCTTCGCTTCAGCATCGGTCAGCTGCTGCTGCGCGTCGGCGACCTGCTGCTGCAGCGCTTCCTTGTCACCCTTGAGCACTTCCTCGCGCTTGCGGCTCGCCGCGAGCTGATTTGCGGTGAGCTTCGCCCGCTCGACGAGCGCACTCACCCGCGCCAGCACTTCCTTGCGCCGCTCGAGCTGGTCCTCGATCGGGCTCTCGGCCTTCACCTTTACCCGCTTCGCGGCGGGGAGGCCCTTCACCGTACGGATCTGGGAGTCGATCGCCATGATGAAGTCATCGGCATCGACGATGACCCGCGCGAGCGAGTCCTTCTGCGCCGAAAGCGTCGTCGTGAGCTGGAGCTGCTCGGCGGTGGAGGCCTGGAGGCTGTCCATCTTCGCGCGGGAGCGCGTCTCGCATGCCGCGGTGAGGACAACGGCGGAGAGCAATGCAAGGGTGCGCAAGGTGTGCATGGGAACCTCCCGGAAGTGCTTGTCATCCACGTCACAATCGCCGGAAGGGCGAGTCGTGGTGTCGTCAGCATGACGACGCATGGACGGCTCAAGTATCGTTTGTCGTTCTGGGAGGGAATGTGAGGGAAATCACTGCACACAAAAACCTCTGGAACTGCGGAACTGCAGGGCGGAACAGATGCAGTGCGTCGACGGCGGCATCGGGCAAAACTGAAACGGCGCAATTGGGTACGTAGAACGA
>JANPKQ010000351.1:0-4450 GCA_031426115.1 Gemmatimonadaceae bacterium | reverse complement strand
TGGCGGGTCTTGGTCATGAAGTCGTGCTCCTCGATTCCGGGCCGGTACTTCACTTCCTTGAGATGGATCACGTGCTGCTTTTTTTTTGCCTGCCGCGCCATCTTCGCCTGCTCGAACTTGAACTTGCCGTAGTCCATGATGCGGACCACTGGCGGGCGCGCGGTCGGTGCGACTTCGACGAGGTCGAGACCCTGCTCCTGCGCTGCCGCAAGCGCCGTCTCGACGTCCAGGATGCCCATCTGACTTCCGTCGGGTGCGATGACGCGCAACGGGCTGATGCGAATCTGCCGGTTGACGCGAACTCGCTTTGTCGGATCCTGAATAGCTGACGCTCCTCATCGAGGGAAAACAAAAACGCGGACCCCGAAGTCGGCGTCCGCGCGCAAAGCGCCGTCCACGGATGGAGGGCGCCGCTGCAGTCGTTCGACTCCTTCAGCACACCTCGCCGAAGCGAGGGCCAGAGGGTGAGGCCGGCAACACTGCCAGCCTGCTTAGCGTATTGTGAGGGCGAAACTTACGGGACGGGTCGCTGCCCGTCAAGCGGGGCGAGCCCATACGCCTTGCCGTCGTCGACCACCCGGCCCCACGCCGTCGTCGCGTCATGCTCGAAGACGACGAGCCACTCTTCGGCCATCGCGCGCCGAAGGATCACCCGCTTGGTCTCCAGCGTCACGAGCGGCTCGACGTCGTAGCCCATGATCCAGGGCAGCGGGAGGTGTGCCGCGGTCGGGGCCATGTCAGCGAGAAAGAACGCCCGCTCGCCGCCCGACTCGAGCAGAACTCCCTGATGAAAGGGCACGTGGCCGGGAGTGGGGATGACACGGATGCCCGGGACGATCTCCTGCTCCCCGTCCACGAGCTCCAGCTGGCCGGCCGCCGCAACCGGCGCGAAGTTGGGCGGGAAGTAGCTGGCCGCGGTGCGCTCGTTGGTGTGGGTCGCGTAGTCGTACTCGCCCCGCTGGACGATGTAGCGCGCCTTCGGAAAGCTCGGCAGCGTTTCGCCGCCCTCGTTGCGCCAGGTGTTGCCGCCCGCATGGTCGAAGTGCAGGTGCGAGCTGATGACGATGGCGACGTCATCGACCGTGAACCCGGCCTCGACGATGGCATCCTCGAGCGCCGTGCGTCCGTTCCGCCCGGAGTTCTCCAAACCATAAATGTCGTGGAACTTCGCGTTCTCCTTGTTGCCCGCACCGGTGTCAACCAGCACCAGTCCCGCGTCGTGCTCGATGAGAAGGCAGCGCATGCCGAGCTGGATCCGGTTGCGAGCGTCCGCCGGGATGCGGCGTTCCCAGAGGGGCTTCGGCACGACGCCGAACATGGCGCCGCCGTCGAGCTTCTGCCCCCCGGCCTGGAGCGCGAAGACGCGCAGGCGGCCGACCTTCGTCCGTTCGACGAGCGGCGAGAGACCCGTCATGCGCCTGCGTCCCGATCCATCGACCGCGGCATCGCCGAGGGCCGGCCTCGACGCCCCCGCTTCTTGCGCTTCGCTATCAGCTCCTCGAGCGCGGGCCAGCTCTCGCACCCGCGATCGCGTGCGTCGCGAAGGAGGCGCACCAGCACATGAGCCGTCGCGATCGCATCGCCGCCGGCCCGGTGTCGAGCGCCGATCGTCACGCCGTAATGATGGGCAACATGATCGAGCGAGCGGCTCCGGAGTTGGGGGAGGAGCTTTCGTGCGAGGCGCACGGTGCAGAGCTGGCGCCCACTGAGGCGGCTGCCGTTCGCGCGGCTCACCTCCGCCGTGACGAATCGCCAGTCGAACGCGGCGTTGTGGGCGACGAACACATGACCCCGCATGAACGACAGCAGGCGGTCGCAGACATCCCGGAATATCGGCGCGTCTTTCACCATCGCCCAGTTGATGTTCGTCAGCGCCGTGATCAGCGGCGGGATCGGCCGCTGCGGATTAACGAGTGTCTCGAAGACCTCGCGGACTTCCCCGTCACGCACGACGACAGCGGCGATCTCCGTGATTCGGTCGCCCGACCATGGCCGGCCGCCGGTCGTCTCGACATCGACGACGACGAACGAGAGCGATGCGAGAAGGTCGGCGGGCGCAGCGGGGATGTGGAGGACGTCGGTCCATGACGACCGTTCTTCCGAAACCCGTGCGTCGTCATCGCGACCGCGAGGCGTTGCGACGGGGGCACCGAGCGGGACCCGCGAGTGACGACGGCGCGGTGCATACGACACCGTGTCGGCCGGAGCCGGCTCCAGCGACGGTGCCGCGCGAGATGTGACGAGGCGCCACTGACCGTTCGCGTCGCGCGAAAACTCGGTCCGCTCGGCGAACAGCGCCGCGGCCATGTGCTCGGCCACGAAGCGCGGCGGGTTCGGCAGCTGGCAGATGTGGCCGATCAGTGCGACGACATCAGCCGGACCGCCCGCGAGGTAGTCCGCAGCCCGCTCGGTAAGGCGCATTTCTGCGGGCCTCGCGACGATCCCTCCGCTCACGACAGCGCTCCGACCGGCGGTCCGTCCGGGCTGCGCTGACTCATCACGTCCAGGGATCGTCGCGGGTGATCGGACAGGTCATGCAGCGCGGGCCACCGCCGCCGCGAACGAGCTCGCTGCCCTCGAACGTGATGACCGCGCGTTCGGTGTCGCCGATCTTCTGCTCGCCGGTGAGAAAGGACACGGCGGGGACGATGGTGAAGCCCATCTTCTCCATCTCCCGGAGAGTGCCCTCGTTCCGTGAGTACGCCGTCACGAGGCCGGGACGCATCGCCGCGAAATTGCAGCCCGACGCCCATTGCTCCCGCTCCTGGACCGCGCGGCGTTCCCCACCGACGAAGATCGGCTCCAGCGTGAGGCCGCAGAGGCGCAGTGCCGCGAAGATGTTCGGCATCTCCTTGAGCTGATGCTGCCCCTTCTGCCAGTACAGAATTGGCAGGCGCTCGGGCCCGATGAAATGCGGCGGATAGACGGCGCACAGCTCATGATCAAGGTGCGTGAAGATCATGTCGAGATGAATGGCCGTGTTCTCCCCCGGCATGACGACGATGATGACGTGCTCGATCGCGGTGTCCGCGAAGAGCAGCGACGCCAGATTGTCGATGGCGGCGGGGCTCGAGCGTTCGCTGAATCCGATCATCACCGTATCGGAGCGAAGCGGATGCACATCCCCGCCCTCGATGGTGTAGTTCAGCCGACGCTCGATCGAGCCGTCGTAGATGATGCCGTTGTTCTTCAGCAGCGGGTGATAGAGGAAGAGCGCCTTCATGATGAGCTCTTCCGTCCACCGGATGCCGTAGCGCATCGAGCCGATGATCACATGCTCGCCGATTCCCATCGCCACGTCGCGGGCGAAGAACAGGTTCGGCAGTGGCGGCAGGGTATAGCCCGTTTCGTTCAGCGTCCTGGCGAGCGGTCCAGGCGGCTCTTCCCTGCCCTCGATGAGCATCCGGACAACGGCGTCCACGGGTAGCTCCTGGAGCTCGCGGGCCATCGGCTCGGAGGGGACGATGTCCATCGTCTCGCGGATGAGCAGCTCCCGGACTTCGGTGCTGGCGACGACGTCGGCGAGGAGCTCGCGAACAGAGAGGACCTGAGCGAACCGCTCGACGATCGCCACGAACCGGCGGTGCTCCCGCTGCGCCGTCTCGACGTCAATGATGTCGTCGTAGAGGTAGTCCTCGCGGGTTGCCGGCGTCACGGCAAGGAGTTCCGGCCCGGGTGTGTGCACGAGTACCGTGCGCAGACGGCCGATCTCTGAGGAAACGTTGACGGGCATGGGGGGGAAAGATAACCCGAAGGTCCCGCCAGCGTGACCCGCGCGGCCCCGGGGACGGGCATATCACCTAGTCAAACGGGCGATCCTCGCCTAATCTTGTGAAGTATTTCACAAGACGCGCATCGTGAAGCGAATAGCAGACTCGACCGTTCGACGCCTCTCTCTCTACCTCCGCTTTCTGGAGGAGGCTGAAGCACGTGGGTCGGCGACCATTTCCAGCGAAGAGCTCGCGAAGAAGGGTGCGACAACCTCGGCACAGGTCCGGAAGGATCTCTCGTTCTTCGGATCCTTCGGGAAGCGCGGGCTTGGGTACTCGGTTCCAGAGCTCGCAGCGCGGCTCCGGCAGATCCTCGGTCTCGAGCGAAGCTGGAGCGTCGTCATTGTCGGCGCGGGAAAGATCGGCTCGGCACTCGCCCAGTATCGCGGGTTCCGGCAGCGCGGTTTCTCCGTGATCGCGGTGTACGACAGCGATCCTGCCAAGGTCGGCTCCGAGTGGGACGGGCTCGTTGTCCGGGACATCGCGACGCTCGAGGCGGACGCGGCGCATGAGCGGCCCGACATCGCCGTGCTCGCGACGCCAGGCGAGGTCGCCCAGGGGGTGGCTGAGCGGATCGCGAAGGCAGGCATTCCGGCGATCCTCAACTTTGCTCCGGTGCAGCTCCAGCTTCGCGCGGACATCGCCGTGAAGAACGTCAACATGGCGCTGGAGCTCGAGGG
>JANPKQ010000350.1:0-8124 GCA_031426115.1 Gemmatimonadaceae bacterium | reverse complement strand
CCCCCAACCCCGGGCCCGGCACCGCCGCCACCGTCACCACCGCCGTCCCCAACCGCCCCTCACTCGCCGCCGTGATCGTCGCCGCCCCGGGCGCATGCGCCGTCACGAGGCCGCTCTGCGAGACAGTCGCGGTTCCGGGGCTCGAGCTCGACCACGTCACCGCACGACCCGTGAGGATAGTCCCGCTCCCGTCGCGAAGCGTGGCCGTGAGCTGCGACGTCTGCGACACGAAGAGGCTCGTCGTCCCCCCGACCGCAATCGTGCTGACCGGTGCCGGCGGAGGAACGCTCACCGTGATTGTCGCCGCGCCACTCCGCCCTTCGCTGGTGGCGGTTATGGCAGCCGATCCGGGGCCGACGGCAGTCACGATCCCCGAGCCACTCACCGTTGCGACTCCGGGCGCATTCGTCGACCACGTCACTGCACGCCCGGCCAACACCACACCCGCTTCATCGCGCAGCGTCACCGTCAACGACACCGTCTGACCGATGAGCGCCGTCGCACCCGCGGGAGTGACGGTCACCGACGCGACCGGCACGGGAGGCACGGCAAGCACTGTCACTCCGGCACTGCCCGAGCGACTTTCACTCCCGGCCGAGATGGTCGCCACACCGGGACTGACAGCGGTCACCAATCCGGTTCCACTAACGGTTGCAATCGCTGGCGCCGAGGTCGCCCACGTGATCGCCCTCCCCGTCAGGATCACTCCCGCCGCATCGCGCAGGACGGCGCTGAACTGCTGCGTCCGGCCTACCACCGGGGAGGCGGCCGTCGGGGTGATCTCGACAGACGCCACCGGCGAGGGCGGCGGCGGCTCTCCCGCAACAACCCCAATGGTCGATGTCGCGATTCGACCTTCGACCGCGGCGGTGATCGTGGCCGACCCCGGCGCATGAGCAGTCACCAGCCCGGCGCTGGAGACGGTCGCGAGGCCGTTCGCCGAGCTGCTCCACGTGACCGTGCGCCCTTCCACAACATGTCCATTCAGGTCCCGTGGCATCGCGGCGAGTTGCTGCACGGTCCCCGCCGTCACGGTCAGTGCCGCGGGCGAGATACTGACGGTGACGATGTCCTGACGGACCTGAATGGAGGCGGTGTCCGACTTCCCGCCCTGTTCGACGATGATACGCGCACCGCCCGGGGCGACAGCCGTCACCCGCCCATCCTGATCGAGCGTGACGACACCCGGTTCCACGAGGCGCCAGCCGATGCCTGTGACGGTGACCGGATGACCGTTGCGGTCGACTACCGCCAGCTGCAGGCTCGCGCCGATTGCGCGCAGTACGCCGCCACGCGGCTCAACGGAGACCCATACCGGCTCACCCGTCTGCGGGTCGATCAGTCGAGCGGTCTCGCATGCGACGAGGACGACCGTCGCGAGGAGTCCAGCGAATGAGGCAACGCGTTTGCGCGTGAGCAGCATGAGAGTCTCCCAGGTCGTGTCCCGGCCAACGCGCTGATGTTCGGCGCATCGGCCGCCAAGCCACCGGCCGGCGCGGCATCCTCAGTGATGAGGACCCGACGCGGCGCGAGGCGAACGAACCCGGGCGGATCTGATGAAAGCCAGGGCTCGAGGCGAGCGCTGGCGGCTGGGCTGACATGGCGAACGGTGCTTCACGCTCGCGTTAGTCCCCTGGCTCTGCGTCACCGCCTTTCGGCGGCTTTGCTCTGGGCAGCGTACTGCGATCGGTTGTCCAGCGAGCGATGCGTCACGTTCGACCATCCCCGCCGGTTGAACATTGGTGCTCGTTTCAAGGACGCACGTCGCGCTCGGGCGGCAACGCTCGCGTGCAACCTCGCACGTTAGTATACGTTGCGCGAATCGCGTTTCATAGCTCAAACAGTAGTTTGTGCCGAATTGTCATCCGTGTCACAAAAACAAATGTCGCCCCCCACGACCGGCTTGTTTCGACTAAACGAATCGTTAGGAGATCGGCCAAACCAGCGAGGACATTGCGGCATGCGCCGATCGGCGAGTTGCGACGGCGGGTTGGAAGCGCGACGTGGATGCCGGGAGGGACCCGGGACTTACCCCTGCGGCGCTGGGCTCAGGGAGCCAGCCCAGGACGCGATGACGCGAGCAACTGAGCGAACGCCGGCCACATGACCTCGGCGACGCGATCGACCGCCGTCTCCGTCGTATGTCCGATCACGTCGACGAATACCGTCGCCGTGTCGCCGTCGAACGCGCTGGTCGCGTCGACGAAGCGATCGCCGACGAGCTGCCGCATACGCGGTCCCACGAGTGCCGGCATCTGCCGATGGATATCACGGATCGTGCGCTGGAACTCCTGCGCGTCCAGTTCCTGCCGCAGGTGAGCCTCGTACGGCGTGAGCACCTTGGGGGTCGTGTGGAAGTTCGGCTGCCAGACGTAGAGCGGCCTGAAGCCGTAATGGTCGGCGAGCGCTTCCACGAGGCGAGCGGTCTCGACATACGCGTGCGCGACCGCCTCGGCGATCGAATCGGTGGAGAGTTGTTCGGAATGGCCGGCAGCGATGCGTCCGCCGAGTGCCTGGACGAGTTGAAGGCGACGCAATCCAAGCATCGCGAGGGTCGCGCTGGCGTGGATCTCCGCCGCCGCATCGTGCTTCCAGTTCAACAGCACCCGCCCCAGCGCGAACTCCTGCGCACGGTTCTGCTCGTTCTGCGGAATCCCGCCGCGCCCGCTCTGCACGCCGGCGACGACGTCGTTGATCCCATCGTAGAACACGACGACCTGTGGACGCACGCCGTCGCGAAGCTGCATCTCGAGCTCGATGACGGATTGAGTGAAGATGTATCCTGTTTCCCCGAAGTTGATCACCTCAACGGGTGGCTGCCCCGATCGCAGCGCCGCGACGCGCGCTGCCATGCGCGATGGCAGCGTGAAGGCATCGCGCTGGGGGCTGCCGAACATCGTCGAGCCGCCGAAAAACAGAACGGGGTCGACCCCGGACGTGGAGCTGGCCTGCACCGTTCGGCGACGCCCGAGCGAGTCGACATTGATGAACTTTCCCTCGAATGGCCGACGGCGGAAATAGACGTACGGCCTCCAGAGCAGAGCGCTGGAGCGCGATTCCTCTTGCGTGAATTCGTCGAACCAGTCAAGGCCCGCGTACGGATGCGCCGGAGCCCCCGACCGGTTCGTGATGCTGCCGATGGCTCGACGTCCCGCCCCCTGTGCCCGGTAGCACGCCTCGAAAGCAAGAAGCACGAGAATGACCGCGCCGACGAACATCCACATCTGCCGGATAGCCGTGAACAGGGCAGCCACACGGCGCGGCCTCTTTACTCCGGTCTCCTGATCCTCCGCCATCGACGAGTCGGCCCTCTCGCTACGACTTCTTCCAAGGCGGCAGCACCCGGTCGACCGCAGGAATCAGCGCCTCAATCGTCGCGCTGGCGATCTGGTCGGCCGCCATGACCTCCGGGGCACGGCGATCCGTCGAGCTCCCAGCGCCCGGCGGCAAGGGTACCACGATGCGCACGAGCGCCTCTTCCGACCGGCCGTGGAGCGCGGCGTCGCGAAGCAGATCCCACTTCACCGCGTACTCGTTTGCGGCCACTCGCCCTCGCCCCTGATACCAGTAATACACCAGGGCCCGCGCCTCCCCGTTGGCGAGCAGATACCGGTTCACGGCATGCTGCTCCTCGCCGACGGAGACAGTCTCCACGCTCGTGTCGTACGCTTCCCACCCACTGCCGGGCAGGCAGTTCTTGGGAGAGTGGATGGTCCGCCCGCGCATCTGGTACGGGTAGTATCCGACGTACACGGAGAACACGGGTACCGAGTCCCGCCTGAACTCGCGCATCAGGTACTCGGACACACCAGCGACCGCGATCTCCGCATCGCTCACGGTGAGATCCTGGCTTCCGTACGCGCCGAGACTGGACGGCAGCGATGACAGCGGAGCCGCCGGCGCGAGTGCCAGCTGATCGCGCGAGGCACTGAGGAAGGCGGTCCCGATGGCGAGCAGGATGGCGGGCACGTAGCGAAGCACCATCACGTCGTTCGCCTCGCGCGCACGGTGCGCTCTACCCACCGAACCCCCCACGCGACGACACACAACGCAGCGAACGCC
Organism: Gemmatimonadaceae bacterium; assembly: GCA_031426115.1. GTDB lineage: Bacteria > Gemmatimonadota > Gemmatimonadetes > Gemmatimonadales > Gemmatimonadaceae > JANPKQ01. The sequence goes on along the minus strand of JANPKQ010000350.1, from coordinate 4,062 downwards.
ACGACAAACAGAAGCCATCCTTCGGTTGCATGGAGGATGCCTTCGCCTGCCGCAGGGCTAATGAAGTGAACGGCGAAGCCGGTGACGAATACCCGAATGCCGTTGACGACGATGGCGATGGGGATCGCAGCGCCGAGCAGCACCAGGCGACTCACGGGGTGGCTCAACGAAGTCCCCCCGACCAGCACTCCAAGGCTGAGCAGCGCCGTCAGCGAACGGAGCCCGCTGCATGCCTCCGTCACGAACAGCTCGTGACCGGGAAGCCGAATCACGTTGCCCATCAGCTCGACCGGAACGTGCCGCGCCTGCAAAATCGCGGCGCCGAGCTCCGACGCCTGGAACTGGAGCGGCAGCGCAAGGCCGGCCACGACGATCTCCGGGAGGGGAACGGACAACGTCAGCAGCGTGACCGGCAGCCACCACGCGAGCAGCTGCCGCCATCCCAGGAAGAATACGGTCAAGCCGGCGAGCCCCGCGATCATCGAGAGACGCATCGTGTACTGCTCGGCGGCCATGTCGGCGAGCACGCGAACAAGCACGGCCGACACCAGCATTGCAATGCCGATCGCGCGATTCGGCGTTCGCTCGGCGAGGCGCGCGCGCCAGGCGAACCACGCGCACAGCGGTGCCAGCAGCAGTCCGTGTCCGGCTTCCGGCATCGTCCACCAGTCCTCGACGAGCGACGCCAGCGGAGACCAGAAGAGCATTCCGAACGCGACGGCGGTCGCCAGCAGTACAGTCGTATCCGAGCGAACCGCGGACCAGCGGAGAGGGCCGGGCGGGGCCGAAGTTGCAATCACTGCGGCTCGGCCGCGAGGGCAGCGGCGGCGCGAACGAAGGACGTAGGGAGCAAAGGTACCGGCCCGAAGTCGAAATCCAGAAGTGCGCGACGATGAGTTTCAGGACGCGGGGGTTGGCAGGAGCCATGCCCCTGCGAGAAGGGCCGGAGTCACCCGGCGAAGTTCCCGGATGCGCTTGCCCCACAACAGTCTACGCGCCAGGGTGCCCCCGGTGCCCGCGGGAAGCCAACAGAGGTGTGTTGCACGATCGCCACAAAGGTGGCGCGAGAAATTTCTCGAGTGGCACGCGAGCCACCGCGTCAGGTGAGGAAGCGGTTCCGTGTGGCCGCGATCGCCCGTTGTCGGCCGAATTACGACCCGAAGGCACTCGGCGGTCGCGGCATGACGCGAGCGACACCATCGATCACCTTCTCCGCGAATCGACTCGCCTGCGACCGATGCTTCCGACGCGTGTCCGTTTTTCCGGTTGTCACATACGCGGTTAACCGGTCCTGCAAATGGTGTAGACGGCAGCTGGGCTTGTAGGTGGCACCGCCGGCGCGTGGGCTGAGGCGCGCTGGAAGCAGTTCGCCTGCTTTGGACCAGCCCAACGCGAGCCGTAGCTGGCAGGCCCACCGCTGATGGCCGCCTGCCACAGCCGTTGCTGCGGGGAAACATCCTGATCCGTCCCGGTTTCGAAGTCTTTACCTGAACTACACTTAGACATTCGATGGCGACCATTTACATGGCATGATTGCTGCCGTCCGCCCCGCCTAATGGGTCACCGCCACATCTCCCAGCCTGCGCTTCGAGCGTTGGCGCCTCAGGTGACTGTCGCGTCGTTCCAGGACAGGTCGCGGATGTCATCGGAACCGTGCTGTGCGGCGTCCCACTCCGCGCGCCGTGTCGTCACCGGGTCGCGGCAGAGCGTGGGCGGCATGCCGCGCCGGAATCAACTGTGGCGTGTTGTTGCGCCGCAGATCCAATCCGCTGTTCGCGCACAACAGGTTTTAACGACCCGCAAAGCTGTCACGTCGTAAGTCCTTACTCATTAAGCGCTTGGCCGAAAGTCCGGGGCGCCGTGTGGCGGCATGGTTGGTGCTTGCGGCGTCACGGGTGTGCGGAAGACCTCACCAGCGAGAAACAGCATGGGCGCAGCGCGTATGATAATTACGGGGGCGGCCCCCGAACCTCGATCGGCCGTCGCGCGTGTCGCTCACCCCGAGCACGCATGGTCCGCTCTGGGGTGGATGGGTCTGGCGTTCATCCTGATCGGGCTCGTCGATCTCGCGCTCGCGTGGTATCCTGCGGCTCTCGGAAGCCCGGAGTGGGAGTTCGGCACCATCGGGGCGAGTCTCAACGGACTCCCACTGCCGGCGCTGGGGCTCGCTCTCATCCTCGGGGCAGGTGTCGCCCGGGGAAGCCGGTGGCAGATGCGCGTCGCGAGTGGCGTCGCGATCGCGTTGACGTTGCTCCTGCTGGGGTTCGCATTCATCTATGCGACGGTGATACCCGTCGCGCTCGCGGATGCGGCGAACGGCGTCCTTCGGATGGGACTCATGAAGTCGATCGCGAAGGCGGTTGCACTGCTGGTGATCTATCCGATCCTCTTCGTCTGGATCGGCTACAACGGTTGGAAGCAATCAGCGAGCAGGTAACCCAAGTTCGTCGGCCGCCTTGGCCCTCCACCCCCCCCGCCGGTACACAATCATGAGAAAGTTGTTTACACCCCTGGCCATCGCTGCGGCTATTCTTGCGGTCCCGCTCGCCCAGGCCGAGGCGACCGGCGAAAGAAACTGGACGGTCTGCGGGGGTTCGCCCTACGCCGGCTACAGTGGATTCGCCCTGTGCGCCTCCGTGACCGCGACGGTCGAGACGAACGCTCTTGGCCAGCACGTCCTGACGATGAAGGTCTACAACCTCTCGGGGATCAACGGCTCCTACTCGGGGACCGTGTTCACGAGCATCGGCCTTGACAACGTCATCCCGACGTCGGTGAACGTCGTCGCCGGCAGCCTGAAGATCACGGGGCCCTGCCTCGAGAATTCGAGCGGCTGCGATTACTCGTCGTACTGGCAGCTCACCGACAACAAGGCGATCGGCGGCGGGGTGAAAGTGGACCTGCTTGCCGGCGCGTTCAACTCGCAACAGTCCATCGCCAGCCAGTGCGGCGTGGATGATGAGACAACCCCCGGGCACAACCGCCTCTTCGTGACGAACTGCCTCGGATCGGGCCCCGACTTCGTCACCCTGAGCTTTCGGGTCACCCAGGACTTCAACCCGAGCCTCACCGGCGATCTGTTCATCAAGGGACAGAACGGGTACAACGGCGCCTCCACACACTGCATTTCCACGAACCCGAACTGCGGGCCGACCACAGTCGTTCCGGAGCCGATCACAGCGACGCTGGTCGCGACAGGGATGGGGTTGTGGGGCGGCGTTGGCTATATCCGTCGCCGCCGGAAGGGAGTGGCGAGCGAAGTCTGATCCACCAGGGCAAGACGCGGGAATATTGAGTGAACCCCCGGGCGCGATACCGCGCCCGGGGGTTCTTCATTGAATGCTCCGCGGCGCCAGGATCGGGATTAGGGGGAACTCGACGCCTTCGGACGGACTACCTATAGATTGACGATGGCCGTTTTCCTCGGCCCTCACCCCGGACGTGACAGTCTCGCCGGGTCGTTACGGCTTCCTCGTCCATCAGCAGATGACCGCTCTCTCCCGATCGTATCTCGCCGTCGTGATCTCATCCTTCGTAGCCGGCGCCGTGGCTGCCCAGACCCCGGGCGGCCCGCTCCGCTATCCGCCGACCCGCGCCTCGGACCAGGTCGACAACTATCACGGCACGACCGTCCCCGATCCCTTCCGATGGCTCGAGGACACCGATTCGCCGGAAACTCGGGCGTGGATCGAGGCGCAGAATGCACTGACCTTCGGCTACCTCGAGACGCTGCCGCAGCGCGCGCCCATCCGCACGCGCCTCGAGCGGGTCTGGAACTACCCGAAGTACTCGGCGCCCGTGAAGGTGAAGAACCGCTTCTTCACCCTCGAGAATACCGGGCTGCAGAACCAACCGGTGCTCTACGTGCGCGAAGGTCTCGAGGGAAGCCCGCGCGTGCTGCTCGACATGAACACCAGTGGGTCCGACGGCACCCTCGCGCTCAGCATCTTCGAGCCGTCGCCGAACGGCAACTACCTCGCGTACGGCGTGGCGTCGGGCGGGTCGGACTGGCAGGAGTTCCGCGTGCGCGACGTGCGCACCGCGCGGGACCTCGCGGACACG
>JANPKQ010000349.1:0-1864 GCA_031426115.1 Gemmatimonadaceae bacterium | reverse complement strand
GCGACACACAGCCTCTACGCGAACATCGGTGGCGGCATCGAGGTCCCCGCGGGCAACGAGACCGACCCGACGCCCGGGTCGCCGCCGGCGCTGCTCAACCCGCTCCTCGACCCCATCATCTCGACGACGTATGAAGTCGGGATGAAATCGCTGGCGATGCCGATCGGAGGCTCGCGATTTTCGGTTGGCTACGACATCGCGCTGTACGACATCGAGGTGAAGGACGATGCGATTCCGTACAACGGGGGCCGGTACTATTTCACGGCGGGGAAGGGTCGCCGGCGCGGCGCGGAGCTCGGCATCAACGCCGACATGCCCGCGGGGATCTTCGGCAGCGCCGCGTTGACCTTCTCGGACAACAAGTATCTCGAGTACGTCGTGGACTCGGCGGTGATCTTTCCCGGCGATCCGACGCGGGACGGCATCGCCGCCTACAGCGGGAACAAGGCGGTCGGCGTTCCGGACATCATGACGAACCTCGAGCTCGGCTTCGCGATGCCCGGCTTCAACCGCCTGCGGCTGCGGGGCGGAATGGAGCACACCGGGAAGTACTTCGCCGACGATGCGAACGCGGTCGAAGTCCCGTCCTTCACGCTCTTCAGCCTTACCGCAGAGCTGCGCGATGCCATCGCGTCGGTGGGTGGCTGGGGGATCAGCGGGTTCGCGAGCGTGCACAACCTGACCGATGAGAAGTACATCGGGTCGGCGTTCCTGAATCCCGACCTCGTCGACGGTGTGCCGTCGGCGTTCGAGCCCGGGTTGCCGCGAACGTTCATCGTGTCACTCTCGCTGGGGCGGCGCCGGTAGGACGGTCGCTCACGACGCGAACGACTCGTTGATCGTGTCAAAGGGAACGCTTCGGGCCAGGGTCGTGAAGGTGCCCTGGTCGGCAATTTCCGTTGCCGCTGTAATGAGGCCTGTCCACGCAGACCGGGCGAGCGCACCGCCGACGCTGATGCGCCGAACGCCCAGTGCGGCGAGCTCGGCGACAGTCGAGAAATCACTGCCGACGAGCACGTTCACGGGCTTCGGAGCGACCGCGGCAACGACGGCGGCGATCTCGGCGGGCGTGCGGATCCCGGGCGCGTAGAGGCAGTCGGCACCTGCGTCGGCGTATGCAGACAGTCGGCGGATGGTCTCCGCCAGGTTGGGACGTCCGACGATGAATCCTTCGGAACGGGCGGTGAGAACAACCCCGGTTCCGCTGCCGTCAATTGCCCGCCGAGCGGCGCGGATGCGCTCGACCGACAGCGCGAAGTCAAAGAGCGGGCTTGCGGTGTCGCCCGACGAGTCCTCGATCGAGAGTCCGGCGACGCCGGTGGTGGTGGCGGCCGCGACGTTCACGAGCACATCCACGGGTTGGATGGCAAAGCCCCCTTCGAAGTCTGCGTTGACCGGCACCGACACCGCGCCAGCGATCGCGCGCAGGTGGGTCAGGGTCTCCTCCAGGGAGACACGATTGTCAGCCCGCCCCAGCGACCACGCAAAGCCGGAGCTCGTCGTCGCAAGCGCGGGGAAGCCGAGGGACTCGAGGAGGCGGGCACTTCCGCAGTCCCATGGGTTCGGCATGACGAAGCAGCCGGTCGCGTGAAGGTCACGAAAGGTGCGGCACCGAGCGGAGATGTCAGCCATCGGTCACGTGCGCGAAGGTTGGGGAAGACAGCAGGATAACCACTTACGCCCCTGCATGGTTCGGCTATCATCGAACCATGTCCGTAGCTCCCGATATCGCGACCATCGCGGGTCTCATTGGCGACCGCGCCCGAGCGGCGATCCTGATGAGCCTCATGGGGGGCCGCGCCCTCACCGCGACGGAGCTCGCCAGGGCGGCCGGGGTCACGAAGCAGACCGTCAGCTCCCATCT
>JANPKQ010000348.1:0-4793 GCA_031426115.1 Gemmatimonadaceae bacterium | reverse complement strand
GCAGCGGCGGCGGCCGCCGCAACGACCGCCCGCGGCGGGGATCGCTGCCGTGTCCTCGGCGTCAGCGTGCTGACGTCGCTCGACGCTGCCGCGATCGCTGAAGCATGGGGCCGGTCCGGCGAGGTGCAGATGGACGACGAGGTGATCCGTCTCGCGCGCCTTGCGCAGTCATCGGGGATCGACGGAGTAGTCTGCAGTGCGCTCGAGGCGGCCGCAGTGCGGTCGGCGTTGGGCAGGGGGCTCGACCTGCTCGTGCCGGGGATCCGACTGTCCGGCAACGCTGCCGACGACCAGGTTCGCGTGGCAACGCCGAGTGCGGCTGCAGCGGCCGGGGCGACTTACATCGTGGTCGGCCGCGCGGTGACCGAGGCCTCCGATCCGCGGTCGGCGATGGAGACCGTCATCGACGGGCTGCGTACACCCGAGGCGGCGCCTCCGAGGCGTCCGCCAGGGCGCTGATCGCAGTCGGGGAAGCACGGTACGGGCGTGTCATCCTCCGCACCTTGCGTGCGGTCCTTAAGCCCGTTACTGTAAAGGTCTTGGCCGAAAAAATATCGTACTGACCGGAGCTCCCGTGAAAGTCCGCAGCAGCGTGAAGCCGATCTGTGAGAACTGCAAGGTGGTGAAGCGGAACGGCGTGACGCGCATCATCTGCAAGCGCAATCCAAAGCACAAGCAACGTCAAGGCTAACTAACTAATGGCCCGTATTGCCGGCGTCGATCTCCCCCGCGAGAAGAAGGTGGAGATCGGACTTACGTACATCTATGGGATCGGTCGCGCTATCGCGCGACGGATCATCGAATCGACCGGGGTCAATCCCGCCCAGCGCATCAAGGATCTGAACGACGCAGACGTCAACAAGCTGCGTCAGGCGATCGAAAAGGATGTGCGGGTGGAGGGTGCCCTGCGGACGGAGATCGCGATGAACATCAAGCGATTGATGGATATCGGGTCCTACCGTGGTATTCGGCATCGCCGGGGACTCCCGGTTCGGGGACAGCGCACTCACACGAACGCCCGCACCAAGAAGGGGCCGCGCCGGGCGATCGCCGGCAAGAAGAAGGTTACGAAGTAACGTATGGCGACTGGAAAGAAGACCAAGCGCGTGATCGAAGCGGAAGGCATCGCCCACATCAGCGCCACATTCAACAACACGACGATCACGATCACCGACTCGCACGGCAACACGATCTCGTGGGGCTCGTCGGGCAAGGCGGGGTTCAAGGGATCGAAGAAGTCGACGCCGTTCGCCGCAACCGTCGCCGCCGAGCAGGCTGGCCGCGAGGCGATGACGCTTGGCGTTCGTCGCGTCCATGTCCGCGTGCAGGGGCCGGGCAGCGGGCGTGAGTCCGCGATCCAGGCGCTCGCCGCCGCAGGGCTCCAGGTCAAGTCGATCAAGGACGTGACGCCGATCCCGCACAACGGTTGCCGGCCGCCGAAGCGGCGGAGAGTCTAATGCGGTATACGGGACCCAGTTGCCGGCAGTGCCGGCGCGAAGGCACCAAGCTGTTCCTCAAGGGCACCAAGTGCTTCACCGAGAAGTGCCCTGTCGAGCGACGTCCGTACGCTCCCGGCCAGCATGGCCAGAACACGGCGCGCCGTCGCAAGACGTCGGAGTACGCGAAGCAGCTCCGTGAGAAGCAGAAGATCAAGCGCATCTACGGCGTCAGCGAGCGCCAGTTCCGGAACACGTTCGAGCGTGTTGCTCCGCTTCCAGGCATCACCGGACACAACCTGCTCGCCGCGCTGGAAAGCCGTCTCGACAACATCGTGTACCGCATGGGGTTCGCCGCCAGCCGCAAGGCAGCGCGCCAGCTCATCCGGCACCGACATGTCGAGGTGAAGGGGAAGTCGGTCGACATTCCGAGCTACCTCGTGCAGCCGGGCGAGGAGATTCGCGTCCGCATGAAGTCACGTGAACAGGCCGCCATCATGGTCGCGATGGACCAGTCGTCGCGCGGCGCTCCGCTCTCGTGGATCGCGGTTGATCGCGAGTCGTACAGCGGCCGGATGCTCGAGCGTCCGACGCGCCCGAACATTCCGATCGCGGCGCAGGAACAGCTGGTCGTCGAGCTGTACTCGAATTAGTACCGCGTCGTCGCGCCGGGCCTGACCGCTTCCGCGCGGCTGCCCGGCGCGCTTCGCGATCATGGGTCGGGACCCTAACTCCCGTACGAGCTTGCCGCGCGTTAGGGGCGGGGCAGGGCGTTGCCGGACCGGTCGTCCGGTATTGACCAACAGGGAAATACGCACACATGGCACAGGCAATAGATCTTCGTGGACTGGTCCGGCCGCAGCTCGTCGAAGCGACGACGCGCGTCGATGACCCCAACGTGGCCGAGTTCCGGCTGCAACCCCTCGAGCGCGGCTTCGGCCACACGCTCGGCAACTCGATGCGGCGGCTCCTGCTGTCGTCCCTCCGCGGCGCCGCCGTGTGGGGATTCCGGATCGACGGCGTCCTGCACGAGCACCAGACCATCAACGGCGTTGTCGAGGATGTGCACCAGATCATCGGCAACCTCAAGGTCCTCACGCTGACCCTCGCGGACGATCTCGAGCAGGTCGTCCTGCGCATCAACAAGGGCGAGGCGGGCCCCGTTCGTGCCGGCGACATCGCCGACCAGAGCGGCGTACGCATCGTCGATCCCAACCATGTCCTTTTCACGCTCCAGGATGATCGTGAGATCAACGTGGAGCTGTATGTGAACCGCGGCCGTGGCTATATCGAGGCCGATCAGCATCCGCTCGAGCGTGGCCTCCCGGTCGATCTCGTCCGCATCGACGCGATCTACAACCCGGTTCGGCGCGCGAACTTCTCCGTCGCCGAGACGCGCGTCGGTCAGCGCACCGATTACGATCGTCTGACGCTCACCGTCGAGACGAACGGCACGGTCACGCCGGAGGAGGCGGTCAGCTACGCGGCAGCCCTCGCGCAGACGCACTTCCAGTATTTCGTCGGCTTCGGAACGCATTCATCGGCGCCGATGAGCCCCGGCGGTGAGATGGCGGGCGGCGATGGTGCCCGCCTCGCCGAGCTGTTCAAGACGCCGATCGACGACCTCGAGTTGTCGGTGCGGTCGGTGAACTCGCTCAAGAATTCGAACATCCGCTCGCTCGGCGATCTGGTCCGGCAGACGGAGAGCCAGATCCTGCAGGTCAAGAATTTCGGGAAGAAGTCGCTCCAGGAGATCGCAGACCTGCTCGAGCGCGAAGGACTGAACTTCGGGATGCGGTACGACGACAACGGCGAGGGTGTCCGGGTCATTGACTGGGGCACGCCGCCGAGCCACGCCGCCGCCGCTGCACCCGACGACGAAGAGGAGTAGGACTCATGCGGCACGCGAAAGCGGGGCGTCAGCTCCGGCGAACCAGTGAACAGAAGCTCGCCCTCATGCGGAGCCTCGCGCAGTCGCTCTTCGAGCGCGGCGCGATCGAGACGACCGAGGCGAAGGCGAAGGAGCTCCGCCCCTTCGTCGAGAAGCTCATCACGAAGGCGAAGAGTGGAACGCTGCATGCGCGGCGCCTTGCGATCCGTCACGTGCAGAAGCGCGAGATTGCGGACAAGCTCTTCCAGGAGATCGGGCCGCGGTACGCGACGCGCGCCGGTGGCTATACGCGCATTCTCAAGACCGGTCATCGCAAGGGTGACGGTGCCGAGATGGCGCGAATCGAACTGATCGAGAGCTGACCATGTCAAGCAATCGCTGCTACTCGTGCGACAAGGGAGTTGCCTTCGGCAACAACGTCTCGCACGCCAACAACAGGACCCGCCGCGTCTGGAAGCCGAACCTCCAGGTCGCGCGTATCGTCGTCGGGGACAAGGTCAAGAAAATCAAGATCTGCACGCGCTGCCTGAACGCCGGGAAGATCCAGCGTGCGCCGCGCGGTGTGCAGACGGCGTGACGACGCGCCATCACCGGTAGCAAAAGGGGGCGCTCTCACGGGCTCCCTTTTTTTCTGTCCGACAACTACCCGCCCCGAATCTTCCAGAGGCTGTTCGCCATTGCCTAGAGCACTGATCACCGGAATCACCGGTCAGGACGGCTCCTACCTCGCCGAGCTGCTGCTCGCGAAGGGATACGAGGTCACGGGCGTCGTTCGCCGCAGCTCGACCACGCCCTACGAGCGCATCGCACACCTGGTCGACCGCGTCACACTCATCTCCGCCGACTTGCTCGATCAGCATTCCCTCGTCGATGCGATGGCGGAGTGCAGGCCGGATGAGATCTACAACCTGGCGGCGCAGAGCTTCGTCCAGACGTCATGGAGTCAGCCAGTGCTCACGGGGGAGTTCACCGCGCTTGGCGTGACCCGGATGCTCGAGGCAATGCGGAAGGCGGCGCCGAAGGCCAAATTCTATCAGGCCAGTTCGAGCGAGCAATTCGGGAAAGTCGTCGAGACGCCGCAACGTGAGTCCACGCCATTCTACCCTCGCAGCCCATACGGCGTGGCAAAGGTTTACGGTCACTGGATCACCGTGAATTATCGCGAGAGCTTCGGGCTCTTCGCCGTGTCCGGAATCCTGTTCAACCACGAGAGCCCCCGGCGCGGCCTCGAGTTCGTCACGCGCAAGGTCACGGATGGCGTCGCGCGCATCAAGCTTGGAAAGGCGAAGGAAATCCGGCTCGGGAACCTCGACGCACGCCGCGATTGGGGATTTGCCGGCGACTACGTCGAGGCCATGTGGCGCACGCAACAGCGCGACACACCGGACGACGATGTCATCGGCACCGGGGAAACGAGGACCGTTCGTCAACTCTGCGAGACGGCCTTCGCCGCCGCTGGGCTGGAC
>JANPKQ010000347.1:0-1701 GCA_031426115.1 Gemmatimonadaceae bacterium | reverse complement strand
CTCCACATGACGACGGATGGTGGGCCGAACATGGTTACCGACGCGGCCGAGGCAACCCACGATGATGTGCATGCGATCTGGGTGAATCCCGCGAACCCCGATCACATCCTCATCGGCAACGACGGCGGGCTCGCGGTTTCGTACGACATGAGCAGGACCTGGACGTTCATCCCGAACCTCCCGGTCGGCCTCTTCTACCATGTCTCCTACGACATGGAGCAGCCGTACAACGTCTGCGGCGGCATGCAGGACAACTACAACTGGTGCGGACCCAGCTCGTCGCGGATGAACCGCGGCATCATGAACTACGACTGGTTCCAGATCCAGGGCGGCGACGGCTTCGTGGCGATGCCGGACCTCCGCGACTCGCGGATCATCTACACCGAGTCGCAGGACGGCAACATGATTCGTCGAAACAAGGTGACCGGCGAGTCCAGGAGCATCCGGCCGACGCCGACCAACGTGACGCCCGCACCGGCGCAGGGTGAGAGCTTCCGCTTTCACTGGGATGCGCCGATGATGCTGTCGCCGCACGATCCGGGCACACTCGTCGTCGCGGCGAATCACGTCTTCAAGTCCACCGATCGCGGTGATTCGTGGACGGTCATCAGCCCCGACCTCACGAAGAACATGTCGCGCGACTCCATCGTGACGATGGGCGTGCGCGGCAGCGAGATCGCAATCGCGCGGAACGACGGCATCTCCCAGTGGCCGGCGATCGTGTCGCTGGCCGAGTCGCCGAAGACGCCTGGCATGTATTTCGTCGGCACCGACGACGGAACCGTGCAGATGACGGCGAATGGCGGACGCACGTGGCAGGACATCACGTCGCGGCTCCCTGGATTCCCCGCCGGCGCGTACGTCTCCGAGGTCGTGCCGTCGCGCTTCGATGCGCGCACGGTGTACGTCACAGCCGCGAACTATCGCGTCAACGACTACAACCCCTACATCTGGGGCAGCACCGACGGCGGTACGACTTTCCGCTCGCTCAACGGCAACCTTCGTGACCAGGTCGTTCGGACGCTGACCGAAGACCAGAAGAATCCGGACGTGCTCTACATCGGCACGGAGACGGGAATCTTCCTGTCGCTCGACCGGGGTCAGAGCTGGCGCCGGCTGAAGGCGAATCTCCCGACGGTGCGCGTGGATGAGATCACGCTCCACCCGCGCGACAACGCGATGCTCGTCGCGACGCACGGGCGCGCACTCTGGATCCTGGATCACCTCGAGCCGATCCAGGAGTACACGGCGACGCAGGCGGCCGCGACGGATGCGAGGCTCTTTTCGATCGCGCCGACGCTCCAGTGGAAGACGAAGGATGACCGCAACGACGAGTTCTGGGGCCATCAGATCTTCGTCGGCGAGAATCCGCCGAGCGAGTCGGTGATCCAGTACGCGCTGAAGAAGCCGGTCGGCGACCTGAAGGTGCGGATCTCGGATGCCTCCGGCCGGTCGATTCGTGAGCTCGCGGTTCCGGCAGCGAAGAACGTCGCCGGGATCCAGACCGTGTGCTGGGATCAGCGCATCGAGCCGATCCCGACGCCGGCTGCCGCTGGTGCGGCGGGCGGTCGTGCAGGCGGTGCGGGCGCGCCGGGTGCGGCGGGTGCGGCGGGTGCCGCGGCTCCGGCCGGCGGTGGTGGTGGCGGCCGTGGCGGTGCAGGCGGCGGTGGCGGACGCGGCGGTATCCCGGGCGTTCCGGGC
>JANPKQ010000346.1:0-1970 GCA_031426115.1 Gemmatimonadaceae bacterium | reverse complement strand
ATGCCATTGCTGCGCGCGTAGGCGATGAGCTGGCCGAGGTGCTCATGAAGGTGCGTCGTGGCCATGATCCAGCCCTGCTGCATCGTGAACGGCTGCCCGAACATCGTCACGGAGGCGCCGAGCTTCGCGTCGGGAGTGTCGCGCATCGACTGCCGAAGATGCGTGAAGGACTTCTCGAGCTCCGCGATCGCCTGGGCCTTCGTCACCGTTCGCTTCTCGAACGCCAGGGCCGTCTTGTAGTCCTCGCCCTTGATGCCGGTGGATGCGTCCGGGGCGAAGCCCAGCGCGCCGGGAATCAGATAGTTGTCGGACGCGACATGCATGATGACCTCCGACACGGAGCGCGTGCCGGGCGCCGGCCGCCAACCCGCCTTGTCATCGGGGATCGCGCGGGCGAGCGCCGTCATCTTCTTCTCGAGCTGAGCAATGTCGGCGAGCAGGTCGGCGGTGAGGGTCGATGCCGGCTGCTGGGCGAGGGCGGGTGTTGTGGTCGCGGTGAGAATCGCCGCGGCAGCGAGCAGTGTGCGAACTGGCGAGTGCATGGGATGACCTCTCTGGAAAAGGCGGGTGGTTGTGAGCAAGCGAAACCTACAGGGGAAGGAACGGCGGGTCGACTCGTGAATCCAGGGCGAACGTGCGAATCCTGTCAGCGCGAGAGCTGGATCACATCGTAGTACGAGCTGATGCGGCCCGCGCGGTAGGCTGCGATGAGGTCGTGCACCGATGAGAGCACCGACGGCAGCCGAACGAAGCCGCTGCCGCCACGAGCCCCGCCAAAGGATCCGCCGACCGATCGTATGAAGGTCGTCGTGCTGTCCGTTGGCAACGTGGCGACGCTCTCGTAGTAGCGGCGCCATGCATCGCTCTGGAAGAGATACTGTTCGACGTTCGAAACGTAGATCGCTCCGACGGTCGCATCGTGCGCCCTGAGGTAATCACCGACTGCACGGATGGCCGACGGTCCACCGAAGTCGCCGACCACGGGAACGATGAGGTTCCGCGTCTCCATATCCTTCAGCCGGCGAAAGATCCGTTCCGTCGCGAGGAAGCTCCGTTGCTCGCCGGCGCCGTCGGTTCCCATCATGAGGTCGGCGTAGTTGGGGTACTGTCCGTTCTGCCGGCGCGGATACGAGTAGGTGATGCTCGGCCCATCATAGAAGAAGGCCTGGTAGACGAACTCGATTCCGGCGAGATCGTCCCCCGTCAGCGGGAAGCCGTGATGCTTCATTAGATGCGTGTTCACGGCCGCGAGGTTCCGGCGATAGAGCGCGCTGTCCGTCGCGACATACCAGTACGCGCCGAAGATCGAGTCGGCAGTCGCCGTCGAATCGAGCCCGCGCGGCCGCGGCTTGCTGAACAGGCGCGATACGAACTCGGCGCGATCGGCGGAGAGCTCGAACAGCGCCTTGTACAGCAGGTGCATGTGCAAGTTGCCGCGGCGGATGTCGAAGATGATCGCCATCTTCGGCTCGAGCGCCGTGATGTACGTGAAGTTCTGCTCCGGTCCGACGCCGAGATAGATGTCTCCGCGCCGGGTCGTGCGGAGCAGCTCCGGAATGACCGTCTGGAATCCGATCTCGTTCGAGAGAATGTTGTCCGAGCGGAAGTACCCGCCGGGCTCCGAGACGCTGGCGCTCAGGGCCCAGAACGCGGAGTCGGTGAGTCGTGACGGTATGCCCGTCGTCGGGACTTCCGCGACGGAGGCCTGAATCGGCGTCGAGGCTGGCGAACGAGCCGGTACGCAGGAGCCGGCGCCGACGGTCAGTGCGAGGAGTGCAGCGAGGAGGCGAAGGCGGCGCATCATCACGGAGTCGGCTCTCCCATCGTTGGCGGGCGCCCGCGGGATGAGGGCGTTCCATACGCTACGTTTTCGAGCGAGGCGCCGCCAGCGGGATCGGTGGCAGAAAGCCGCGGCAGTGTAATGCAACGGAGGCCCCGGCGGACGGGGTGTCCGCCGGGGCCTCCCATCG
>JANPKQ010000345.1:0-5994 GCA_031426115.1 Gemmatimonadaceae bacterium | reverse complement strand
GGTCATCACCTGGCGTGAAGCAGCTTCCTCGAGCCCGAAGGCTTCGAGCAACTCCGACGCGCGCTCGCGTGCACCGCGCCAGGAGAGGCCGAGCAGCCGCGCGACGAGGACGAGGTTCTCATAGCCAGTGAGGTCTTCGTCCACCGATGCATACTGGCCGGTGAGGCTCACCTTCTGTCGGACGGCGGCGGCATCGCGCACGACGTCATGGCCGAGTACCGTCGCGGAGCCGCCGGTGGGTCGCAGCAGCGTGGCAAGGATACGGATGGTGGTCGTCTTGCCGGCGCCGTTGGGGCCGAGGAGTCCGTAGACGGAGCCTTCGCGAATCTGGAGGTCCACGCCTTCGAGCGCGCGGGTGGTACCGAAGCTCTTTGCGAGGCCGGAGGTTTCGATGGCGTTGGGCATGTCCTTTGGTGAATGGGCCGGGCCGAATTCTGGATGCGCGGTGGCGGGTTGGCAAACCGATGCGGGCTCGCGCTCGCGCCGACGCTACCGGGTTGGACTGTCCACCGGCCCAAAACTCATCGGTCCGAGACCCGCACTGGCGCTGGCATGGTCACAGGCGGCCGGCGGGCCGATTCACTCCAGGATGTCTCGCAGCGGACAGGAGAATCCCGGCAGGACGTCCTTGCCATCGAGCGAGGCATGTCGGCCGAGCAGGGAGAGCGAGCCGTCACGGCGGTGCACGCGCGCTTCGAGCCGATCGGGATCGATGACCCACACCAGCCGGGTGCCCGCGTCGAGCCAGTCGGCGATCTTCGCCAGGACATCGCCGGGCCGGTCATCAAGGGACAGCACCTCGACGACGAGATCCGGTGCAAGCTCGGCGTAGCCGCGCCGCGCGATGCTTCCCATTCGATCGCGGGCCACGAATGCCATGTCGGGTGCGCGAACGGTGTCGGGATTTGACGCGATCTTGAAGCCCGTGTCCTGCGCGAAGATGTCGCCAAGTTCGCGACGCTGCGCATACTCGCCGACGCGGAGGGCGAGCCGCGCGGAGATCCGGCCGTGCCAGGAACCGGGTGGCTCCACAACGATGAGGCGGCCGCGCACGAGCTCCACCTGCTTGTCGCGGGGCGATAGTCGTTCCAGCTCCGCCGACGTAATGAGCGAAGAAGCGGCGATCATCTCGCGGGTCATGATGCCTCCGCGCATGGTGTCGAGCAGGATCGGATCACTCTGCGGATAATCATTATATCCGCCCACCGACCGCATGTCTGCTGACCGACCGCGCCTATTTCCGGCGGCGCACTCCGCAGGCGAGCAGGCGCGCTGTCACGAGCCGCGGGTGGAGTGGGCTCGGGCCGTCGATGCTCGGCTTCACGTGACCGCTTTCGATCGGGCGCTGGGCGAACACGCTGAGCGTGTATCGGCCGGCGACGGGGAGCGAGTCCACCGGTCGCGCATGCGGTAACGGGGGCGTGGTGCCAGCGAGATCGAAGACATTGACCGCGCCGTCGATCGCGAAGCAGACGCCATCACTGCGGCGGGCGTAGTAGCGCGCGTCAGGTCCCCAGTGGCCGTTCCAGCTTTCGCTCGTGACATGTTTCGACCGGCGTGCGATCACGGAGGGGCTCCAGGGTTCGACGACTCAAATGGTTCGCGTGCGGCCGGAACGGATTCCCGACTGCCCAACCAAACGAGGGACGGACAGCGAGGCAACAGCGCAAGTCGTTGTGGATAGTGTGCATAACTACTCCACAATGCGTGTGGAAATGTGGAAGAACCCGGCAGGTGTCGATGGGATCGCGCGCTGGACGGCCGACTCGTTGTGGATAGCCATGCGCGGCAGGTGGCGACGGGCACGAATCGTTACAAAGCGAAGGCGCCACGAAGAGCGAGCCGTTCAGCTCGACGATGCGCCCAGCCTGCTGCATTCTCGCTCCCGTCCAACGCACCGAGACCGATGGGGCGCAGCCCCGGCGCGGCGGATGATGCGCACGGCGCGGATTCCGCGCGTAGCTCGCACCCTTGCGGCGAGGGTCCCCGGGGGCGCACATCATACCCGCTCCCGGTGTCCCCCCCGCTCGCTCAAAGGATGGTCACGCCATGCCCGCTCGGATGCGGCTCCTCGCGATGGTGCTCGCCGGCCTTCTCGCCGCCCTTCCCCTTCCGCGCGAATCAGCCGCGCAGAATCCAGCGACGCGGCCGAGCGTCTCCATCGATCCCGCGCTCTACGCGTCGCTTCGCTACCGGCACATCGGCCCGGTGGGGAATCGGGTGAGCTCCACGGCCGGCGTCGTCGGCGATCCGTTGACGTACTACGCGGGCGCCGCTTCCGGCGGAATCTGGAAGACGACCGATGCCGGCATCCACTGGGAGCCTGTGTTCGACGACAAGCCCGTGTCGTCGATCGGCGCGCTGGCTGTATCGGGATCGAACCCGAACATCGTCTGGGCCGGCACCGGAGAGCCGTTCATTCGAAGCCATATCTCGGTGGGCGCGGGAGTCTACAAGTCGACCGATGCCGGACGCACGTGGACGCTGATGGGACTCGAGGCGACCGGACGCATCGGCCGGATCGTGATTCATCCGACGAACCCCGACATCGTCTGGATCGCGGCGCAGGGACACAGCTACGGGCCGCAGCAGGAGCGCGGCGTCTATAAGACGACGGACGGCGGGAAGTCGTGGCAGCGGACGCTGTTCGTCGATGAGAACACCGGTGCCATCGATATAGTGGTGCACCCGACGAATGCCGACGTGCTCTACGCCGCGACGTGGCAGCTCGTGATCCGTACCTGGGGACGCGAGAGCGGCGGACCGGGCAGCGGCATCTTCGTTTCGCGCGACGCGGGCGCCACCTGGACCCGGCTCCGCGCGCCCGGTCTTCCGACGCGTCCCGTCGGCAAGATCGGCCTCGCGATCGCGAAGTCGAACCCGAATCGAATGTACGCGCTGATCGAGACCGGCGATGGCGCGATGATCAACGGCCAGCCCACGGAGCCTGGCGAGCTGTGGCGCTCCGACGATGGCGGCGCCAACTGGCGTGTCGCGACGCACAATCGCGATCTCGCCTGCCGGCAGCCGTACTACACGCGCATGGCGGTCGCGCCCGACAACCCCGACGAGACCTACTTCCTCTGCGCGAGTTACAACAGGTCGGTCGATGGCGGTAGTACGGTCGTGGCGCTCGGCCCGGGCGGCTCACCGGGCGGCGACAACCATGACATGTGGATCGATCCGACCAACGCCGATCGCATGGCCGTTGCGAACGACGGCGGCATCTCGATCTCCAACACCCGCGGCCGCACCTGGCTCCGCGTGCAGCTGCCGATCGCGCAGATGTATCACGTCGAGGTTGACAATCAGGTCCCGTACTTTGTGTACGGGAACAAGCAGGACGGTCCGAGTTATCGCGGGCCGAGCAACAGTCGCACGGGCGGAGCGATCGCGCGGAGCGAGTGGCATTCGGTGGCCGGCGGCGAGAGCGGCTGGTCTACCCCCGATCCCGTGGACCCCAACATCATCTGGTCGAGTGCATCGGGCTCGGGCAGCGTCGGCGGAATCGTCGTCCGCTTCGACGAGCGCACGCGCACAGGCCAGAACGTCGAGGTGTGGCCGGTGAACACCGGTGGACATCCTGCCGCCGACGTGAAGTACCGCTTCGTGTGGACGATGCCGCTCACCATCTCTCCGCACGATCGCAACAAGGTCTACGTCGGCAGCCAGCACGTGCATGTCACGACCGACGGTGGGCGGAGCTGGCAGGTCATCAGCCCCGATCTCACGCTGAACGACAAGACGAAGCAGCAGATCTCGGGCGGACTCACCCCCGACAACATCGGCGTCGAGTACGGCAATGTCGTGTTCTCGATCGCCGAGTCGCGGGTGACGGCCGGGTTGATCTGGGTCGGGACGAATGATGGGCTCGTGCAGCTCACCCGCGATGGCGGGAAGACGTGGACGAACGTGACGCGGAACATCCCCGGCATTCCAACCTGGGGGACCGTGAGCAGCATCGAGCCGTCGAAGTACGCGGCGGGCACTGCGTACATCACCGTCGACGCGCACCAGGAGAACAACCGCGATCCGTGGGTCTATCGCACGACCGACTTCGGGGCGACGTGGAAGCTCATCGTGACCGGGATTCCGAAGAGCATGTTGAGCTACGCGCATGTGATTCGCGAGGATCCTGTTCGGCGCGGGCTGCTCTACCTCGGAACCGAGAACGCGCTGTACGTGACGTTCGATGATGGAGAGAGCTGGCAGTCGATGCAGACCAACCTGCCGCCGGCGCCGGTGTACTGGCTGCGGGTGCAGGAGCACTTCAATGATCTCGTCGTGGGCACGTATGGGCGCGGGTTCTGGATCATGGATGATCTCACGGCGTTGCAGCAGCTGACGCCCGCGGTGACGGCGGCGGGGGCGCACCTGTTCGTGCCGCGGGCGGCGTATCGGTTCCGGACGATCCCGGGGCAGGTGTCGATGAACGACGATCCGTCGGACGGAGTGAATCCGACGTATGGCGCGTCGATCAGCTACTGGCTGAAGAGTGCGGCGCAGGGGCCGGTGACGTTGACGGTCCAGGATGCGCAGGGGCGGGCGGTTCGGACCCTCACCGGGACCAGCCGGGCGGGGATCAATCGTGTGCACTGGGATCTGCGGAACGAGCCGACGCGGGCAGTAATGCTGCGCACGCCGCCGTTGTTCGGGGCGGATATTCAGCTCGGGGCCGACAGCACGCGTCCGGCGCCCGGGTTCGGAAGACTCTCGGTGCTGATGCCGCCGGGGCGGTATACCGTGAAGCTCGCGGTTGGGGGCCAGGAGTTCACGCAGCCGCTCGAGGTGCGGGCGGATCCGAATGTCGGGGCGAAGGATGCTGACATTCGCGCGCAGACGGAGACGCTGCTGCGGCTTCAGAATGACGTCAACACCGTGGCCGACATGGTGAACACGATCGAGATCGTGCGGTCGCAGGCGCAGGGCGTTGTCGCTTCGCTGGCATCCGATGCCGCGCGCGCCGACGTGCGGGCGGCGGCGGATTCACTGGAGCGGAAGTTCATCGCGCTCGAGGAGAATCTCCATCAGCTCAGGCTGACGGGGCAGGGCCAGGACGGAGTGAGGTGGCCGTCGAAGCTCGGGTCGAAGACGATCTATCTCGCCAACGGCATCGCGAGCTCGGATTTTCCGCCGACGACGCAGCAGCGGGAGGTGCACACGATCTTCCAGGCCGAGATCCGGACGCATCGGGCCGCGCTCGAGCGCCTCATCGCAGAGGACCTGGCGAAGTACAACGAGCTGGCGAAGCGGCGAGGCGGGAGGGAGATCTCGGTGCAGCTCCCCAGGGTCGTGTTCTGACGCGGGACCGTCCGGAGACTATTTCACCGGCCCCGCCGCCGCGCCGAACCCGCGCGGCTCGGCCACACCGATGAAGCGTCTCGTCTCCTCGTCGATCGTCACCGCGTGGACCCGTCCATAGAACGTGGACGGCGAGAGCTGCAGCGTGAATCCCAGCGCCTTGAGGCGCTCCATGTCGGCGTCGCTCCACGCGATGCGGGTGACCGAGTCGCGCTCCATCGTCAGCGTCATCCCATCCATGGGATGCAGCCGCGGCGCGGCGACGGCGCGCTCGAGGGGCATCTGTTGATCGATCGCGCGGCTCAGGGTCTGGATGACCGCGGTGATGATGCGCGAGTCGCCCGCGCCGCCGAGGACGTAGCGCAGTCGGCCGGATGGATCGGTGACGATCGTCGGTGATATCGTAGAGCCGGGGCGCGAGCCAGGGACATCGCCAAGCCGCGTCGCGTAGAGGAAGCCGAGTCCCGATGCGGTGAGGCGCGAGCCGAGCGAGGGGCCGAGCGATTGGGTGAGCGCGACCGACATGCGGTTGGCGTCGATGACGGAGAGGTGGGTGGTGTTGTCCCGGTCCGGACGCAGCCACCACCTGTCTGTCGAATCAACGGCGACGCCAGCCGTCTTCAGCGCGCCGGAACCGGGGACGCGAACCTCCTTCGCCCGCTCGGCTGCGTGCTCCTTCGACGTCAGCCGTCG
>JANPKQ010000344.1:0-15723 GCA_031426115.1 Gemmatimonadaceae bacterium | reverse complement strand
CGTCTCCTCGAGACGACTCATCGCCAGGACCACGAGCATCGCGATCGCGTCCGTTGACGCAGACCCCGACGACGGAAGAAGGTCGAGGTTCTGGAAGAACGCGGAGAGCAGGGGAACGTCCGCCGCGAGCTCCGTGGCCGCCATCGCCCTCCGGTGTTCATCCGCGACCGACGCCCCGAGCAACACAAAGATTCGGTCAATGACCTCTGCCTCACGTCGAACGATGCCTCGATGCGCAACGACGCCGAGCGGACGCGCAGTCTGAAGCACGACAGCCTGGACGAACGCGACGAGTGCCGGATCGAGTGCACGTTCGGCAACTGCATCCCGCAGTCGGCGCCGCGTCGAGGCGGCAAGGGCCCGCATCGATGTCAGGCGGTCGGCAGTGCCGCGGTGGTCGGCTGGAACCGGATGGTGCGCGCGAACTCGATCTTCTCCTCCCCGAACCGGCGGAAGATCTCGAGGTTGATGGCCTGCTGGGTGTCCATGTAGACGTTGTAGTCGCTCGTCAGCATCCAGTACACCGTCTCGAATTCCAGATCGGCGTTCGTGTATTGCTTGAAGTGGCACCGGTCGAAGCGCGTCAGGTTCTGCCGGACGACGGCAAGACGCACGATCGAGGGAATGCGCGTGAGCTGCTCCGACGTCGTCTCGTAGACCACACCCAGCCGGAACACCGCCCGGCGCTCCACCATCCGCTGGTAGTTGTTGATCCGCGCCTTCAGCAGGTCGGCGTTGCCGATGATGATCTGTTCGCCCGAGAGACTGCGCAGCCGCGTGGACTTCAGGCCGATGTGCTCGACGTTGCCAGAGTGCGTATCGATGACGATGAAGTCGCCGACGGCAAACGGCTTGTCGAGCACGATCGAAAGCGCCGCAAACAGGTCGCCGAGGATGTTCTGGACGGCAAGCGCGACCGCAATGCCGCCGATCCCGAGGCCGGTGATCAACGGCGTGATCTCGAACCCCAGGTTGTCGAGCGCGAACAGGAACAGGACCATGAAGAGCAGGATGCGCACGAGCACCACGAGCGCACCCACCGTCGCGGCACTCGGTCCGGTCGTCATCCCGCGACGCGCTGCATAGCGCTGCATCCAGAAGGAGATGAGCCCGTTGCCCCAGCTCATACCCTGAAAGAACAGCGCGATGACCGCCGCGAACTTGAGCGCGGTCCGCACCGTCGGCACGAGCTCCAGCAGGAGGATGCCGACCGCTGCGAGGGCGAGGATGATGAGGACCGTCATCCGCGTGCGCTTCAGCAGGTCCACGACGAGGTCGTCCACCTCGTTGCTGGTCCGCGCGGCGAACTTGAAGAACCGACCGACGACCAGGGACTTGATGGCGATGAGGGCGGCGACGACGGCCGCAAGGATCGCGGCGGAGATCAGCCAGTCGCGCACCGTGTTGCCGAACCACACCGCATTCAGGTACTCGTTCACATCCATGCCGTGCCGTGGTCCGCTGAAGGTCGGGACAGCGCGAGGAGCGCCTCCTCAGTGGGACGATAACACGGGACGCGCCTCAGCGGCGCGCCAGCCACGCCCCCATCGCGTCGCACGCATCGCAGTTCTCGCAGGCCCAGTCCGCATCGATCTCCTCGCCGAAGTGCTCGAGGATGAATCGCGTACGGCAGCCGGTGGTCTGGCAGAACGAGACGACCGCGTTGAGCTTCGACTGGTCCTTGGCCCGCCGCTCCTCGTAGTCGAGGAGGTCGGCGCTGAGGTCCACCGCACAGAGGTTGCTGCCAAGGCGCTCCCAGCTGCCGCCGCGATGCTCGCGCACGAGGCCGTGGCGCTTCAGGAGGCCAAAGACGATGCGCGCCTTCCTCGTCGGCACGCCCGCCGCCTCAGCGATCTGGGTCAGCGGCACCGGCGTCCTGATGGGATGCGACTCCAGCACGAGCGCGACCTTCGCCGCCTCCTCCACCTCGGGATACTTGCCGCCGAGGAAGTAGGACTGGATGCGCTTGTCCTCGACGCGATAGAGGACCGTGCAGACTGCCGGCCCGCCGTCACGGCCCGCGCGGCCCGCTTCCTGGTAGTACGCCTCGATCGAGCCCGGAAAATGGTAGTGCAGGACGAAGCGCAGGTCCTGCTTGTCGATGCCGAGCCCGAATGCATTGGTCGCGATGATGGCCTTGAGCCCGCCGGCCATGAACCGGTCCTGTGTCGCCTTCCGGTCGCCTGCGGCCATCTTTCCGTGGTACATACCGATGTCGAAGCGATCCGCGAAGTGCCTGTACAGCCGCTCGGCTTCCTTGATGGTCGCGACGTAGATGACGCCGGAGCCGGCAGTGTTCCGAAGAATGTCCGCGACCGCGGCATCCTTGAGCGCATCGTTCACCGTGCGTCGCACCTCGAATCGGAGGTTCGGGCGCGCGAAGCCGGTGACGGTGATGAACGGGTCGTGCATGCCGAGCTGCCGGATGATGTCGGTGCGGACCTCATCCGTCGCGGTCGCCGTGAGCGCGAGAATCGGCGGACGGCCGAGGCGTTTCGCGATCGAGCCGAGGCCGAGATAGTCGGGACGGAAGTCGTGTCCCCACTGGCTGACGCAATGCGCCTCGTCCACGACGAAGAGGCTGACCGTCCGCGTGAGGAGCCGCTCGAAGAAGGCGCGGTCCTTGAATCGCTCCGGAGTGAGATAGAGGATCTCACCCTCACCGTCAGCGATCTGGCGGTGCGCCTCGCGGGCCTGCGCTCCGGTGAGATGCGAGTGCATCGCCACCGCGTCAACGCCGTGCGCTGTGAGCTTGTCCTGCTGGTCCTTCATCAGGGCGATCAGCGGGCTGACGACGACTGTCAGTCCCGGCAGGAGCAGCGCGGGGAACTGATAGACGAGTGACTTCCCGCTTCCCGTCGGCATGACGACGACGGTATCGCGTCCCTTCAGTACGGCGTGGATCGGCTCCCACTGCCCCTGCTGAAAGTCACTGTGCCCGAAGCGGTCGGTGAGGATCGCCCGGGCACCCGCTTTCGTTACGGCCTTCGGCATGGAGGGCCGGTGAGGCAGGAAGCGTACCCGTGCCTACCTGCTCACATCGCTGAGGATCCGGTAGAGAAACTCCGTCGCCCAGCCGAGCGCGGGGACCGGCACGCGCTCGTTGTCGCCGTGCATGCGGAGCTCGTCCTCCATCGGCAGCGGCATGGGGAGAATTCCGTACGTCGGAATTCCCTTCGCGCGCAGTGCCGCGCCGTCCGTTGCACCGGTGGACATGAACGGGATCACGGTCGTCCGCGGTTCCATGGTTTTCGCGGCCCGCTCCATCGCCAGAAACAGCGCCGTGTTCACCGGTGACGGCGGCGGCGACTCGGCGGGCGCCCCAGTGAGCTCGAAGGTCACCTGCTGCTCGCCGGCCGCGCGCTGCATCGCCTCGACGATCGTGCGCACATCATCGTTGGGCAGCACGCGCACGTTGAAGTTCGCCGTGCCTTCCGACGGGATGACGTTGTTCCGGATTCCGCCGTCGATGAGGGTCAGCGAGATCCCCGAGCGAAGCACGGCGTTGTGCAGCGGCTCCCGCGACAGCACCGTCGCGGACGCATCGATGTCGGCCGGTGACGCGTTCGGCGCCGAGAGCTTCTGCATTGCCTCCTTCATCGCCGGGTCGGCCTCGATCCCCGCGAGCCGTGCGAAGTAGATCCGCGTTGTCTCGTTGAGCTTCACCGGCGACCGGTACTCGTGCACCCGGTTCGCGGCGCGGGCGAGCGCCGCGAGCGCATTGTCCTGCAGCGGAACCGATGCATGCCCGCTCGTGCCACGCGCCAGCGCGCGCACGTTGTACGGCACCTTCTCGGTGGTCTGGATGTTCACCGTGCGCACGAATCCCTCGTTCACGCGAACGCGTCCGCCCTCGTTGAGCGCAAACTCGGCGTTGCCGAGGACGTCCGGATGATGCTCGAGCACCCAGTCGATGCCGACCGATGGGCCGCCTTCCTCGCCGGCGGTCGCGAGGAAGATGATGTCGCGCTTCAGCGTCGCGCGCTGCTTCGCCAGGTCGGCGAGCGCAGTTGCCGTCGCGGCGAGCATCCCCTTGTCGTCGATGGCGCCGCGGCCGTAAAGGTAGCCATCGCGGATCGTCGGCTGGAAGGCGTCGGTGGTCCACTTCGTGGTATCCGCGCCGACGACGTCCATGTGTCCCATCACCAGCACCGGGCGACCAGTGGGATTCGTCGCGCGGAGCCGCGCCACGAAGTTCGCGCGCCCGTTGCCGACATCGAGAATCCGTGATTCGACGCCGGGAATGCCGGTGAACACCGAGTCGAAGTAGCGCGCGGTCGCGATCTCGTTCCCGGGCGGGTTCTGGGTGTTGATCGCGATGAGCCGCGTCAGATGTGCCTGGGTCGATCGCTGGCCGGCGGCGCGGTCATACCCGGCCGGCGCAGGCGCGCGTACTGTGTATGGTGATGCCGGTTGCGAAGCGGGCTGTGCGGGCCGCTGCGCCTGCGCGCAGCCGCCGAAGGTCGCCGCGCCGAGGAGGACGGCCGGAATCACTGGAAAGCGTACTGTCATACCGCGCTACCGCCCTGTGCGAGTCATGGTGGACGATCCGGACGGAACATCGCCGGCCAGCGGGCTCGATGTCCAGCCCGCGACACGGAGCATTTCGTAGCGAAAGCAGCGCTTCTGCCCCGCGGAGCATCCAATCAAGTCATGGCGAAAACCACGAGTGACGGGGCAACGCAGCGGATCCGGGGAATTCTCATCGGCGCCGCCCTGGGCGCGTTGCCCACGGTGGCTGCCCCGGCACCGGGGCAGACACTCCCTCCGGTAGCGTCGTCGTCAAGTGCACGGACCGAAGACATCCCGTTCACGGATGCCCACGTCCACCTCAACGACCTCACCGCCCAGCTCACCCTGATGCGGGAGGCGAACGTCCCGCGCGCGATCATCTTCTGGGGGCGCGCGAGCTCGAACGCCATGATCCTCGAGGCCGCGCGGGCACATCCCGACCGCTTCGTGCCCTTCGTGTCGATCTCACCGGAACGCGCAGCATATCGCTCCCTCTGGGCGAGCAACGACACGTCGATCCTCGCGCAGCTGTCGCCGCCGACGCGCGTACTGGTCGCCTCGGGAAACCTCGACCGTCTCCTGCGCCGGTGACCTCTCCAGCGCACCTCGATGACGTCGCGCTCGTCGCGTCGGCAAAGCGTGGGGACGCGGCCGCGATGCGCGCCCTCTACGACCGTCACGCGCCGCGCGTCTATGCCGTCGTCCGCCGCATGGCGCCAGAAGAGTCGCTCGCCGATGACTGGGCGCAGGAGACCTGGGTCCGCGCCTTTCGCGCCCTGCCGACCTTCCGGGGCGATTCGGCCTTCGGCACATGGGTGCTCCGCATCGCGATCAACAGCGCACTCCATGAAGCGCGCCGCATCCGCCGCCGCTGGAACGGCGAGGTCTCGCTCGATCCCGCCACCGCGGGTGTCGAGCGAGCGAGTGAGCCGGTGCTGCGAACCCGCCTCGAGCGCGCGCTCGCGGAGCTGCCCGAGGGAATGCGCCGTATCCTCGTCCTCCACGACGTCGAGGGATACGACCACGAGGAGATCGCCACCATCCTCGGCAACCGCGCCAGCACCTGTCGGAGCCAGCTGTTCAAGGCCCGCGCGAAGATGCGCGAGCTCCTTGGTGAACACTTGCGAATTCAGCAGAAGAGTGAGGAGCCATGTCCCACCTGACCCCCGAGTCGCTCGCGCGCCTCGTCGACGAATCGCCGACACCAGGGGAGGGGGCGCACCTGGCGGCATGTCGCAAGTGCCGTGAGTCGATCGCCGAGCTGCGCGCCCAGACCATTGCTCTGCGCGCCCTTCCACCGGCGGCACCTCCTGCCGATGCATGGGAGAAGATCACCGCGCGCCTCGATGCGGATCGCATCGCGCCGCTGCATTCGGGCCGCATCACCACGATCGCCACTCGTGCCGCAGCCGCCGCGATCGTATTCGCGCTCGGCGCTGCGAGCGGCGCGGCCTTCACGCGCCGAGGTGATGCACCGCAACCCGCTCCGTCATCGGAGGTCGTGTCTGCGGGGGAGGGCCGCGTAGCACCGATTTCCGGGGCGGTTTCACCGGATCTCGCGCTCACCCGGCTGCGCATTACGGAGATGCTCTACACGAGTGCACTGCTCGACTACGCGGCGGCGACGAGCCCGCAGCCGCCAAGGGACGCCGTGGCACGCCTTGCAACGCTCGAAACGATCGTGCTGACGACGCGCACCGCTCTCGAGCGCGCGCCTACCGATCCACTGATCAACTCCTACCACCTTGCGGCACTCGCCGAGCGGCAGACGCTCCTCGGCCAGCTTCGCCACACACCGGAGTCAAAGCAATGGTACTGAAATCCTTCACGATCGTGCTGCTGCTCGCAGCGGCGCCCGTCGCCGCGCAGCTTCCCGCTCGTGCGCCGACACGCACGCCCACCGTCGCGGACACGATGGCGGTGCGCGGCCATCAGGGCTGGTTCGGGTTCAGGCAGGATGTCGAGAGGGATACTCTCGTCGTCGTCGAAGTCGCGCCTGACTCACCTGCCGAGCGCGCCGGACTGAGGAGGGGAGACCGAATCACGATGCTGGACAGCCGCCCTGCAACGCTGCGCCTGCTCTACGAGAATCCCCCGATGGTGGGCGACAGGCGCCGGGTCACGGTTCGGCGAGGCACGGAGACGTTGGCCTTCACCATCGTAGCGGCCGCTCCTCCGCCGGGGACCCTGATGCCATCGCTGCGTGCCACCGCGACCGAGGCCAACGCCGTCGCGCGAGAGGCGCAGACTCTGCGCGGGCAGATGGCGCTGAAGGCGACTCGCGCGCCGGGGATGTCCATCGCCGCCGACAGCCTGAGCGGTGTGAAGCCTGTGGGGGTGGCTCGGCTGTCAACCAAGCCGATGCTCATCGTCGATGGCGTCGTCGTAACCGAATCGGTCCGTGATGTCGGCGTCAATGCGAGGATCGACGCAGCGGTGGCAGGTGAGATATACGAGACGCTGAAGCGCATCACGGATTCACGGGATTCCACCCTCAGTCAGATCAACTCGCCGGAACTCTACGACAAGCTGGACAGAATGCTCCGGGAGTACGACGTCGTACTGCGGTCAGCCCGCTCCAACGCCGTCGCCGGTGCAGAGTTCGAGCAGCTCAATCCGGGACTCGCCGACTATTTCGGGGGAGCGAGCGAAGGCGTCTTCGTGCTCCGTGTGGCTGGTGCGACACCTGCGTTCGCGGCGGGGCTGCGGGCCGGCGACATCGTGCAGTCGGTGAACGGCCAGTACGTGCCGACGATCGCTGAGCTTCGCGAGGCCGTCAGTGAGGCGTCGGGGACAATCACCCTCCGCGTGATCCGGAAGGGTACGCCCGCGTCGGTTGTGCTGCGGAAGGAGTGACGAGGGTCCCCGTTCCGTCAGTTCTCGTGCGTGTTGCTCGGCCTTCGCGGCGCCCGATCAAAACCGTGTTCGGAGGTGACGGAGGCACAGGGGGTCGGAGGCGGAGAGACATACCGAGAGGCGACAGCATCGAGTTTCTCCGCCCCTCTGCCTCTCCGCTTCTGACACCTCCCAACTGCCTTTTGCATTGCGGCCTGGGCAGGTGTCCGTGTGTTCCGGCCCTGCCCTACTCGTACCTGAGCGCCGTCACCGGATCGACCGCCATCGCCCGCCGCGCTGGGATGTAGCTCGCGATCGCCGCCACCGATGTGAGGAACACCGCGATCCCGACGAAGCTGAGCGGATCCGTCGGGCTCACATCGAACAGCATGCTCCCGATGACCCGCGTCACCCCGAACGCCCCCACGAGCCCGAGGACGACGCCGGTCACGGTGAGCATCACGCCCTGGCCGACGACCATCCGCAGCACATCCCCCCGTCGCGCGCCGAGCGCCATGCGCACGCCGATCTCGTGGGTGCGCTGCGACACACCGTACGACATGACGCCGTAGACACCGATGGCGGCGAGGAGCAGCGCGATACCGCCGAAAATGGCGAACATCGCGCTGAACAGGCTGTGCTCCCAGTAGCCTTCCTCCCGGGTGGTCTCCATCGTCTGCACGTCGAACACCGGAAGGATCGGGTCGGATGCGCGCACCTGCGCTCGCACAGCACTCGTGATCTGCGCGGGGTCTGCGGTTGCCGTTCGAATGGTGAACCCGGTGTTCGGCATCGCGTTGTACGGGTACGGTACGAACGCCGCCAACTGCGGCTCATCGTCCTCGGTGATCCCGTCGATCTTGATGTCCCTGGTGATCCCGATGACGGTGAACCATGGAGCCGCTGTATCTCCCGCGAAACGGAAGCGCCGGCCGATCGGGTCCTCCTTCGGCCACAGCTTGTCTGCCATCGTCTGATTGATGATCGCCGTCCCCGAGCTGTCGCGCCCCTCGGCATCGGTGAAGTCGCGGCCACGGGCGATCGGCACGTCGAGCGTCCTGAACCAGTGCGCCGTGACTCCCGCCCAGAAAATGCCTTCCTCCTCGCCTGGCTCCACCGGGTGGCCCTCGACGATGACGTTGCCGCCGCTGCCGCCGCCGGAGAGCGCAATGTTGTTCGAGGCCGTTGCTGCGACGACGCCGGGAAGCGCCTCGATCCGGTTCACGAGGTCCAGCACCCGCTGTGACTTGGCGGTGCTGCCGGCGTACCGCTCACCGGGCATGTACACACGAAGCGTCATTAGCCGCTCGGTCGCGAACCCGGCATCGGCCTTCTGGAGGTTGAGGAAGCTGCGCACGAAGAGCGACGCACCAATCAGCAGCACCATCGACAGCGCGACCTCACCGATGACGAGGGAGTTGCGCAGCCGATTGCGACGCGCCCCCGACCCTGCACCTCGCGTTCCCTCCTTCAGCGACGACTGGAGGTCGGTCCCGGAGATCTGGAGGGCCGGCGCGAGGCCGAAGATGAGACCCGTCACGACTGAAATGACGACGGTGTACATCAGCGCCGCCCTGTCGATCTTCCAGTCGATGAAGTACGGGATGAAATCGGCGGACGGCAGCGACGCATCGAGCAGGCGCAATCCCACGTATGCGAGCCCGATCCCGATGACCCCCCCCGCGAGGCCGAGCAGCACGCTCTCGGTGAGGAGCATCCTGATCATGCGTCCACGGCCGGCGCCGAGCGCGGAACGGATCGCGATCTCGCGCTGCCGCCCGGTCGCGCGGGCGAGCAGCAGGTTCGCGACATTTGCGCAGGCGATGAGCAGCACGAACGTCACCGCACCCATCATCGTCAGGATGATGAGCCGGATCTCGCCGGGGATGAATTCGTCCCGGATCGCTGCCGCGCGGGCACTCCACCCCTTGTTCTCGACCGGATACGCCTCTTCGAGACGGCCCGCGATCGCCTTGAGCTCCGTCGTGGCCCCCTGCGGCGTCATCCCTGGCTTCAGCCGACCGAACACGGCGATGCCGCGCGCGTTCCGCGGCGACGCATGCTCGATGGGCGTGATCGGGACCCAGAGCTCCATGTTCTCGGGGAACTTGAACCGCGGAGGCATGACCCCCACCACGGTGTGCGGCTTCGCGTTCACCTGGATGGTGCGCCCGATGATGCCCGCATCCGCCGAGAAGCGCTGCACCCAGACGTCGTGGCCCAGGAGGACGGTGCCCGGCGCGCCCGGCTGATCCTCGTCCTCCCGAAATCCCCGCCCGAGGATCGGTTGGACGCCGAGCACGGGAAAGAGATTCCACGTCACGGTCCCCCCCTGAAGGCGGACCGGCTCTTCGAGGTCCGTCAGCGTCAGGCTGCGGACACTCTGGGCAGCGATTCCCGAGAACGACTGCGCCTGATTCTGCCAGTCGCGGAAGTTTCTGAACGACGGCGAAGCATCATCGATGTCGCGCTTCGGGTAGGTCTCCTGGAGCACCATCAGCTCATCCGGATTCTCGAACCCGAAGGACGTCATCAGCACCGCGTCGGTGACGCTGAAGATCGTCGTGTTTGACGCCGATGCCCAGTGCGAGGCACGCGACCGCGATCAGGGTGAACAGCGGCGCCTTGGCGAGGGTGCGCGCCCCGTATCGCAGGTCCCGGAAGAACGTTTCCATCGAGATCTCCTGGGGTGAACCGGTCGAGTGGTCCGACGACAGGCCTACGGGGGCCGACGGCGGACGTTTCACCGTCGCCAGTCGGTGGTCCTCGGCGACCCGTGGGGGAGCACGGCGGGGCTGACGTCTCGCCCCCGCCAATCGTCCATGGAGGATGCCCGTCGCCACCCCGACCCCACTCTCCGCCCTCTCGGTGGAGGAGCGTTCCGTGACGCCGTTGTCGGGCGCGCGCACCCTCGGCCGGGGCATCTTCCTCCTGCTCGTCGCGATCTACGCGATGATCCGGCTGACCGACCCCACATGGTGGGATCTCCTCGATGACGTGAACCTCGCCGTCCACGAGGCCGGCCACATCATCTTCGGGTTCTTCGGCGACATCCCGGGCGTGCTCGGCGGCTCGGTGTTCCAGGTGCTCATTCCCGCCGTCTTCTGCGGCTACTTCTTCCGGACGCGCCAGCGCTTCTCGGCTGCGATGACGATGGCGTGGGTCGCGCAGAGCATGGTGAACGTCTCGATCTATATCAAGGATGCGCGCGCCCAGCAGCTCAGCCTTCTCGGTGGCGAGAACAGCATCCATGACTGGTGGTACCTGCTCATCAGCTGGGATCTCCTCAAGGCTGACCTCCGCATCGGCGGGTTCGTCCACTTCCTCGCGGCGATGACCTTCACCATCGCCCTCTTCCTCGGCGCAGCGGTCATCTTCAACGATGCTGCGACCGTGCACGCGCTCCCATCCTCCCGCCGACCGCAGCCTCGCCCGTGAAAGTCACCGCCCGCTCCTCGACCGCCCTCGTCATCCGCGACGACTCCGTGCTCGCACGCATTCTGGGTGCGTTTTGCTTCCTGTTCGGCGCGCTCTTCGTCGCCATCGCGAGCCAGGGTTCGCTGTCCCTGTGGGAGCACACCGTTCCGGCGGTGATTGGCGTCCTGCTCGCGATCGTCGGCCTGCTGACGATGCTGTTGCCGAGCACACAGACCTTCGCCTTCGACAAGGCGCAGCGGCTCCTCATCATCACGCGCGAGGCGGCGTTTCGGCGCCCCATCCGTGAGTCGCTGGAGCTGAAGGACATCACGGGCATCGACCTCGAGCGGAGCGGTGACAGCGAGGGCGGCGCGCTCTTTCGTGTCGCGCTGGTGCTCGCGGACGGTGCGCGACGTCCCTGGACCGCCTATTACCAGTCCGGCGGCACCCAGATGCGCGCAATCGTCGAGACCGTGCGTCACTTCCTCCAGCTCGAATCGCCCGTTCCCACCAATACGGCGGTGCGTCTCGTCGCCGTGCTGAGCGCCGCGCAGCGACGCTCGACCGCCTGGCTGCTCGCCGGCGGTGTCGCGCTGTGTCTCGTGTTCCTCGCAATCGGGACGCGGCTGCTCTGGGTGCAGGAGATCCAGCTCGCGCGCTACGTCCCCGTCGCGATGACCATCGACTCGTCGCGGATGGATGTCATCCCCACCGATGGCGATGGTCCACCGACCTACCGCCCGGTGATCGCGTATCACTACGAGCTCGATGGCAAGCGCTATCGCGGCCACCGCGTGACGCCGCTGAACACGAGCGGTGGTCGTGGATGGGCCGAGGCGCGGCTGCGGGAGTATGGCGTCGGCCGCGCGTATGTCGGGTATCACGATCCCGCGGTGCCCGACCAGTCGTTCCTCGCGCGCGAGCGGGCGGCGCTGCCCTACCTGTTCATGATCATCCCGCTGTTCGGTTTGATCGTGTGCGGCATGGGCGCGTTGGGATTGCGGAAGGCCGACGCGTGAACGCCTGCTGAGCGATACGCGGCTATCGCTTGATCTCGAACACCTTCACCGACTGCACGTCGAGTGAATCGGCGGTGACGAGGTAGAGCCGGTCCCCGCGGATGTACGGCGGCACGTTGCGATGTCGCGCGGGCGAGGCGACGCTGCCGATCTGACGCCCCTCGCGATCGAACACGTCGAAGTCGAATCCGGTGCGGCTCGTTGCCTCGACCCACATCCGTCCGCCGTCGTCGTGAAAGATCTCCCGGACGGCGGTCTTCGACACCGGGCGCGTGAACTCGACCGGATCGCACTTTGCGCCCGGCGCCTTCGCCATCCACTCGCGGGATTCGGCAGTCGCCTCCTCCCACTCCGCGTCCGCGATGGGCACTGCCTCGTACGCTTTCTCCACGATCCTCGCCGTATCTCCCGTGGGCGTCATCAGCGCGATCCGATAGTCGTAGCCCGGCACGACGACGATGCGGTCATCGGGTGCTGGTACCGGGCGCGGCCGGCTCGCGTATGGGTTCGAGAAGAAGGTGATCCCGCCACCGGTTGGATGCGGGCAGACGATGGTGGCGCCCTTCATCGGCGACAGTGCCGGCTGGGCGAGGGTGTCGAGCCGGCCGTCGGAGTATCGGGCGAAGGCCGATGCCGCACTACGTTCGCCACGCAGCACGGTCATCCAGTAGAGCGCCTTGCCGATCCCGTACATGTGCAGCCCCGATCCCGTGATGCGATCGTGGCGGAGCTGGCCGAGCCATGCGCCCGTGCGCGACATGAGCCCGATGCGACCGTTGCCCGGATCGAGCACGGCGAGCGAGTCGCCGGCCCATCCCATCGAGTACAGCGAGGCGAACTCCGAGGGCCCCGCGCCACGGCGACCCATCGTTCGGACGTGCGCGCCGCGCGCATCGAACACCCTGATCTCCGCCGCCTTCGAGTCGGCGACGTAGATCGTCCCTTCCGCATCCGCGAGAATCGCGTTGATCTGGCCGAACGACGCCGGTCCGTCAGCCGCTCCGATCGTCGCAATCGGCTTCAGCGACCATGCCGGAACAGCGCCGGTGTTCCGCACGTGGACGACGCCGGCCACGGTGTCGGTCGTCGCGGTCGCGTCCGATTCGCGTTGCCCGGGGGAGCATGCAGTCGCGACGATCGCCACGGCAGCGAGTAGGCAAACAGACCTCGGGACAGTCACGGGCATGCCTCGGAAAGGGGTCGGCAGAATATCCGTCCTCGTCAGTCCCGCAGCAATCAGTTGAGACGGGCAGTAGCGACCAAACAGCGGTAACTGCAACGTCAACTGCTGCTGACAACGATTGAGCGGAAAATGCACGGATCAAGCGGATAGATCTTCGGCATCCAGTTATAGGGGAGGCAGCCCGGCAATGGGGTGTCCGGTTGCCGTATCCGCTGCATCCGTGCCTTTTCCGCTGAATCGCTCTACCGGCTGTTGACCTTGCAGTTGATCCTGCGATTGAATCCGGGTCGCCACCGCAGTTCGGTTCACGGCATCGGTTGATTACTCGCGGGCGAAATCGATGTACCCCTTCACCGGGTCCGCCGCGAGCAGTACCACGCGTACCGGATCGCCCTGCGCCAGCCCCTTCCACCCGCGCACCAGCCGTCCTTCAGTCTGCGGCTGCTCTACCCGGATATAGGTCGCCTTGGGCTTCACGCCGGACACCACCGCGTCGAAGCTCTCGCCGATGCGGTCGATGAGCTCGCGGGCCTGCGCCTGCTTGCGCGCCTTCCGATCGATCTTCACCGGGGCCACGTGCTCGGTGTACTCGAAGTCGATGAAGCCGTGCACGGCGTTCGTCCCGATCAGCGTGACGTTCACCTTCGCGCCTACCTGCAGGCCCTGGTGCCCGCGCATGATCCGTCCCTCGGCTGAACCATCAACGAGGCGGACGTAGGTGCCCTTCTCCGATGCGCTCGTCACCTCCACCGCGAAGATTTCCCCGACGCGGCCCTCGAGACGAGTTGCCGCGGCGCGCTTGCGCGACGTGCGCTCCCGCTTGCGTGCGACGTCCGAATCCTCGCCTTCGCGCTCGAAATCGATGAATCCGCGCCGGGCATCGGCGCGGGTGAGGGTGATGCGCACGGTATCGCCGACCTCGAGACCGCGCTCGCCGCGCACCACGCGTCCTTCCACCGGTGGGCTGATCACCCGCACGTACGTCCCCTTGCTCGATGCGCCCGTGACCGTCGCGACGAAGCTGCTGCCGATGCGATCGGCCATCAGCACCGCCGCAAAGGTCTTTCGCATCGACCGCTCGACGCGGCGCGCCTGGTCCTCCTGCTGAGTGCAATGCCGCGCGATCTCGGTGAGCTCGTCGTCGGTGTACGGCGAATCGTTTGCATCCGCATCGGAGTACGGCGAGTCGTTGCGGGTCGCACCCTTCAGCAGCCGCTGCGTCACCAGGTCCGGGAATCGCCGGTTGGGCGCGGTCGAATGCAGGTACTCGGCGGCGCCGAGGCCGAAGTGATCCGCACCGTCGCGGCGCGTGAAGCGCCGCTCGAGGACGTACTCACCTGGACCGAGCAGCTTCACGACGGTGAGCGAGAGATCTGCGAACTGATCGGGTTCCGCCGCCTTGCGCCGCCCGAGGAACTCCGACAGCGCGACGCCATTCGGCTTTTCTGGAAGCACCTCTCCCATATCCGCGGCAAGCGCGACGATCTTCATCCAATGGCGCGGCTCGCGAACGACGCGCCGGATCGCCGGCACCTTCTTGCGCTCGAGGACGCGCGCCATCGTTCCGTTGGCTGCCACCATGAAGCTTTCGATGAGGTCGCGGGCGCGGTTGCGCGGCGTCACCGTGATGTCGATGACCTTTCCGTTGGCGGTGACCGGCCGGGCCTCGATCGTCTCCAGCTGGATCGCACCCGAGCGACGCCGGTAGCCCGCGAGTCGCTGTGCGGCCTCGTCGTGCAGTCGCACCTGGGCCTCGAGCCCGGGGAGGGCCGCCATCTGCTTCGGTCGCGGGCCGGTTCCCGACAGCCAGTGGCCAACCGGCTCGTAGGCGAGCTTCGCATGGTTGCGGAGCATCGCGCGGTACGCGTCCTCGCGGACGATCGTTCCGTCGGCGGCCACATCCATCTCGACGACGATGCCGCAGCGATCCTCGCCCTCGTTGAGCGACGTCAGGTTCGTCGACAGACGGTCGGGCAGCATCGGGAAGACAGCGACACCGGTATACACCGACGTCGTGTTCTGCGCCGCATGGACGTCCACCGGCGACCCCTTCGGCACCAGCGCATCGACGTCTGCGATCCCGATGTACACCCGGATCTCGCCACCGGGCAGCCGTTCGGCGTACTCCACCTGGTCGAGGTCGCGTGACTCCCGGTTGTCGATCGATGACCAGAGTAGCCTCGTGAGGTCGCGCGTCACCTGCTTCGCCGCGACATCGACATCGCCCTCATCGAGCTGCGCGACCTCCTTCTGCACGTCGGCCGGGAAGTCGGGCTGGAAGCCGTTGGCGAGCATGACGTCCCGGGCAACAGCGCGGAGGTCGATCGGGGGGGCGGTCATCGTGGAGGGTCGTGGGTGCGGCGTGAGGTCGAACCGGGCAACAGCGTGAACGCAAGTTCCGCTGCACTCCAGCTTGGAGCCATGCGCTGCGCTTGGCGTGGCAGAAGGATTGGAAGGCGTGCGACGAGCGGCAAGCAGCTTGGCTGCCAGCCTTCAGATACTTGCCACGGGGGCTTGCGGGAAGAGAATGCGGAACGGCTCGGGCATCATCGCCCCTGTGGTTCCGTCGTTCCAAACCACGCACTTGCAGCTAGCCTGAGAGCTCGCGGCCAAGCTGCTTGCCGCTCGCCGCACGCCTTTCCAACCATATCGAGCACCACGAGCAGCTGACGGCCGAGAGCTGTCCGCTATCCGCTACCGCCGCCGGATGAGAAGGTACGCCGGGTAACTCGCAGCCCCCACGACCGCCGCCTTGAG
>JANPKQ010000343.1:0-17485 GCA_031426115.1 Gemmatimonadaceae bacterium | reverse complement strand
CCGTTGTCGATGCTGAAGTCGGCCCCGAGGAGGCCGGTCGTCGTCTGCGGTATCTCGGGCATGTCGCCGCCGTTGACGTACGAGTGCCCGATGGCGAGCTCGGCGCCCATGTTGTCCATCAGGTAGTTGAGGTCCGAGCGCGACGCGACGTGCGGCAGGAGCTCGCCGTACATGGTCTTCATCTTCGGCCAGTCCACGCCGTGCAGGTTCTTCACGTACAGGAAGTCGCGCTGCACTCTCCAGCCTTCATCGAAGATCTGCTTGAACTCGGCGCGCGGATCGACGTACGCCCGAAGCGCCACCGTGAGCCGGCCGGTCGTGCCCTGCGGCGCGGCGCGGTCGGCATCGACGATGCTCATTCCGCCCCCGGCGCCCGGCGAGCGGTACAGCAGCTTCTTTCCGTCGGCGCTCAGCGCGTAGTCGGCGACATTCGGGACGAAGAGTGCCGCGCGACGAGTGCTGAGCTGGTAGCGATGCAGCGCATCGCCGCCTCCTCCCGTGGTGGCGCCCGCCGCGCCCGTTCCGGTGGTTGGAATTGGCTCGGTGAAGAAGACGGTGCCCGCGACACCGGCACGCAGCTCGGAGTAGTCGCGCTGAGTGATCCCGGCGACCGTGATGATGCGCTGATGCAGACCGTCGAAGTCGATCTGGACGTTGACCGGCGCGCGCGGCGTGGGACGATCGGGCGTCGTGTCACCCTCCGCGGCCGGTGTCGTTGCGGGTGCTGCAGCACGCTGGGCCGTGTCGCGCGCCGGACGCCCGCGGGCCGAGTCGCGAGCAGCTTCCTCGTCGCTCTCGGGAAGCAGCGGCGACGGCTCTGCC
The DNA here is from genome assembly GCA_031426115.1 of Gemmatimonadaceae bacterium. GTDB lineage: Bacteria > Gemmatimonadota > Gemmatimonadetes > Gemmatimonadales > Gemmatimonadaceae > JANPKQ01. Next base: position 16,663 of record JANPKQ010000343.1, on the reverse strand, counting down.
TTTCGCAGCACCATCAGATAAAGCGCGCGCGTCTGCGGCCGGTCGTACGATGACATGTCCAACCACGCCGAGTTGAGCGCGAAGTTGGTCGAGGCGAGCAGCCAGAGGTACTTGCCGCTCGCATCCCACGCCGGCGACGTCGCATCGGCGAGTCCATCGGTGACCTGCTTCGACTCGCCCGTCTCGACATTGTGTACGAACACGGCGCGGTACATCGACGGCAACCGCTTCACATACGCGATCCAGCGACTGTCCGGGCTCCACGTGGGATTCAGCGACCGCTCGGGAACCATCCACGGATCGGTATCGATGTGCTTCGCCTTCCCGCTCGCGACATCGAGTGTCCACAGGCGCAGATGGGTATCGTGGAAGACCATCCGCTTGCCGTCGGGCGACCACGCCGGTGTGTAGAAGAAGCTCGGCTCGGGAAGGGTGATCTCGCGCGGTGGCGTCATGCCATCCTGCGCCGCGATGTAGAGCCGGTACTCACCCGATCGATCGCTGAAGTACGAGATGAACCGCCCGTCGGGCGACCATGCCGGCTGGCGATCAGCCGTACCGGTGGACGCCGTGAGATTCCGTGGATCACCCTTCTCGGCCGGAATCGTGTAGATGTCGCCGCGCGCCTCGACCGCCGCGCGCTTGCCGGTGGGTGACAGCGCCATATTGCTGACCCGCGCGGAGACGTCCTTCCACTGCGGCATCATCCACGGGAAGTCGCCGGTCGCGGCGATGTTCACGATGCGCGTCCGTCCCGACGCTGGATCGAGCTCGTGTATGTACCCCGCCTGCTCGAACGCCAGGGCACCGCCGCCGGCATCGAGCGCCTTCACATCGAAGTCGGTGAACTTCGTCGTCTGCCGGAGCTGCTTCGTCTTGGTGTCGAAAGCCCAGACGTTGGCGACACCGTCGCGGTCGGAGATGAAATACACCATGTCGCCGAGCCACACCGGATCCGCATCCTTGGAGTTCGTCCATGGCGGCGTCACGACCTCGTGCGACGCGAGATCCATGATCCAGATCGGACGGTTCTGTCCGCCCCGGTAGTTGCGCCGCTCATCGTCCCAGGAGCTGTTCATCCGGTAGGCGACGCGCTTCCCGTCCGGCGAGATCTTTCCCTGGAAGGCGCGCGGCATCACCATCGGTTCCTCGACGCCACCGGTGACGGCGACTTTCCAGAACCGAGCCGTGGCGGACGGGGCGAGCGTCGCACGGCTCGACGCGAAGACGATGGATCGCCCGTCCGGCGTCCAACCCTGGACCTGGTCGGCGCCGGGGTGCCAGGTGAGGCGCTTCGGCTCGCCGCCCTGGGTCGGCACGATGTACACGTCGGCGTTCCCGCCGTACGCGGAGCTGAACGCGATGGTACGGCCGTCGGGCGACAGCTTCGGGTTGGATGTCGGTCCCGGGAAGCTCGTGAGGCGCCGCGCCGCCCCGCCCGCGCGCTCCACGACCCACACATTGTTCGCGTATGTGAACGCGATGTGGGTTGCGCTCAGCGTCGGCTGCCGCAACAGCCGCGTCGTTGATTTCGGATCGGCTTCGGCGACACGCGTGGCGACGCCGGCATCTGCGGCGCTGGCCCGACGCGCTGGAGCCTGGGCGGGCAGCGGAAGCGCCGCGGCGATGAGGAGGACTGACGCGAGCTGGCGAAGCATGGGGACCTTCAGGGTTCAGGGAGAGGAGTCTCGTAGTATGCTACGCGTGCCTACCCCAGGACAGCCTCCGCGCGCAGTCCAGTTCACAGTACGACGAGCCCCTTTCTCTCCGCGACGCCTGCGCCCACCTTTGCTGCGCAACCGGCACCACTCTTCGACGACCCCCGCCAATGCCCTCTCTTCTCCTGTCGATCCTTGCGGCTGCCACGCTCAGCACGGCCGCCGACACGACCGAGTACGTCGTCCTCAATCACGGCCGCCCCGCCGGCGAGATGCTCGTGATCCGCGAAGGCGAGTCCGTCATCGTCCAGTATCGTCACGTGGACCGCAACCGCGGCACGCGCGTCGAGAACCGCTTCCGGATCACCGCGGATGGACGGGTCACCGCTGGCGAGAGCCGCTCGATCGGCCTCAACGACGGTGTGCCCGGCGAGGTGGCGGACCGCTTCGAGGTCGTGCGCGATTCGGTCCGCTGGGGAGGCCGCGGCCAGCCGGGCGGCGCGCCGATGGCGTCCGATGCCTGGTATCGGTTGCGCTCGCAGGGCACCCCGTACGAGACGGCATTGCTGGCGAGCTTCCTTGCGAAGCGACCGGATCGCACGGCGAAGCTGCTCCCCGGCGGTACCGCACGACTCGAAGTCGTCGCCGACACCACGGTGATCATCCGCGGTGCACGCCAACGGGTGCGACTCGCGATGATCCACACGGGCGGCCCCGTGCCGAACGCGGTGTGGATCGACGACCGCGGCGATCTCATCGCGAGCGAGGTGGGCTGGTTCATGACCGTGCGCCCCGGCATCGACAACGTCCTGCCGGCACTGCGCGCGCGGGAGCTCGCCTGGCGCAACGCCCGCGGGAGCGAGCTCGCCCGCAAGCTCGCCGCTCCCGCGGCCAGCGCGCTGGTCATTCGCAACGGCGACGTGTTCGACGCCGAGCGCGGCATCATGCGCCCGCGGACCACCGTGGTCATTCGCGGCGATCGCATCGTTGCCGTCGGACCGGCAGACTCGGTCGCCACTCCGTCCGGTGCCACAGTGATCGATGCCTCCGGCAAGTCGGTCGTGCCAGGCCTGTGGGAGATGCACGGCCACCTTCAGCACACGAGCCAGTCGGTAGGCAGCCCGATGCAGCTCTCGCTCGGGATCACGACGGTCCGCGACCTCGCGGCCGACCTCGACGTCGCGGTCTCGCATCGCGACCGTGCCGCCTCCGGCGCGATCCTCTCCCCACGCGAGATCCTCGGCGGATTCCTCGAGGGACCCGGCGCATGGGCCGGCCCTACCGAAGCGCTCGCACGCACCGAAGCCGAGGCCCGGGCGTGGGTCGCCCGCTACGACTCGCTAGGCTACAAGCAGATCAAGCTGTACAACGTCTTCCATCCCGATCTCGTCCCGACCGTGGCGGCCGAGGCGCACAAGCGGGGCATGCGGCTCAGTGGCCATGTGCCGCGTGGGCTCAGCGTGCCGGCGGCGGTAATGCTCGGCTTCGACGAGATCAATCACGCGGCGTTCCTCTTCTCGAGCTTCTATCAGGATTCGCTCTACGTGCCGACGATGCGCGCGTATTCCGCCGTCGCATCGGCCGTCGCCCCGAACATCGACGTCGAGAGCGCGGAGATGACCTCGATGATCGCGGCACTGAAGCGGCACAACACGGTGATCGACGGAACGTTCAGCCTGTGGGTGCAGGAGCCCGGAGCGGCGGGTGGTCGCGGGGGCGGGGCGGCGCCTGCGACGCCGAACCCGAACGTGGCGAAGGCGAACGCCAACTACCTGCGGCTCATCAAACGCCTCCACGACGCCGGTGTCATCATGGTGCCGGGGACGGACAACAGCTCGAGCTCGTCGTACCACACGGAGCTCGAGATCTACGAGCGCGCCGGCGTGCCCGCGGCGCAGGTGCTCCAGATGGCGACGATCGTTTCGGCGCGTGTGATGAAGGACGATCGCGACTACGGCAGCATCGCCGTTGGCAAGGTCGCGGACCTCGTCGTCATTGACGGGCAGCCGGCGGAGCGCATCGCCGACCTGCGCAAGGTCAATCGCGTCGTGCGGGCCGGGCGGCCGTACGTGCCGGAGGCGATCGTCGCGGCCGTTCGCGGAACGCCCAGATGATTCAGACACGCGACACGAAAGCTCTGAGGTGGCTGGCCCCTGTGCCTCTGGCACCTGGCACGTGGTGTTCCACGGGTCAGCGCCTTTGATGCAGCTGGCAGCCTCGAGGCTGAAAGCTCGGAGCTGAGAGCAGTCATTTCGTGGACTAGGGTGACAACCCCACGTGCGAGGTGCCAGAGGCACAGCGGACAGCCACTCAAGGGCTTCTCCATGGGAAATGCACGCGCCCTGATTTGCCTGCCCGGGCCGTGCTCTTGCGCACTCCCCGGCGTTCCCGCCATCTCTCTCGCTGAGCCTTCGGCCGATACCGGCCTCCCGTACACGCCCGCCCACCGGACCCCGATGTCACGAATCGCCAAACGCATCCTCGCCGCGAGCACGTCCCTCGTTCTCGCCGCCATCGTCGTTCCCGCCAGCTCCGCCCAGCCACCGAACGCCCCCGCAAGGGGGAGACCGGGCGGAGCGATCACCGCCGGCGCCCCGATGACGGACTCGGCCCTCTTCGCCGCGCTCCAGTGGCGCAACCTCGGCCCGAACCGCGGCGGCCGCTCGATCGGCGTCGCTGGCAGCACGAGCCGACCGCTCGAGTACTACTTCGGCGCGACCGGCGGCGGTCTCTGGAAGACCACCGATGGCGGCACGACGTGGGAGCCGGTCACCGATGGCCAGATCGGAAGCTCCTCGGTCGGCGCGGTGGCGGTCTGCGAGTCGAATCCCGACGTCGTCTACATCGGCACCGGCGAGACACAGCTTCGCGGCAACGTCATGCAGGGCGATGGCCTGTACAAGTCCACGGATGCCGGAAAGACCTGGCGCCACAGCGGCCTTCGCGAGACCCAGAACATCTCTCGCGTCCGCATTCACCCGACGGACTGCAACCAGGTGTTCGTCGCTGCGTTCGGGCACCACGGTGCGCCGAACCCGGAGCGTGGCGTCTTCCGCTCCACCGATGGCGGCGCGACCTGGACGAAGACGCTCTATCGCGACGACAAGTCGGGCGCGGTGGACCTCGTCATCGATCCGAAGACTCCCACCACCGTCTACGCCGCGCTCTGGGAAGCATGGCGCAAGCCGTGGGGGATGTCGTCCGGCGGGCCGGGCTCGGGCCTCTACAAGTCCACCGATGGCGGCCGCACCTGGACCGACATCTCGCGCAACGCCGGGCTGCCGCGCGGCATGCTCGGCAAGATCGGCGTCGCGGTTTCGCCGGTCGATGGGAATCGCGTCTATGCGATCATCGAGGCGGATTCGGGCGGCGTGTTCCGCTCCGACGATGCTGGGCGCACCTGGACGATGACGAACGACGAACGAAAGCTCAGGCAGCGAGCGTTTTATTACACACGAATTTATGCGGACCCCGTGGTACGCGATCGCGTGTACGTCCTCAACACGGGCATGTATCGCTCCGACGACGCCGGCAAGCGGTTCGACACCCAGTTCCGTCCGCCGCACGGTGACCAGCACGATCTCTGGATCGCGACGAACGACAACCAGCGGATGATCAACTCCAACGACGGCGGCGGTAACGTCAGCGTGAACGGCGGCCGTACATGGACGGAGCAGGATTATCCGACGGCGCAGATCTATCGCCTCGGCATCAGTGCCCACACGCCGTACTTCGCGTGCGGCGGCCAGCAGGACAACAGCACCGTCTGCGTACCGAGCTCGGGCTGGGATCATCTCTCGGCCACCAACGGCGGCGTCTTCTTCGCGGTGGGCGGCGGCGAGAGCGGCTATGTCGCGCCTCACCCCACGAACACGAACATCTACTTCGCCGGCTCCTACGGCGGCTCGCTCGACCGCTTCGACTATGCTACCGGCCAGTCGCGCGCCGTGAACTTCTGGCCGGACAACCCGATGGGCTACTCGGCGAGCGACATCAAGGAACGCGTGCAGTGGACGTTCCCGATCGTCTTCTCACCGCACGACCCCAACGTGATCTACGCGACGTCGCAGCACGTCTGGCGCACGACCACCGAGGGCGCAAGCTGGGAGCGCATCAGTCCCGACCTCACCCGCGCCGATCCGAAGACACTCGGTCCATCGGGCGGCGCCATTACCCTCGACCAGACCGGCGTCGAGACCTACGCGACGGTGTTCGCGCTCCAGCCATCATCGCTCGACCGCAACCTGATCTGGGCCGGCTCCGATGATGGAGTCGTGCACGTCACACGCGATGGCGGGAAGAGCTGGACGAAGGTGACGCCGGCGGGCATGCCGGAGTACATGCGCGTCAGCACGATCGAGGCGTCGCCGCACAAGGCAGGCACCGCCTACCTCGCCGGCAACCGGCACCTGCTCGATGACTTCGCGCCGTACCTGTACCGCACCGACGACTACGGGCGCACGTGGACGCGCATCACCAACGGCATCCCGGACGGCGAGTTCCTGCGATCGGTTCGCGAGGACAAGGTTCGCCCCGGGCTGCTCTACGCCGCAACCGAGAAGGGCGTCCGCGTCTCGTGGAACAACGGCGCGAACTGGCGCCCGCTGTCGCTGAACCTGCCGGTCACCCAGGTCTCCGACATTGCGGTGACGGCCAACGACCTCGTCATCTCGACCCACGGCCGTTCCTTCTGGGTGCTGCCGAACATCGGCATCCTTCGGCAGATGGGCGACATCCTCACGATGACCGGCAGCACCGCCGCATCGGCCAAGCCGGTGCACCTCTTCGCGCCCGCCGCAGCGACGCGCGGCGTGGACCCCGGCGTTACGGTCGACTACTACCTCGAGCGTGTTCCCCGCGCGCTGACGCTCGACTTCATGGATGCATCGGGGCGCGTCATCCGCACCTTCAATGGCCGCCCGACTCCAACCCCCGCCGCCGCGCGCGCTGATTCTGCTCGCGCCGAGGCCGCACGTCCGGCCACACCCGACGCGGCGCGCACTGATTCGATTCGCGCGGACTCCGTCCAGCGCGCCGCCGCTGCAGCGACGGAAGGGGGCGGCGGCCGTGGCGGCGCTCCTCCGGCGGCATCGATGCGCGCCGGCACCAATCGATTCGTCTGGAACCTCCAGTATCCGGGCTTCACCACCTTCCCGGGAATGATCCTGTGGGCGGCGGGCACCAACGGGCCGGTCGCGGTCCCGGGCCGGTACCAGGTGCGCCTCACCGTCGATGGGCAGTCCCAGACCCAGCCCTTCGAAGTGAAGATCGATCCGCGTCTTCCGAACGTCACCGTCGCCGACCTCCAGAAGCGCTTCGATCTTGCGATCCAGTTGCGTGACCGTGTCTCCGAGGCGAACGAGTCGGTGATCGCGATTCGCAGCATCAAGACGCAGGTCGAGGAGCGCATCAAGGCGTCGAACAACAATGCCGAGATCGTCCGCGCCGGCCAGACCCTGAAGCAGAACATCGAGGCGGTCGAGGGCGACCTGTATCAGGTGAAGAACCGCAGCAGCCAGGATCCGCTGAACTATCCGATCAAGTTGAACAACAAGATCGGCGCGCTGATGGGGATCGTCGAGAGCGCCGAGGCGGCGCCGACGGCGCAGTCGAGCGAGGTGTTCCGCGATCTCTCCGCGCAGCTCGACACGCAGCTCGCGAAGCTCAACCAGATCTACGGGCGGGATCTCGACGGACTGAACCGACTGCTGCGAGCGAACGGCTTGCCGCAGATCACGAGGCCGCCGCTCAAGATGTAGCGCCCAGGTGCTCGAGGATGAACGTGAAGGGCCGGCGAAACTCGCCGGCCCTTCGTGTCAGCATCCCGCGCCGGACCATATCGCCTAGCGCGTCGCGGGCGTCTCGACCCTGAACTCGCGTACGACCATCACCGGCTCCTGACCCGGAACCGTCACGGTGAGCACCGCCGCGTGGCGCCCGACGCCGAGGGAACCGACGTCGAGCACCATGCCCTGGGCAAGAATCGTCGACGCGTCGCCGCCAAGTCGCATCGTCCACTGGACCCGGGCGATCGTCTTCGAGCTCAGCGTCTCCGGGGTGTCGCTGACGAGGACGGTGCGCACATCGCCATGCGAGAAAAGTCGCATGACGGTAAGGGTCGCCTCGGCACCAAGCCCCTGAGGGACGCCATACACTTCCCAGAACATGCCCATCCGCTGGCGACCGCTCAGCGCCGTACTCCCCAGGACGCGCGACAGCGCACCGTTCGGCCCCTCGAGGGTCCTTGGCGGCTGGCGCTCATCCGGCTCGTACAGGAGGATGTCCGAGATCTGGACCGCCTGCTCGGGTTGCCGCGGCGGGCCGACGACGACCTGCGCCTTCCCGGTGACGCCGCCCTGCACCAGGCGGTTCATCGCGCCCGGGTCTCCGGGGGCGCTGAGGTCGATCCGGATCATCACCGAATCCCAGGGCATCTCCAGCGAGGCGTACCACTTGGCGCGGGGCTCGCCCTCGAGTGTTGCACTGGCGCCACGGATGAGGCTGTCAGAGGCAGACGGACGCGACACCGCCGTCATCTCCCCGCTCCAGCCCGTGCTTTTCAGGGTGCTCGACTTCTGCATCCCCCAGCCCGTCAGGTACTGCCAGAAGACGCTGTCGCGGGCGATGTCGAACGCCGTCACGACGAGGGCGGACCCCCCGCGGCGGAAGTAGCTGACCTGCCAGTCTCGGATGCTGGTCGAGAGCGCGGTCGTAGGCGTAACAGTATCCGCGCCAACGAGTTCCAACTCTGGCAACGGCACCTGTGCCAGCGGCGCGGCCCATGGAGTCAGTGCCGCGGCGGTCGCCACGGCGAGAACCACTTTCCGGGCGCGCTGTTCGGTACGGAACGAGGGAATCACGTCTGATTTGCCAAGGTGCGTAGAGTCGCCGGCCGTTGGCCGTTTCCAGAGGCGCCGACCAACCGGCGCACCCCGCGACTTCTGCAAGTCTCGGTCTCTGCCGGGTCGTGGAGCGCCCCTCCCTACCCTCGACACGCCCCGGCGGTCCCAGCGTCCACCACCCGATCCACCTCGCTGACGCCCCGATTCAAGAAAACGCCGCCCACGCAAGTCGATCGCGTGGGCGGCGCTGTTTCCTGCCGACCGAAGTGGTCAGCCATGTCTCAATGCATCACGCGTCGCGATTCAGGCAACCCTTGAATTTCGGATTGTTTTCCTCGGCCTGCGTGATGGGAAAGTTGACGTCCGGTCCGTAGGTGCCGCCCTTGTGGTACGCCCCGGTCGGAAAGACGGTCTCCGCGCCCCGGCCATACTGCCGGATGAGGCGGCGGAGGTCGCCAAGCCGGTGACCCGAGGCGTACAGCCAGAACGCGCGCTCACGCATCAGCTGGTCGATCTGCGCGGCCTGGCCGACCTGCAGCGTCAGCGCCGGGAGGACCGGAGCGTTCGCCGTGTTCTCCAGTCTCACGACGCCCGCGCGGATCTTGTTGAGTGTATCGAGTGCCGCCGCGCCGCTACCCGCCTTGATCAGCGCCTCGGCGACAATCAGCTTCGCCTCGACTCCGGTAGCCACGGCAAAAGGCGTGTCGCGCGTGGGAAAGAGCCTCTGGCGGAAGAGAGTGGTCGCCCCGTCGAACCCTCCCTTGAGCACCGCCGTATCGACGACAAGACGCGGATCGACAGCCGAGATGAAGTTGATCCCGTTGCCACCCTCGCGGTCCACGACGGTGTAGCGGCGCGCATTGAAATTGAACGACCAGATGGCGTTATCGCGGCTGGACTGGGACTGCTCGTTGACGTACTGGTAGGTGAGCGGGACTCGTGCAGCCGCAACCCCTGCCTCGGCGTGCCTGTTGAGGTTCAGCAGTACACGGCCCTTGATGACGGAGGCCGCATTGGCGATCGACCGCGAGAGTGCCGGGACAGTGTCCATTGCGGCGACCGCGAGGGCGGAATCCGCGTGGGCGAGGGCACGCTCGAACACCTGAACCGTCGTCAGCGGCTCACCGAATTCGAGCGGGGTGCTCAAGGGAATGCCGCTGCAGAAGTGCTCGCCGAGCATATTCTCGGTGAATGCCTGGACGAAGAACATCTCCGCCAGCTCGCCCTTTCTCGTGGGCGAGAACTCCGCCAGGCCCTGAGCCGCCTGGAGTGCCGAGACGCGCGCGCGATTGACGTCGCGCAGCGCGGTGTTGATGTTCGCGTTGCTCGTCTGGACACGACGCTGGTCAGTCTCGTCCCGCTGGGAGAATGTGTCGCTCGATCGGAACTCGTCGGCAAGCAGCCCCGAGTAGAGGAACATGCTCTCGGCCCCGCTCGTCGCGATGTTGAAACGCGCGATCGCGCCGACGCGGAGTGCCGAGGCACCCGCTGTATCGCGGACGGCGCTCGGGTCGATGATGTCCGGATCGGTGACGGTCAGAAGGTCGTCCGGAGAACAGGCTGCAAGCAGCGCGATACCCGCGCACGCCACAGCTCGAGATACGCCTTTCGGCATTGATGTGATCATTTGAAGGGAAATCCCCGTTTTCGATAAAGTGGCAGGGCGGCGTCCGGGAGGACGCCGCTCGACGATGGCTAGTAGCGGATGTTCATCCTGAACGTGAAGTACGTCGGCGGCGGAAGCGTGAGGAAATCGTTCGGCACGTCGGCCTGTCCGTAGGAGCTCTCGGGATCGATGCCCGTGTAGTCGGTGATCGTGCCGAGGTTGCGGGCGGAGAGCGTCATGCTGACGCCCTGTGCGCGCAACGCGCGGCTCGCCCACCGGTCCGGAACGTCGGCCGTGAGGGAGATTTCACGAAAGCGAACGAAGTCCGCCTTTTCCATGAATCCGACCAGTGTGCGCGCCGGGTGTTCCGTCGCCGCGACGCTGCGCGCCTGCTCGAAGAGCGAAGCACTCGGATCGTGGCGGCCACGGCAGTTTCTGGCATCCACGCACTTGAAGCGCTCGGTGTTGTTGTAGAGATAGTGCCCGCCCTTGTAGTCCACGAGCGCCTGGAGACGCAGGCGGCCGTTCAGGAAGTCGAAGCCATTCGTGAAGACGATCTCGGTCTTCGGAATCGACGAGCCGACGAACGTCGCGGAGTCCTCGACGGTGATCTCCGCCGCCGAGATGATCCTGTCGTTGTTCGCATCGTCGTAGGTGTACTTCCGCTGCCAGTAGCCATTGAGCGGATAGCCGGCGCGCTGCTGCACCGTCGCACCGATCTGCGGCGGCACCCCGCCAAGGTCCACGAGCTTGTTGCTGTTGTACGATCCCGAGAGCCCGACATCCCAGCCGAAGGACGCACGCTGAATGACCCGCGCGTTGAGGAGCGCTTCGCCACCCTTGTTCGTCACAGCGCCGAGGTTCTCGAACTGCGTTGTGGCGCCCGTTCCGCCGGAGGGTGCAAGGACGCGCGCGATGAGCGCCTGAGCCGAGGTCTTGTTGTAATACGTCAGCTCGAGGCTGACGCGATTGGCGAACATCTCCCAATCGAGACCGGCTTCATACTCTGTCGTCGTCTCTGGCTCGAGCGCCGAATTGCCCGGCGACGAGACGACGAGCCCCGGGTTATCCGCGGAGTTGATGCGCGCCGTCGCCGTCGGGCCCGCGGTGAGGAACTGGAGGGCGTCGTTCGTGCCCGGGCGGACGCCCGACTGTCCGACGGCAGCCCGGACCCGGAAGCTGTTCAGCCACGAGGCGACCGGGAAGAAGCTTTCCTCCGACACGATCCATGACAGGGACGCCTTGGGATAGACGACGCCGCTGAAATCCGAGCCGAACGCACTGTTGTCATCGTAGCGAAGGGCACCGGTGACGAAGAGGCGCTCGCGCCAGTTCACGGCCTCCTCGATGTACGCGCCGAGCGTCCGGGTTTCGTCGGTGGTCGAAGCGACCGTCGGAACCGAGCCTGAGGCCGGCGCAGTGCCACCCGGCGGAAGGGTCGTTCCGGTCGAGCGGGCCCGCTCGAGACGGTTGGCGAAGTACTGCACGCCGACCGTCGTTGCGCTGCCGAGCGACTGGGCTGGCTGGAATCTGGCCGTGCCTGCCACGTCAGCCGTGTACTGGAAGATCTGCCGGCGATCGTCGAGCGAGAATCCCTGACGGGTCGTGCCGTTGTCGGGACAGGTCGCCTTGCGGCAAAGATCGGTCTCGCGCCCACCGGTGAAATCCAGTCCGAAATTTCCGCGGGTCTCGAGGAAGTTGAACGGACGGAAGTTCGCCGTGGCGCTCGTGATGACGCGATTGATCGACTGCTGGTACGACTCCTCGAAGATGTCGCCGGGCGTGAAGTTCTGGTAACCGTTGAGCACCGCACCAGTAGACGTTGGAGTGGTGGTCCGGACCCCCGTCCCGAAGAACGCCTGCGCAACCGGGCTGAACAGGTTGTTATCGAGGTTGGGCAGCTGCTGGAACGTCTGGGTGTACCCCACGTTGATGCCGAGGTCGAGCTTCTGGGTCGGTGACAGGGTGAGGTTCGCACGACCCGTCTTGCGCTCCAGCGTGTTCGGCCGGTTGACGTAGTCGAGAATTTCCTTGTTTGCCGCGTTCAGGCGCTTGCGCTCGAAATCGGGGAGCTTGAGAATCCCCTTCTCGCCCTCGAACTCACCCGACAGGAAGTAGCGGATCATCTCCGTCCCGCCGGAGAGCTGCAGCCCGTACTGCTGCCGATAGCCCTTCCCGAAGATCGTCGTCTCGCCGTTGTTGAGCGGCTGGAACGTCGCGATGCTGTCGCGAACGCATGCACCCGACACGACATTGGAGACGTAGCAGGTGGTGGCAGCGGTGCCCGTCGCTGTCTTTCCGAAGGCGGTGTAATTATCCGGGAAGTCCTGGAGGTAGCTCATGCCACCCTGCTCCACGTACGCATTCCACCGCGGCGCACCGGCACGGCCGCGCTTCGTCGTAATGACGATGACTCCATTTGCCGCATCGGTCCCGTAAAGCGTCGCCGCCGACGGGCCGCGGAGCACCTGGATGTCCTCGATCTCTTCCGGGTTCAAGTCGTTGAGCCGGCTTCCCTGCGAGCCGCCCAGGCCGATCGACTGGGCACGAATGCCGGTCGAGGAGGCTTCGATGCGAACGCCGTCCACGATGTAGACGGGATCGTTCGCCAGCGACAGGGAATTGGTGCCACGGATACGCACGCGCGCACCGGTCCCGGTCGCGCCGCCCGACAGGACCTGCACGCCCGGCGCCCGGGCCGTCAGCAGGTCGCTGATGTTCGCGACGGGCGAGGTCTCGACGATCGTCGCGGCATCGATCTGACCGACGGCATTGCCCACTTCGAGGCGCCGCTGCTCGCCCGTCGCCGTCGTGACGACTGGCGACAGCTGGGTGAGCACCGCCTGGAGCCGGACGTCGAGCGTCGTCTCTGCACCAGCCGTGATAGTCACTGGCTGGACCTGCTCGGCGTAGCCGATCCGCAGGATGCGAACGCGCTGCGCGCCCGCAGGCACGCCGCGGACGCTGAACCGCCCCTCGGCGTTGGTGTGCTGCCCGAGGTTCGTGCCGACGACGTTGACGAGGGCGCCGGCGACGGGACTGCCGGTCTGGGTGTCCACGATGCGGCCGGTCAGCGTTGCCTGCTGCTGCGCCGCGACGACCGTCGCGCCGAGCGTCAGCACCGCCAACGCCCGAACGAATGCGCGTGGCCAAATGGTTGAACGAGCGAAGTTCATGGGACCTCTCCTGGGTAGGGGCGTGACGCCGTGAAAAAGGCTCTCGCGCCAGTGACGCAGTCGTGCGCACTGGGGGGAGAACGGCGTCGCTTTCGCCGGCCGAAGGGTTACCCGCCATGGGTACGGATCGCCGGTAACAACTGAGTCTAAGTCGTGTTCCGCAGGTTGCAAGCCAGCAATAGGGGTGGGACCCCGGTGTACCAGCTGGCGAACTGGCGTACAACGAAAGACGCCGGATCGAGGAGCGACCCGGCGTCCAGCCGTATTAAGATCGAGTTCGAAGTTGCCAGAGGCACCACAGCGGCGGGAACGGCGTCAGTTAGGATCCCCTATTCGGCACCGCGGGCGACCGCGCCTACTTCGATGCCTTCGAGTCCCGGCTCCGCTTGTCGTTCGCCCCATACGCGATGCCGGTCTTCGGATCGACGAGGATCGTATGCCCGTCCCCCTGCCCTCCCTGCATCCGGATGGTGTGGCCCATCTGCCGGAGCCGCTCGAGCGTCGCCTCGGGAACCGCGTTCGCCTCGATCGTCGTGTTGTCCGGCAGCCACTGATGGTGCATCCGCGGTGCGTCCACAGCCTCTCGCGCGTTCATCCCGAACTCGGTGACGTTGAGGACGATGTCGAACACGGTGTTGATGATCGTCCGTCCACCCGGTGAGCCGGTGATGAGAAGGACCTTCCCATCCTTCGTCACGATCGCCGGCGTCATCGAGCTCAGCATCCGCTTGCCTGGCGCGATGAGGTTCGCCGGCGTTCCGATGTCGCCGCCGGTGTTCGTCTCCCCGGGCTTCTTGTTGAAGTCGCCCATCTCGTTGTTGAGAATGAAGCCGGCGCCCTTCACGACGACGTGGGAGCCGTAGCCGCCCTCGAGCGTGTAGGTGTTCGCAACCGCGTTCCCATCCTTGTCGATCACTGAGAAGTGCGTCGTCTCCTCGCTCTCGGACTCGGCGACCGTCACGATGTCCTTCCCGAGCTCGATGCTGCTCGAGGCACGCGACCGGTCGATGCCCTGCGCGAGCGTCTTCGCGTACTCCTTCGACGTGAGCCGCTGGACGGGAATGTCGCTGAAGTCGGGATCGCCGAGGTGGCGCGCGCGGTCGAGGAAGGCGCGGCGCATCGCTTCGATCATCAGGTGCATCGTCTCGGGCGAGTTCCGGCCCTGCGCCTTGAGGTCGAAGTTCTCGAGGATGTTGAGCATCTGGATCATCGCGACGCCGCCCGAGCTCGGCGGCGGCATCGAGATGATCTCGTGTCCGCGATACATCCCCTTCACCGGCACGCGCACCTTCGCCTCGTACTGGGCGAGATCCGCCCGCGTGATGATCCCGCCGTTCGCCCGCATGTCATCGGCGATCGCGTCGGCGACCCAGCCGCTGTAGAAACCATCCGCGCCGTTCGTCGCGATCGCCTGGAGCGTCTTCGCGAGGTCGGTGAGGATGAGGCGCTCTCCCCCTGCCCACTGTCCGCCACCCGGCTTGCCGTACGCGGCGACCGAGGCCGGGAACCGGCTCATCCGCCCGTTGACCTCGGAATTCAGCCCGCGCGCGAACCCGTCCGTCATCACGAAGCCCTTCTCCGCCAGCTCGACCGCCGGCATCACCACGTCACGCCACGGCAACTTCCCGAAGCGTTTGTGCGCGACCTCCATCCCACGAACGGTGCCCGGCACGCCCGGCGCAAGGTAGCCGGCTGCCGTGAGCCCGCGATCGATCTTGCCGGTCGAGTCGAGATACATCGTCGGCGTGGATGCAAGCGGAGCCTTCTCGCGATAATCGATCGCCGCCGTCTCGCCGTTCGCGAGGCGCACGACCATGAAGCCGCCTCCGCCGATGTTGCCCGCCGTCGGGTGCGTCACCGCGAGCGCGAAGGCCGTCGCGACCGCCGCGTCCACGGCATTACCACCGCGGTGGAGGATGTCGGCACCGACATTGGATGCGATCGACGATGTCGAGACGACGAGTCCCGTCCTCGATGGCACGCCCGCGGCGTCGCCTTCCGGCAACTGCACGGACGTCGCCGTGGCCGCCTGCGTCGCCGCCGACGACGCGGTCTGCGAGGACGAACACGCCGCGAGATATGGCATCACCGCGAGGAACATCGCGGTGACACGAGTGCGGGACATGCGAATCATGGAAGATCTCCGGAAGGGTGGCGCTCCGCGACAATCACCGCGGGAGAACCAGGAAGCCAGAATCTTCGCCGATACCCCCCCGGCGCGTCCAGTAGCAGTGGACGTCGAAGGCTAGTCCCCGCGGAGCGCCACCAGTGGATCCACGCGACTCGCGCGTCTCGCGGGAACCCAGCACGCCACCATCGCCACCGTCGCCAGGATCATCACGACGAGCACGTACGTCAGCGGATCCAGCGCGCCGATCCCGAAGAGCATCGCCTGGATGGCCCGTGTCGCAATGAATGCCCCTAGCAGCCCAAGCACGATCCCCATGGCCGTCAGCCGCAGCCCTTGTCCGAGCACATGGCGCAGGACACCGCCCTGTGCAGCCCCGAGCGCCATGCGCACGCCGATCTCGTGAGTCCGTTCGGCGACGACGAACGCCATCACGCCGTAGATCCCGACAAGGGCGAGCAGGCATGCCACGCCGGCGAACGAGAGCACGACCATCGTGCGGAAGCGCGGCTCGGAAACCGAATCCGCCATCAGGTCCTGCATCGTCGTCGCGCTGACGATCGGCACGTCACGGTCGGCCGCACGAATCTCGTTTCGCACGGCAGGAATGAGCGCGAGCGGGTCGCCCGCCGTGCGGATCACAAGAGCCATGTCGCGCGCCCACGCCATCTGTGCATGGGGCCAGTATCCCTGCAGCCCCGGCACGGTGTCGAGCGCTTCCTTTACATCCGCAACGACGCCGGCAATCGTGACCCACGGCCGATTCTCCTCCGGCGACCCGCGGCGAAACCGCTTTCCAACCGCGCTCTGCCCCGGCCAGAATCGCTTTGCCATCGCCTCGTTGATGACGACGACGGGTGGCCCGTCCGCGAGATCCGCATCGCCAACGAGCCGCCCCTCGATGAGGCGCATCTTCATCGTGGCGAAGTAATCGCCGCGGAACGGGAGCAGCGTGATGAGCGGCCGGTCCGCCATGGACGTCGGTTGCCCCTCGATGGTGATGCCCGTGCTCGCCAGATAGTCGCCGAAGGGGATCGACCATGCCGCCGCAATGTTCGTCACTCCGGGGAGGCCGCCAACCCGGTTCATGACGCGGTCGTAGTACGCCCCCGTGGCGCCGTCCTCGACATAGCGATCCGCCGGCAGGACGAGCCGAACGGCCAACAGGTTCCGCGACTCGAAACCGGGATCAACGCGCATCAGCCTCACGAGGCTGTTGATGAGCAACCCGGCTCCGACGAGCAGGACGAGGG
>JANPKQ010000342.1:0-4737 GCA_031426115.1 Gemmatimonadaceae bacterium | reverse complement strand
ACGTACTGTTTCACGCCCCTCACTTGCCCGATGTCGCTGTCGACGCCCTGCATCGGTTCCGCCCTTCGCCTCCCCCAACGACAAAGCGCCCGCCGGGAGAATCCCGGCGGGCGCTTCCTCTCCCCACGAAAAGCTAAGGCTTGGTAACCGTCAGCCCGCTCACGATCGCTTCCGTATTGTGCCCGAACCGCACCCCATACAGCCCATCCGTCGACTTGAGCTTCCCCGCCGCGACGACATCGGCCTTCGGATAGCTGCCGACCACCGTGCCGTTGATCGCGCACTCCACCTTGTCGCCCTTCACCGACACCGCGATCTCCTGCGTCACCGGCTCGCCCTTCGCCGCCGCCTTGTTCACCGAGGCGTGGGGCGCCCCACGGCCGCCGTTCAGCTGGAAGCTGGCGGGGCCGAAGCCGCGGACGATGAAGTTGCCGTTGCCGTAGGCGGCGCAGTACAGGTAGCTCTGCTCGTCGGAGTCGAGATCGTTGCCCGCGATGACGATCCCGTAGGGATGCGGGTGGCCGTTCAGGTTCATGTACATCGGCTCCTTGAACGTCGCCTTGACGGTGTAGTCGCCGCTCGCCTTGTTAGCCGGGTTCCAGTAGATCACCGCGGGGCCGGTAGTGACGCGAAAATCCTTGCCCTCGGCGGCCAGTTTTGCACTGCCCAGCGCCAGTCCCTTCGCAGCCTCACTGGCATCGATCCGTCCCATCCAGCCGGGTACGGAGATGCCGCCGCCGGCGATGGAGCGGGACGCGTCCATGGGTGGAGCCGCCGCGGCAGCCTGGGCAAGACTGACGCGCGGGGCGAAAACGAGCGCAGCAACAGCGAGCACTGAACACGATAGGCGACGCATGGTGGAGTCTCCCTGATGAAGTGTGTACAGGCACTAACGATAGCGCCCGAAGGGTGGGCTTCGCCAGACGGCATCGCCCACGGGATCGATCCGCGATGAAGAGAAAACCCGCAGCCCGGCCCGCGCCGCGCACGACGATCGCCGTGCAGGGCGCACGCGTCCATAACCTCAGGAACATCGCGGTCGAGATCCCGCGGGATCAGCTCATCGTCGTCACCGGGCTGTCGGGATCGGGGAAATCCTCCCTCGCCTTCGACACGATCTACGCCGAGGGGCAGCGGCGCTACATGGAGTCGCTGTCCACGTTCGCGAAGCGGTTCGTGTCGCAGGTCGCGAAGCCCGACGTGGACTTTGTCTTCGGCCTGTCGCCGGTGATCTCGATCGAGCAGAAGACGATCGCCAGCAACCCGCGCTCGACGGTCGGGACGATGACCGACATTGCGAGCTACCTGAACCTCCTGTTCGCAACGATCGGAGAGCCGCACTGCCCCCGCACCGGCGAGCCGACGCCAAGCCGGACGGCGAGCCAGATCCTGGAGTCGATTCTCTCGCTTCCGGAGGGGACGGAGATCGAGCTGCGGGCGCCGCTCTTTCGCATCTACGGCGAAGAGCTCGACGTCGTCCTGACGGAAGCGCGGAAGAATGGCTGCCGTCGGCTCATCATCGATGGCAAGCCGGTGGATCTCGCCGAGAATCTCGAGCTGGACGAGGCCGAAGTGCGCGACATGGATGCGGTCGTGGACCGGCTCATCGTTGGCAGGAAGCACGAGAAGGCAATAAAGGCGGGCATCGCGAACACGCTGCTCATCGGCGAGGGCCTGCTACAGTTGCAGATCGTCAAGGGCCTTGGCAAGGCAGCGGCGGAGAAGTTCTACGGGGCGGTGTGCAGCCCCACGCACCACTTCGTCTACGGCGAGATCCGGCCGGAATACTTCGTCTTCAACCTTCCCGAGAGCGCCTGCCGCACCTGCGGGGGACTCGGCGTCCACAAGCAGACGCACCCCGAGCTGCTCGTCCCCGACCCGAAGCGGAGCATCCGTGGCGGCTGCTTCGTGCGCGAGGCGTACAAGTACAATCCCGATACGTGGGATGGCGTCGTGATGTACAGCCTCGCGAAGGATGTCGGTTTCTCGCTCGATACGCCGTGGGAGGGACTCGCTGCGTCGGCGAGGGAAGCGGTGCTGAACGGCATCGAGGGGCGCAAGCTGACGCTGGTGCAGCCGCCGGAGGCGAAGGGCGCGCGCGAGGTGAAGTCGGGGGCCGAGACCGGCTTCCACGGGATCGCACGTCGGATCGAGCGTTACTACCGGCGCTACCGCCAGCGCGGGGAAGCGAGCTCGGGGATGGAGGCCTGGCTCGACAGGGTCATGGTCGAGCACACCTGTCCCGACTGCGCCGGCGCGCGGCTGCGGGCCACGCGGCTGCTGTTCACCGTCGGCGGCAGGACGATTCACGACTTTGGGCAGCTCCACTTCGATGAGCTTCATGAGTTTCTTGGAAAGATCAAGCCAACCGGACGCGGCGCGGACGCCGGGCGTCAGGTGCTCCGCGAGATTCGCGGGCGACTCGAGCTGCTGCTCGGCATCGGCCTCGATTACCTCAACTTCAATCGCCGCTCAGGTACGCTCTCGGGAGGCGAGTCGCAGCGGATCCGTCTCTCCACCCAGATCGGCTCGGGGCTCATGGGCATGCTCTACGTGCTGGATGAGCCGAGTATCGGGTTGCATCCCAAGGACAACGTGAAGATGATCGGGACGCTGGAGCGGCTTCGCGACATCGGGAACACCGTCATCGTCGTCGAGCACGATGAGGATACGATCCGGGCCGCGGACCACATCGTCGAGATGGGCCCCGGTCCCGGCGTGCATGGCGGCACCGTCGTCGTGCAGGGAAGCGTGAAGGACGTGCTCGCGTGCAAGGCGTCTCCCACTGGCCAGTTCCTCTCCGGGCGGAGGTCGATCGCAACGCCGACGAAGCGTCGTGCGGGGAATGGCCGGTCGCTGGTCGTGCGCGGCGCGCGCGAGAACAACCTCAAGTCAATCGACGTCACGGTCCCGCTGGGAATGCTCGTCGCGATCACCGGGGCGTCTGGCTCGGGGAAGAGCAGCCTCATCAACGAGGTGTTGTACAAGGCGCTCTGGAAGCGGCTCGTCGATACCCGCACCCTTCCCGGCGACCACGATGGCGTCGAGGGACTGGAGCATGTTCATCGCGTCGTCAGCATCGACCAGTCGCCGATCGGCCGCAACAGCCGATCGAATCCGGCGACGTACATCGGCTTTTACGACGCGATCCGCGATCTCTTCACGCGTGCGCCGCTCGCCCTGGAGCGCGGCTACAAGGCGGGACGGTTCAGCTTCAACGTCAAGGGTGGGCGCTGCGAGGAGTGCCAGGGCGAAGGGGTCATCACGACGCAGCTTTATTTCATGCCGGACGTCGAGGTGACGTGCGGCGCGTGCAAGGGCGCGCGCTTCAACAGCGAGACGCTGGAGGTCGCCGTCCGCGGGAAGACGATCGACGACATCCTGAACATGTCCGTCGAGGAGGGTGCGGTGTTCTTCGCGGCGGAGCCGACGATCGGCCGGAAGATCGACGTGCTCAGCGAGCTCGGGCTCGGTTATCTGACCCTGGGACAGTCGGCGACGACGCTCTCCGGCGGCGAGGCGCAGCGGATCAAGATCGCGACGGAGCTCAGCAGGCTGCAGCGATCGAAGCACACGGTCTACATCCTGGATGAGCCAACGACGGGGCTGCATCTCGCCGATATCGAGCGGCTCCTCGGATCGTTGAACCGGCTCGTGGATGCCGGCCACAGCGTCCTGCTCATCGAGCATCACCTCGACGTCATCAAGACCGCGGACCACGTCATCGACCTCGGCCCCGAAGGCGGCCACGGTGGCGGCGAGGTGGTGGTGACCGGGACGCCCGAGGAGATCGCCGCGTGCAAGGCGTCACACACCGGGACGTTCCTTCGGGCGCACATGAGAAGCTGACGCCCCGGTATGTCACTGTGCCTCTGTCAACTGTGCATCTGTCCACTCCGAACTGCCGTTCGACTCGATTGGTCGAACACCATGTTCGGAGTTGTCAGAAGCAGAGAGGCCCGGTCGTGAGAGACCCACGTTTAGTCGAGTGCCCCGGCTGCCACTATCGCCCGACGCCGTACGACGTGTGGGTGTGCAGCCCCGACGGGTGCGGACACGTCTGGAACACCTTCGCGACCGCCGCGAAATGTCCGGGCTGCGGAGCCAGGTTCCCCTGGACTGCGTGTCCAGCGTGCGGAAATGTGTTCGCCCACGAGCGGTGGTACGTCGAACCAGGGTGACGGTGGGTCTCGTCGCGCGCACCCCTATCGACGTGCACTGCCCCCGCGTACGATCCGAAATGCCAGCCAAGGTCCACGCGGCGTCGTCGTGCACCGTCCGTCGATGCACGCCTCAGGATGCGACGACGGTCGCGGAGCTCGGAGCGCGACTCTTCATCCAGGCTTATGGTCCGACGCATCCCGAGCCGGAGCTCAGTCGCTATCTCGCCCGCTCCTTCGATCCGGAGCGATTCGAGCGCGAGCTCGCCGGCCCGCTCGTGCGCGTCCTCATGGTCGAATCGGCCGACGGCACGCCGGCCGGCTACGCGCACATGCGCGCGACGACCGGCAATCGGCCGCCCGGCGTCATCGGCACGACACCGATCGAGATCGTCCGCTTCTACGTGGACGCCGCGTGGCACGGCGCCGGGCTCGCCCAGCTGCTGATGGCGGGCTGCGAGGGCGAGGCTCGGGCCATGGGCGGAGACCTCATCTGGCTCTCCGTCTGGCAGGAGGCGCTCCGTCCCCAGGCGTTCTACCGGCGCGCGGGGTTCGCGATCGTCGGGACGACGACGTT